>DASTSX010000235.1:0-3242 GCA_035760455.1 Gemmatimonadaceae bacterium | reverse complement strand
GGTCGATCGCGCGATAGGAGACGTACATCAGCACGACACCGATGACGGCGTACAGCACGTTCAACGTGATGACGGAGAGTTGCATGTCGGTCCTCGTGAGGGGTGCGGGTACAAGACGAGGCCGGTAGGGCTGGGGTTTCGCGGGAGGAGCAGCTTTGAGCGTTGAGCGTTGAGCTTTGAGCTTTGAGCTGCTCACCGCTCACCGCTCACCGCTCACCATTCACTCTCCCGCTGTCTTCCGCGATCCGATACAGGATCTCTTTCCTCCCGCGCACCATCCCGAACTCCTCGCGCGCGATCCGCTCCTGCAGCACGGGGTCCGTCTCCAGTCGCCGCTTGTAGCGGCGCAGCGAGTCCACGACGTGCTGCGCCGAGTCGATGGCGCTCTGCAGCCGAGCCTTGCGCTGCCTCTGGCGCAGCAGGTCGCGCGTGCCGTACTCGCCCCCCTCGATCGCGAACCAGAGGGCGCCGAGCACACCGGCGGCGACGAGGAGCCGCCTGACTCCCCGGCCGCCGCCGGATCGCTTGCGTGCTACCACAGGGGAACCCTACATCCCATAGATCGCGCCACCCGGGTACTCGGCGGCGCCGCCGAGCTGCTGCTCGATGCGCAGCAGCTGGTTGTACTTCGCCACGCGGTCGGTGCGCGAGGCCGAACCCGTCTTGATCTGTCCCGCGCCCGTGCCCACGGCGAGATCGGCGATGAAGGTGTCCTCCGTCTCCCCCGAGCGGTGCGAGATCACCGAGAGATAGCCCGCGCTGCGCGCCATCTCGATCGCCTCGAGCGTCTCGGTGAGCGTGCCGATCTGGTTCACCTTGATGAGGATCGAGTTGGCGATTCCCTCCTCGATCCCGCGCGCCAGCCGCTCCGTGTTCGTCACGAACAGATCGTCGCCGACGAGCTGGCAGCGCTCGCCGATCGCTTCGGTCAGCTGCTTCCATCCGTCCCAGTCGTCTTCGGCCAGCCCGTCCTCGATCGACACGATCGGATACTTGTCGATCCAGCTCGTGTACAGCTCGACCATGCCCGCCGCGTCCCGGGTGCCCGCGCCGCTCTTCTTGAACGTGTACTTGCCGTCCTTGAACAGCTCGGACGCCGCGCAGTCGAGCGCGAGCGCGATCTGCTGGCCGGGCTGATAGCCGGCCGCCTCGATCGCCTCCAGCACGACGGTGATCGCTTCCTCGTCGCTCTTCAGGTCGGGCGCGAAGCCCCCCTCGTCGCCGACGCCGGTGCTCAGCTTCCGCTTCACGAGCACCTTCTTCAGCGCGTGGAACACCTCCGTGCCCATGCGCAGCCCCTCGGCGAACGACTCGGCGCCGACGGGGATGATCATGTACTCCTGGAGGTCCACCGTGTTCGTCGCGTGCGCGCCGCCGTTGAGGATGTTCATCATCGGCACCGGCATCACGCGCGTGAGCGGGCCGCCGAGGTAGCGCCACAGCGGGAGGCCGAGCTCCTGCGCCGCCGCGCGCGCCGTGGCCATCGAGACGGCCAGGATCGCGTTGGCGCCGAGGTTCCCCTTGTTCGGCGTGCCATCGAGCTCGATCAGCGAGGCGTCGATCGACATCTGGTCCGTCGCGTCGGCGCCGGCGAGGGCGGGAGCGATCGTCTCCGTGATGTTCTGCACGGCCATCTGCACGCCCTTGCCGAGATAGCGCTCCTTGTCGTTGTCGCGCAGCTCGATCGCCTCGTGCTCGCCCGTGCTCGCGCCGCTCGGCACGGCGGCGCGGCCGACGACGCCGCTGGAGAGGATGACGTCGGCTTCGACGGTGGGATTGCCGCGGCTGTCGAGGATCTCGCGGGCGACGATGTCGGCGATGATGGCGGGCATGACGATTGGTTCAGGGTGGCGTGGGATGAGACCGTAAGATAACCCCTCCCGGCCCGCCAGTCCGCCGTACCCCGCGGAGCGAGCGCTACGCCGGCAGCTCGCTCACCGGCTCGGCGATGGGGTGCTCGCTCGTCGTCACCCCGTACTCCGTGCGGAGGCAGGTGGCGATGCGCTCCCACACGGCGCGCATCAGCACGTGGCGCTGCTCGTAGCCGAGCCCCTTCGACTCCACCGCCTCGAGGAAATGGACGTGCACGGTGGACGGCCGGACGCGGAAGGAGCCCTTCGACATCACCTCACGCGCGCCGTACACCAGCACGGGGACGACCGGCGCCTGCGCGGCGATCGCGAGCACGAACGGCCCCTTCTTGAACGGGCGCAGCGCGTACTCGCGGCCGCGCGTCCCTTCGGGAAACACCACCACGTTCTTCCCCGACGTCACCTCCTCGGCGGCGCCCTTGTAGCTCTCGAACGCCGACTTGCGGTTGTCGCGCGTGAGGAAGACGACGCCGGCCGACTCCGCGCCCCAGCCGAAGATCGGCAGCTTCCGCAGCTCGGACTTGGCGATGAAGGTGTACCGGGGCAGCACCGACGCGATGGCGAACACATCGAACCAGCTCACGTGGTTGCACGCGTACACGGCGCCGCGGCCGCGCAGGATCCGCTCCGGGTGGTGGACGACCACCTTCGCGCCCGCCGCCACCAGCATGCTGCGCGCCCACATGCGCATGCACCATTGGGCCACGCCGTGCTCCCCCTTCTCGACGCCGAGCAGCCGCGCGACGATGACGATCGGCGCGAGCACGATCGTCGCGAACCACACCGAGAGAATCGTCAGGACGGTTCGCATCTACGAAAGGTGGTCGTACCCGGAGGGCAGGTCAACGCGCGCGGCGCTTCCCTCGAGGCTCACGCCGCGTCCAGCGACGACGCGACCGATCACGGTGAGCGGAATGCCGAACCGCGCACGGAACGCGGCCGTGTCGAGCGGAGCATCGGCGCGGACGGCGACGAGCAGCTCGTACTCCTCGCCACTCGCGGCGGCGCTCTCGGGCGAGACGCCGTCCACGCACGGCAGCGCGGCCAGATCGAGCGCGATGCGCACGCCGCTCGCGGCGGCGAGATGTCCGGCGTCGGCGACGAGCCCGTCCGACAGGTCGATCGCGGCGTGCGCGCCTCGCTCGGCGAGCCAGCGCGCCTCGGCGAGGCGCGGGCTCGGCGCGGCGAAGCGCGCCCGGTCGGCGTCTCGCGGTGCGGCGCCGCGGAGCAGCGCGTCGAGCGCGGCCCCCGGTCCACCGAGCGTGCCGGTGACGTACAGCGCGTCACCTGGACGCGCGGCGGTGCGCTCGAGCGGGCGCGCGGCCGTGCCGAGCACGGTGATCGTGAGCGACAGCTCCGCGGCCCGCGTCA
>DASTSX010000234.1:0-10286 GCA_035760455.1 Gemmatimonadaceae bacterium | reverse complement strand
GCGGGCAGGGTGTTGAGCACGCGGGCGAACGCCGGCAGGCGCTCGATCGCGTCGAGCAGGCTGGGAAGGGACACTTAGGCGGCTGTCGGTCTGGAGGAGCGGACCGCCAACGCTTCGGCGGCGAGCAGGACGAGGGCGAGGACGAGCAGTGGAGCGCCGGCCGGGCGGGTCGCGCCGGCCGCGTAGGTGTCGCCGACCCACCCGACGCTGGTGCTGGCGGCACGGGCCGTCGCGCCGCCGAGTCGCGCGGCGAGGGCGGGAGCGTTCCACCGCTCCAGCACCGACTCCTCCGGTGGCGCGTTCACGACGACCGCGCCGATGCGGCGCCCTCCGCGGAGGACGAACCAGACGCCGCGCTCCTCCGGCGACTCCATCGTCTCGGCGGTGATCGATCGGCGAGATCCGCCGACGCTCTCGAGCGTCTCGGCGCCGGCGGGGAGGCGGATCGGCCGGCCCGGGAGCGCGTCGATCGGCGTGCCGATGTCCCCCGCTGGGGCGCCGAGGCGGAGCGAGAGCATGTCGGCGAGCCAGGGCACGAACGGCGCGCGGACGGGCAGCTGGGTTGCGGCCGGATCGAGCCGCGATGCGACGAGCACGTAGCCGGCCCCCGCGACGACCCACGGCTCTCCCCCCGCCGTGGCGAGGGTGTCGGAGGGTACGACGCCAGCGCGCACGAGCCGGTAGCGCTCCGTGACGGCGACGCCGTCGAGCCGCCCGCCGCGCGCCACCACGGCACTGCGATCGAGCGTGCCGAACCGCCAGGGGACGGCGAGGCGCTCGAGCTCCCGGTTGGCGGCGCCGAGCCGGACCGGGTCGGCCGGTGGGACGATGAGCGCGGGGAGCGCGGAAAGCGCGTCGGCGGAGGCGACACGCAGCGCCCCGCCGGCGGCGGCGCGGCCGTCGGCGACGAGGGTGCTGAGCGCCGTGGCAGCGAACGCGCCCGCGGAGGGGTCGGCCGCGACCGACGGGGGCGGACCGACCCACAGCGCAAAATGCCGCGCGTCGTCGGCCGGGAAGTCGTCTGGCTCGAGCTCGACGCGGCCCGCCTGCCATCCGCGCTCCGGCGGGCTGGCGCGGAGCGCGATCGGCTCGCCCCGCCCGGTCGCGCCGCGCGAGAGGGTGCGGTTGCCGATGACGATGCGGTAGCCGACGGAGTCGCGGGTCTCCACGCGCGCGGTCACCGAGCCGCGCGGCGTCCAGCGGGCGGGCTCGGCGCGGGCCGCGAGCACGGCACGATTGGCCGGCGGATCGCCCGACGGCAGAAGCAACGCGAGCGGGAGCGCGATGCGCGACGCCGATGCCCAGGACGTGCGCTGGCCGTCGGTGGCGACGGCCACGCTGCGCGCCGGCAGTGGGCTGCCCTGCACCGCCGAGGCGGCGCGCGCCAACGCGAGCCCGAGGTCCCCGGCGCCCTCGGAGGGCGCGATGCGCGCGACCTCGGCGAGGAGCGCGTCGCGGGAGCCGCCTCGGACACGCCCGTCAGCCGTGACGAGCCAGATCCGGTCCTCGGTGGTGCTCGCGGCGATGAGCTGCCGCGTCGCGTCGCGCAGGCGATCGAACACCGCGCGGCCCCCGACGACGGCGGTCGTCGAGCTCGAGTTGTCGACGACGACCGCCACCGCGGTGGGACCATGTCCCACGCCGAGGCCGGGCAGGAAAGGTCGCGCGGCGGCGAGGGCGATCGCGAGCACCAGCAGCACGCGCAGGAGCATCAGCAGCAGGTTGCGCAGCTTGAGCGACCTGCTGTGCTCCGCCTCGGCGCGCAGGAGATAGCGCGCCGCCGGAAAGTCGACGCGCGTCGCGATGTTGCGCCGCATCAGATGCAGCAGCAGCGGCACGCCGGCGGCCGCGCCGAGCATGAGGAAGAGCGGCGCGAGGAAGCTCACGGGCGGCGCTCGCGTGCGCCGAAGGCGAGCCGCAGGGGGATCGCGTACGGCTGGTCGGTGAGGATCACCTCGTAGCCGGCGCCGAGCGCGCCGAGGCGGTCCTTCCACTCGGCGATGACGTGGTCCACCGTCGTGCGATAGGCCGCGCGCACGTCGGCCGCCGCCGCCGGGACGTCGAGCTGGGACTCCGGATCCGTGTAGCGCGCCTCGCCCGCGAGGGTGAAGTCGCGCTCGGCGGGATCCATGATGTGCAGGACGGTCACGTCGTGCCCCGCGGCGCGGAGACCGCGCAGCGCGGGGACCGCGGCGTCGACGTCGACGAGGAGGTCGCTGAGCAGGATCACCATGCCGCGCCGCGTGACGAGCCGCGCCGCCTGGCCGAGCGCGGCGGCGAGATCGGAGGCGCGCCCGTTCCCGGGCTCGGCCAGCGCGGCGACGAGTCGGCGCCACTGGCCGCTCCGCGCACGCGGGGGGATGCTGGTGCGCACGAGGTCGTCGAAGCGGATCAGCCCGACCGCGTCGCGCTGGCGCAGGAGCAGCAGCGCGAGCGCCGCCGCGAGCTGATCGGCGTAGGCTCGCTTCGTGAGGCGAGGCTCCTCGCCCGCTCCGCGCCAGTCCATGGACCGGCTCACGTCGAGGATGATCGTGGCGCGAAGGTTGGTCTCCTCCTCGTACTGCTTCACGACCCAGCGATCTGCGCGGGCGGCGATCTTCCAGTCGACGTAGCGGAGGTCGTCGCCAGGCTGATAGGGACGAAAATCGGCGAACTCCACCGAAAACCCCTTGCGAGGCGACCGGTGCAGTCCGCTCAGAAATCCATCGACGATCCAGCGTGCGACGATCTCGAAGTGCCCCAGCGCCGACAGCGCGGTGGGATCGAAGAGATCGGCGCGAGGTGCGCGCGTTGACTCCATGCTCTGCGCGGAAGGTAGACGGGGCGCGCGGGCCACGGCAGTGACCGCGAGGCGGCCCGGGGCAACCGCGGCGGCCCGGCTGGGGCCGAGGACGCTTGGCGCGCTCGCTATATTGCGAGGCTGCAAGCAGTTCTCGCCTCCTCCCTTCCCGCCGTGAACCTCGACCACATCCGCAACTTCTGCATCGTCGCGCACATCGACCACGGGAAGTCCACCCTGGCCGACCGTCTGATCGAGGAGACGGGGATGCTCCAGAAGCGGGAGATGAAGGCCCAGGTGCTGGACACGCTGGACCTGGAGCGCGAGCGCGGGATCACGATCAAGCTCAACGCGGTGCGCATGAGCTATCGGGCGCGGAACGGGCAGGAGTACGAGCTCAACCTGATCGACACGCCGGGCCACGTCGACTTCACGTACGAAGTGTCGCGCTCGCTGGCCGCGTGCGAGGGGGCGATCCTGGTCGTGGACGCCTCGCAGGGGATCCAGGCGCAGACGCTGAGCAACCTGTTCCTCGCGATGGACGCGGGGCTCGAGATCATCCCGATCCTGAACAAGATCGACCTGCCGGGCGCCGAGCCGGAGCGCCGGCGCAAGGAGGTGTCGGACCTGCTCGGCATCGCCCCGGAGGAGATCCTGCTCGTCAGCGCGAAGGCGGGCATCGGCATCAGCGATCTGCTGGAGACGGTCGTCGAGAAGGTGCCGGCGCCGAAGGGCGACCCCGACGCGCCGCTGCGCGCGCTGATCTACGACTCGTACTACGACAAGTACCGCGGGGCGATCCCGAGCGTGCGCGTGGTGGACGGCGTCCTCCGCAAGGGGACGAAGATCACGTTCGGCGCTTCCGAGGCCGTCTACGAGGTGGACGAAGTCGGGTTCAATCAGCTGCGCCAGGTGCCGACCGACCAGCTCGGCCCGGGCGAGGTGGGGTACGTCGTGGCGAGCGTGCGGTCGGTGAGCGAGACGCGCGCGGGGGACACGATCTTCGACGCCGAGCATCGCGCGACGGAGGCGCTCCCGGGCTATCAGGCGGTGCGGAGCTTCGTGTTCGCCGGCATGTACCCGACGGACACGCAGCAGTACGAGACGCTCCGCGACGCGCTGGAGAAGCTCAAGCTCAACGACGCCTCGCTCAACTACGAGCCGGAGACGTCGACGGCGCTCGGCTTCGGGTTCCGTTGCGGGTTCCTCGGTCTGCTGCACATGGAGATCGTGCAGGAACGGCTGACGCGCGAGTTCGACCTCGACCTCGTGCAGACGGTGCCGAGCGTGGAGTACAAGGTCTACCGGACCGACGGCGTGATGGAGCTGATCGAGAACCCCGCGCTGATGCCGAACGCCGCGGTGATCGAGCGGATCGAGGAGCCGTTCGTGAAGGCGCGCATCATGGCGCCGTCGGACTACATCGGGCCGATCATGTCGCTCGGCACCGAGCGGCGCGGCGTCTACAAGAACATGACGTACCTCGACCAGCAGCGGGTCGAGTTCGACTGGGAGTTCCCGCTCGCCGAGATCATCCTCGACTTCTTCGACAAGCTCAAGTCGATCAGCCGCGGCTACGCGTCGCTCGACTACGACATGCTGGAGTATCGCGAGAGCGACCTCGTACGCCTCGACATGCTGATCAACGGCGACCCGATCGACGCGTTCAGCGTGATCTGCCATCGCGACAAGGCGTACGACTGGGGGCGCAAGATCGCCGACAAGCTGAAGGACCTGATCCCGCGGCAGCTGTTCGAGGTGGCGATCCAGGCGGCGATCGGCACGAAGGTGATCGCGCGCACGACGGTGAAGGCGGTGCGGAAGGACGTGCTGGCGAAGTGCTACGGCGGCGACATCACGCGGAAGCGCAAGCTCCTCGAGAAGCAGAAGGAGGGGAAGAAGCGCATGAAGCAGGTGGGCGCGGTCGAGATTCCGCAGGAGGCGTTTCTCGCGGTCCTGCAGGTCGACTAGGCGGCGCGTGGCCTCGTCGGTCGTGATCCAGACGTCGTTCCTCGGGGACACGATCCTCACGACGCCGCTGCTCGTGCAGCTCGCGCACCGCGGTCCGGTGGACGTCGTCACGACGCCGGCCGCGGCGTCGGTGCTGACGGGGCATCCGGCGGTGCGCAGCGTGATCGTCTACGACAAGCACGCGGCACACGCGGGGCTGTTCGGCCTGACGACGATGGCGGGGCGGCTGCGCGCGGCGAGCTACGACGTAGCGTATCTCGCACAGGGCTCGCTGCGCAGCGCGGCGCTGGCCTTTCTCGCCCGGGTGCCCGAGCGCATCGGGTTCGCGACGTCGGCGGGCAGCTGGCTGTACACGACGCGCGTGCCCTATCGCGACGACCTGCACCACGCCGCGCGGCTGCTGCTGTTGTCCCGCCCCAACGGGCGGGAGCCGACGCGCGAGGAGACGCAGCCGTCGCTCGTTCCCGGCAGCGCGGAGCGCGCGCTGGTGGACGACCTGCTGCGGCGGGCCGGCGTCGCGCCGGACGAGCGGCTGATCGCGCTCGCGCCGGGCAGCGTCTGGGCGACGAAGCGATGGCCTTACTACACGCAGCTCGCTCAGGAGCTCGCGGACGCGGGCCGGCTCGTGGTGATCGGCGGACGTGACGACGCGCCGCTGGCGGCGGAGATCCGCGCCGCGGTGCCGAGCGCCGTCGACGCGACGGGCGCGCTCCCGCTCCTCGGGTCGGCGGAGTTGATCGGCCGCTGCGCGGTGATAGTGACGAACGATTCCTCGCCGTTGCATCTTGCGTCGGCGATGGGCACGCCCACGGTGGCGATCTTCGGGCCCACGGTGCCGGAGTTCGGGTTCGGCCCGCTGGCCGCGTCGAGCGTCGTGGTCGGTCACGAGTCCCTCGCGTGTCGCCCCTGCCACCGGCACGGGCCACGTCGTTGTCCGCTGACGCACTTCCGCTGCATGCGCGAGCTCGGCGCCGAGCTGGTGGCCGAGCGGGCGCGCAGGCTCATCCTCACACCAGACGCACTCGCATGACCACCGCGCGGCAGCAGTACATCATCGGGGTGGACCTCGGCGGCACCAACATCGTGGCCGGCGCGCTGACGCTGGACGGCTCGAAGCATCTGGCGATGCGGTCGATCCCGACCAACCCCGCGGCGGGGGACGAGGCGGTGGCGGAGCGCATCGTCGGGTTGGTGGAAGGAGTGTTCCTCGACGCGATCAGCGAGACGGGGGCGACGCGGAACGATTTCATCGGCATCGGCGTGGGGGCGCCCGGCCCGCTGGACCGCGAGCGCGGGATCGTGCTCGTCGCACCCAACCTCGGATGGAAGGACTTCCCGCTGCGCGACCGGATCCAGCAGCGCCTGCGCCTTCCGACGACGCTCGACAACGACGCGAACTGCGCGACGTTCGGCGAATGGTGGCAGGGCTCCGCGCGGGGCGGGCGCAACGTGATCGGCCTGACGATCGGCACCGGCATCGGCGGCGGCCTGATCCTCGAGGGCGCGCTGTTCCACGGCGCGTCGGACATGGCGGGAGAGATCGGCCACACGACGATCGATCTGAACGGCCGCCATTGCAAATGCGGCAATTACGGGTGTCTGGAGGCGTATGCGAGCGGACCGGCGATCGCGACGCGGGCGCGCGAGGTGCTCGTACGCGAGGAGAGCGCGTCGGCGATGCCGGGGATGGTCGGCGGGAAGCTCGATTCGATCACCGCGCAGACCGTGTACGATGCGGCGAAGGCGGGCGACCAGGTGGCGAACGAGATCGTGCGCGACACGGCGCGCTACCTCGGCGCCGGGATCGCCAACCTGCTGAACACCTTCAATCCCGACACCGTCGTGGTCGCGGGCGGCGTGACGGCAGCCGGCGACGCGCTCTTCGTGCCGCTGCGCGCCGAGGTGCGGCGACGCGCGTTCATGCCGGCGGTGCGCGCCGCGAGGATCGTCTCCGGCACGCTGCCGGGCAGCGCCGGCGTGGTGGGCGCGGTCGCGAGCTTCAAGCAGCAGCATCTGGGCGGCGTGTGAGCCTGCACGTGCCAACGGAGTCGCCGGAAGACGTGGAGGGCGCGCCGCGCAGGAAGCGCATCGGCGTGATCGGCAGTCTCGTGTGGGACGTGATCCACGGCCGCGACACGCGCAGCGCGCCGGTCGAGGAGTGGGGCGGGATCACCTACTCGCTGAGCGCGCTCGACGCGGCACTTCCGGACGACTGGGAGATCGTACCGATCATGATGGTCGGCGAGGACCTCGCATCGCGCGCGCGGGAGTTCCTGCGCACGCTCAAGCGCATGGCGCCGGACGCCTCGCTGCTGGCGGTGCCCTACCCCGCGCAGCGCGTCGAGCTGCGGTACCACTCCGAAGAGCGGCGCACGGAGCGGCTCACCGGCGGGCTGCCGGCGTGGAGCTGGCTCGCGCTCAAACCCCTGCTCGACGAGGCCAGGCTGGACGCGCTCCTGATCAACTTCCTGAGCGGCTGGGAGCTCGACCTCGAGACGACGAAGCTGGTCCGGCAGAATTTTCCGGGGCCGATCCACTGCGATCTACACATGATGGCGTGGGCGGTCCAGCCGGACGGGATGCGGACGCTGCGGCCGATCGCGGACGTCGCCGAGTGGTGTCGCTGCTTCGACTTCCTTCAGATGAACGAGGACGAGCTGGCGATGGTGGCGCCCGACCCGATGAGCCTCGCGGCGACCGCCATCGCGGCAGGGGTATCGTGCCTGTTCGTCACGCTGGGGAAGCGAGGCGCGATCTACGTGGCGGCGCCCGGGTTCGACCGGATCGGCGATCTGCCCCCGCGCAGCGGGCTGGCGACGGCGCCGCGGGGCGGCACGGGCGTGCTCGGCGCGGCGCGGACGGCGCTCGTGCCCGCCGAACCCGTGGACGAGTCACTCGATCCGACGGGCTGCGGCGACGTTTGGGGGGCGACCTATTTCTCCCGGATGCTCGCCGGTGATAAGTTAGCGGACGCGATGAAAGCGGCCGGACTGGCCGCGGCCCGTAACGTCGGGCACCGGGGCGTCACCGGACTCGCGTCCCACCTGCGCGGAGAGCTCAGCCTCACGTGACCAGCGTCATCACCGTGCCACCCTCGCTGGACGATCACACGTTCGAGCAGGTGGTGGACCAGCTCGCGGCCGTTCCCTCCGACGCGAAGGTCATCGTCGACGCGCGCCACACGCGCTGGGCCTCTCCGTACGGCCTCACCGCGCTGCTGACGCTCGGACAGACGCGCCTCGAGCGCCCCAGCTTCACGGCGCCGGACAACGAGGACACCTCGTCGTACTGGGCGCGCACCGGGTTCTTCCGTCACGCGGAGGAGCTGTTCGATCTGCACGGCTCGGTGCCGAAGGCGCGGGGCGGCGAATCGACGGTGCTGCTCGAGATCACGCCCGTGACGAAGAGCGAGGACGTGCACGAGGTCGTGGGGCGCATCCAGCAGAAGGCGCAGCAGATCCTCGCGAAGGAGCTGAACATCGACGCGAAGGCGACGGTCGGCTTCGCCATGACGCTGTCGGAGGTTTGTCAGAACATCGTCGAGCACGCGGGCCGCGGCGGGTGGGTCGCGGTGCAGACGTACACGTGGCGCAAGCGGCTCGGCCGCCGCGTCGTGGTGATCGCGGTATGCGACGCGGGGTGCGGGTTCCGGCAGTCGCTGGAGAGCGCACCCGGACGCGTGCGCTCCGATCGCTGGGACGACGCCGAGGCGCTGGAGGAAGCGGTGGTCCGCGGGGTCAGCCGGTTTCGAGATCCCGGTCGTGGCCAGGGGCTTGCGGGCGTACGCCGGTACGTCGGCCGATGGGACGGCAAGGTCAGCGTGCGGAGCGGTACGGCGCGCATCGCGATCGTGCCCAGCTGGGACGACGACGTACCGCTCCAGGAGAAGCTGGCTCCGTTTCCGGGGTCACAGGTACAGGTCACCATACCAGAGCGGGTCTCCGGGGGCCCGCGATGATGATGCATATCGACGTGAGCTCGGTGCTGCGACAGACCGTGTCGTGCGAGCTCTATTCCAATCTGGTCACGCGGCCGACGGGGGCCGCGGTGCGTACACAGATCGAGGCACTGCTCGCCGACTCGCGCGAGCGCTCGCTCACGGTGATCGACTTCTCGCACGTCGGGATGATCGACTTCTCGTGCGCGGACGAGGTGATCGCCAAGCTGCTGCTGCGCTACGCGAACGCGGAGCGCACGGAGCGCGAGGCGTACTTCCTCTTCCGCGGCGTGAACGACGATCATTGGGACGCGATCGAGACGGTGCTCGAGCGTCACGGGCTCGCCCTCGTGCTCGAGACCGACGACGGGGCGAAGGTGGTCGGCACGGTGGACGACGGGGAGCGCGTGGTGTGGGAGAAGGTGTACGAGCTGGGTCGCACGGCACCGGCCGATCTGGCGAGCGCGCTCGGCACCGGGGAGGCGGACTGCGAGGCGGCGCTGGACGCCCTGCACCGGCGGCGGCTCGTCATGCGCACTGAGGACGGCTACATCGCGGTGGGCGGGATCGGCATCCGGCATGACTGAGGATCGGCGCAACCGGCCGCTGCGCGTCGCGCAGTTCATCGCGACCCGGATGTCCGATCCGGATCGCGGGCCGCAGGTGCGCCTCAGCCCGACGGAGGCGCAGTCGCGGCTGCTCGTGGACGGCGAGCTCGCGTGGGTCTACGGACCGCGCCGGCAGGAGCTGGCGACGGTGGTGGTGGACGACTCGGTGCAGCGGGGCGACGTGGTGCTCCGTGACATCGCGGGCGCATCGCCGTCTGAGCTGGTGAGGGTGGTGAAGCCCGATCTGGATTCGCACACGCGCCGCGGGCACTTCGCCTGACTCGGCGACCTTCCTCTCCTGCCGTGTCCTCGACCAGACGCACGCGCACGTACTCGCTCCCGACGCTCGCGGTGCACGCCGGCGAGCCCGCGCACGACGCCGACGCGCCCGTCGTCACGCCGCTCCACCAGAGCGTCAACTTCGTGCAGGAGATGGGCGCGGGCGACGGGGCGCGCTATCCGCGACACGGCAACACGCCGAACGCGGACGTCGTGCAGAAGAAGCTCGCGGCGCTCGAGGGCGCCGAGGCGGCGGTGGTGCTGTCGAGCGGGATGGGGGCCACGGCGTGCGCGCTCATGGCGCTGCTCCGGCCGGGGGATCACCTGCTGGCGTGCCGCGACGTCTACGGCGCGACGCAGCGGCTCCTCATGGAGGAGTTCACGGCGCTCGGGATCGACGTGACGCTGGTGGATCCGTTCGAGGCGCGCGGCTGGCGGAAGCGCCTGCGCAAGGAGACGCGTGCCGTCTTCCTCGAATCGCCGGTGAACCCGACGTGCCGCGTCATCGACCTGCGGCCGCTCAGCTACCTCACGCACGAGAGCGGGCTCGCGCTCGTCGTCGACTCGACGTTCGCGAGCCCGATCAACTTCCGGCCGCTGGAGCACGGTGCGGACGTGGTGATCCACTCGACGACGAAGTTCCTGAACGGCCATCACGACGTGATGGGCGGCGCGGTGCTCGGGACGACGTCGTACGTCGAGGAGGTGCGCC
>DASTSX010000233.1:0-3529 GCA_035760455.1 Gemmatimonadaceae bacterium | reverse complement strand
CGCTGAACGTGACGGTGTACGTGTAGGTCCCTCCCTCCTTCACGATCGTGGCGGCTCCCGTGCCGGCCACGGCCTTCGCGGGAACCTCGCTCGCGCCGTTCAACGTCGCGACGAACGTCGGCGGCTTCGGCGCCGTCGCCTCGTCCGAGTCGCAGGCGACGATCGTCGTGGCGACGAGGATGGCGGCCATCAGACCGACCGAGGCGAACAGCGCGCGGGAGGTGCTGGCGGGTGGGTGCATGGGGGCGTCTCGGTGAAGTGTCGGTCGAGTGCACGCCGCGCGGTGCGCGCGGCTGACGTCTCGGCTGACGCCTTCACGTGGCCGACTATTCCCGCCGGGCCGGCACACCGACGGGAATAAACCGCGCTCGGTGGTACGTCTGCCGGGTGACCCTCCCGTCGTACCCATGCTACTTGGAGCCGTGCTTTCGATCCCCGACGTCGGGCAGCTCGACGCGTTCGTCGAGCCGTGGCGGCGACTCTACGCGCAGTCGCCGCTGCTCTCGACGCTGACTCTCTTCGGCCACCTCGGCGGCCTGTTCGCCGCCGGGGGACTCACCGTTGCCGCGGATCGCGCCACGCTCCGGCTCGATGCGAGCGACGAGCATGGCCGGCGTCGCCATCTGGCCGATCTCGCGCAGCTCCAGACTCCGACCTGGATCGCCTTCGTCGTCGCGACGCTCAGCGGCGCAATGCTCTTCCTCGCCGACGTCGAGGCGTTCGCCGCGTCACGGATCTTCTGGACGAAGATGGCGCTCGTCGCGCTGCTCGTGACCAACGCCGTGCTCACGGCGCGGCTCGACGCCGTCCTGCGGCACGACGCGGCCGCGAATGGCGCCGGCGTCGCGGAAGGCGTGCGCGCTCGCCGCTGGCGACGCCGACGAGCGGCGGCCGCCGCCAGCGCGGCGCTCTGGTTCGGGGTCGTGCTCGTCGGGGCGGCGCTCGCGTCCCACTGACGACGGTCAGCGCGTCAGCACGGGCTGGAGGGCGCGCCACACGGTCTCGGCCACGATCCGCTCCCCCTGATTGTTCGGGTGGATGCCGTCGCTCTGATTGAGACGGGCCTCGCCCGCCACGCCCTGGAGGAGGAACGGCACGAGCGTGGCTCCGTGCTCGCGCGCGAGCCCGGGAAACATCGCGCGAAACGTGGACGTATACTCCTGGCCGAGATTGGGGGGCGCTTCCATCTGCGCGAGCAGCACCGTGGCGTCCGGCCGCGCCTGGCGGATTCTGGCCAGTACCTCGCCGATGGTGGCGCGCGTGGCATCGACCGGAAGCCCGCGCAGTCCGTCGTTCGCCCCGGTCTCGATCACGATCACGTCGGCCGGACGACGCAGCACCCAGTCCAGCCGCCGCAGGAGGCCGGCGGAGGTCTCGCCACTGACCCCGGCGTTCACGACCTGGTATGGAAGCCCGCTCGCGTCGATCTTGCGCTGAATGTGTTGGGGGTACGCGCTGTCCGGGTCCAGGCCCAGCCCCGCCGTGAGGGATGTGCCGAGGAACAGGATGGTCCGACGGTCGTCGAGCGTCGTCGGCACGGTATCGACGACCTCGGCGGGACTTTCCGGCGGCCTCGCCGGCTTCGTCGTAGACGCCGTGTCGCGGGCCGCACTGCTTCCGCCGCACGCCATCGCAAGGGCACTCAGCAGCACGGCGCCCGTCATCTTCAGAGACCTCATGCTTCAAGCTCGCCAGTTGACGAAGGAATACCAGAGCGGAGACCACCGCCTGGCCGTGCTCCGCGACGTGAGCTTCACCATCCCCGACGGCGCGTTCGTCGCGATCGTCGGGCCATCGGGCAGTGGCAAGACGACGCTGCTCGGGCTGCTGGCCGGCCTCGACGTGCCCACCCACGGCACCGTCCTGCTCGACGGCGAGGATCTGACGCGACTGAGCGAGGATCGCCGCGCGCAGCTCCGCGGCGCGAAAGTTGGATTCGTGTTCCAGAGCTTTCAACTGATCCCGACGCTCACGGCGCTCGAGAACGTCCAGGTGCCGCTGGAGCTGCGCGGCGACGACGGCGCCCCGGCGCGCGCGCGCGAGCTGCTCGCCCGCGTCGGGCTCGGCGACCGCGTGCACCACTTTCCGAACCAGCTGTCGGGTGGCGAGCAGCAGCGCGTCGCCATCGCCCGCGCGTTCAGCAATGCGCCACGTCTGCTCTTCGCCGACGAGCCGACCGGCAACCTCGACAGCGAGACCGGCGCACGGATCGTCGAGCTGCTCGAGACGCTGAACCGCGAGTCCGGCACGACGATCGTGCTCGTCACGCACGATCTCGCGCTCGCGCGGCGCGCGCAACGCGTGATCCGGCTCGCCGACGGCGTCGTCGTCAGCGACGCGGCGACGGACGCGCTGCCCGACGCGAACGAGTCGTCGAGCGCCGCGCCTGCCGGCGTGCTGCAGGGCTGAGGCGCCGATGCGAACCCCTCAGCTCCTTCGACTCGCCTGGCGCGAGAGCCGCACCGCGCGGCGGCGCCTCCTGCTCTACATGTCGTCCATCTCGCTGGGCGTCGCCGCGCTCGTCGCGATCGACTCGTTCGCGAGCAACACGCAGCGCAGCGTGCGCGAGCAGGCGCGCGCCCTGCTCGGCGGCGACGTCGCGCTGTCCACGCGGCAGCAGAACTACCCGCGCCCGATCATCCTCGCGCTGGATTCCCTCAACCGGGAGGGAGTCGGGCTGGCGCAGGTCTCGACCTTCGCCTCGATGGCGCTCGCGCAGCGCACCGGCGGCACTCGCCTCGCGCAGATCCGCGCGGTCACGCCGGGCTACCCGTTCTACGGGGAGATCACGACGTCGCCGGTGGGCCAGTGGGAGCAGCTGCAGTCGGGGCGCAACGCGCTGGTCGATCCCACGCTCCTCGTCGCACTCGACGCGCGCGTCGGCGACACGCTCACCCTGGGCTTCGCGAAGTTCGTGATCACGGGGACGCTCGTGAACGTGCCGGGCGACGTCGCCGTGGCCGCCGCCGCGATGGGGCCCCGCGTGTACATCCCCGAACGCTACATCAAGGACACGGGCCTGCTGACGTTCGGCAGCCGCGTCGAGCATCAGACCGTCGTCAAGCTCACGCCGCAGCTTCCGCTGCAGCGGTTCATCTACCGCATGCGGCCCCGGTTGCAGCAGGCGGGCATCCGGTACCGCACCCCGTCCCAGACGGAGTCCAATCTCACCGAGTCGATCGACCAGCTCCGCGACTTCCTCGGCGTCATCGGCCTCGTCGCGCTGCTGCTCGGCGGCATCGGCGTGGCGAGCGGCGTGAACGCTTTCGTCATGCGGAAGATCGACACCGTCGCCATCCTGCGATGCCTCGGCGCGACCAGCCGGCAGGTCCTGACGATCTACCTGCTGCAGGCCGCCGCGATGGGGCTCATCGGCGCCGCGTTCGGCGCGCTGCTCGGCGTCGCGCTGCAATTCGGGCTGCCCAACGTGCTCACCGACTTCCTCCCCGTGGACGTCACGGTCACCGCCGAGCCGACGGCCGTCGCCATGGGGCTGCTCGTCGGGCTCTGGGTCGCGCTCGCGTTCGCG
>DASTSX010000232.1:0-8001 GCA_035760455.1 Gemmatimonadaceae bacterium | reverse complement strand
CGCGCGTGGACCGGCTCCGCGCTCATCGCGCCGCTCCGCGCCGGTGCGCGCGGTACCGCGCGCGGAAGCTCTGGGCGGGCGGCACGGGCAGCTCTCGCGTGCGCGCCCACGGTCCGCCGGCCAGCCGAGCGAGCGGACCGGGGAGGATCCGCAGACCGAATCGCGCCAGCGCTCCCGCGGCACGGAAGAGCCGCGGCCGGTCGAACACCCGGACGGACGCCGTCATCGTCGCCTTCTTCACCGCGGACGCGTGTCCCGCCTCCACCACCCGCTGGCGCCAGCGGAAGAGCTGCGCGTCGAGGTCGATCTTCACCGGGCATACCGCCGTGCAGGAGCCACAGAGCGTGGAGGCGAACGGCAGCGAGGCATAGCGCTCGAGATCGAGCCCCGGAGTCAGCACCGAGCCGATCGGACCCGGCACGGTGGACCCGTAGCTGTGTCCACCGGAGCGGCGGTAGATCGGGCAGGTGTTCATGCACGCGCCGCAGCGGATGCACTTGAGCGACGTCCAGAATTCCTCGCGCGCCAGCTGGCGCGTCCGCCCGTTGTCCACCAGCACCACGTGCAAGGCCTGCCCGACGCGCGGGCCGTGGACGTGCGTCGTGTACACGGTGACCGCCTGCCCCGTGGCACTGCGCGCCAGCAGCCGCAGAAAGACCGGCAGATCGGCCACGCGCGGGATCATCTTCTCGATCCCCACCGAGGCGATGTGCACGGGCGCGAGCGCCATCCCGAGGTCGGCATTCCCTTCGTTCGTGCACACGACGAAGCCGCCGCTCTCGGCGACGGCGAAGTTCATCCCCGTGAGTGTCGCGTCCGCCGCGAGGAAGTGCGCGCGCAGGTGCTCGCGCGCCGCCGCCGCGAGCGCACCCGGATCGGCGAGTCCCGCCGGCGTGCCGAGATGCTCGTGGAAGGTGTCCCCCACCTCCTCCTTCTTGAGGTGGATCGCGGGCAGGACGATGTGGCTCGGCCCCTCCCCACGAAGCTGGACGATGCGCTCGCCGAGGTCGGTGTCGATCACCTCGATGCCGCGCTCCTCGAGGTAGGGATTCAGCCCGCATTCCTCGGTGAGCATCGACTTGCTCTTCACGAGTCGACGGACCCCTGCACCAACCAGGATGCCGTGGACGATGCGGTTGTGCTCGTCGGCGTCGCGTGCCCAGTGCACCTGCATCCCGTTGCGCACCGCGTTCTCCTCGAACTGCACGAGGTACTCGTCGAGGTGGGTGAGCGCGTGCTCCTTGATCGCCGACGCGCGGTCGCGCAGCGCTTCCCACTCGGGCACCGACGCCGCCGCGCGGTCGCGCTTCGTGCGCACGAACCAGAGCGCCTCGTCGTGCCAGTCCGTCCGCGCGACGTCGGCGTTGAACGCCGCCGCGGCCTTCGCATGATCGACCGGCTCCCGCGCCGCCAGCACCGGGAGCTCGAACGAGCGCTGGGTCATCGCGGCCGCGCCGTGCCGGCCAGCACCTCGGCCACGTGATACATCGGCATCGCGAGGCGCTCGCGCCGTGCGAGACCGTCGAGGTGCATGAGACACGACATGTCCGTCGATACCACCGCCTGCGCATCGTGGGAGGCGAAGTCGCGCAGCCGGTCCCGGCCCATCTTCACCGAGACTGCCGGCTCGCCGACGGCGAACGTCCCGCCGAAGCCGCAGCATTCGTCGGGGCGCGACAGCTCCGCGATCTCCAGCCCGCGCACGGCGGCGAGCAGCGTGCGGACCTTGTCGAACGGGCGGATCTGGAGCTCGCTCGGCCTGGCCAGTCCGAGGCCGCGCA
Organism: Gemmatimonadaceae bacterium; assembly: GCA_035760455.1. Classification (GTDB taxonomy): domain Bacteria; phylum Gemmatimonadota; class Gemmatimonadetes; order Gemmatimonadales; family Gemmatimonadaceae; genus AG11. Next base: position 6,220 of record DASTSX010000232.1, on the reverse strand, counting down.
GCCCGTGACAGCCCAGATGCACCGCGACGCGCCCCGCGAACGTCGCGCCCAGCGCGGCCAGCGCGTCGGCGCCGAGCTCGTCGTGCAGGAAGCTGCAGAACTCCGTCGTGCGCTCGGCCACGCGTGCGCCGGCAGTGTCGGCGCGCCCGCCGTGCGCTACCACCTCCCCCGCGTGCAACCGCAGGTGCACCGCGCAGCTCCCGGACAGCACGATGATCCGGTCGTACTCGGCGTACACGTCGACGAAGCGCTCGATCGTGGAGTGGCCCGCACGCTCGAACCCCGCGTTCGCCGAGGGCTGCCCGCAGCATGCCGCGCCCTCGGGCACGTCCACCTCCACGCCGAGCCGTTCCAGCACCGTCAGCGCCGCGATGGCGACGTGCGGATAGAACTGGTCGATGTAGCACGGGACGAACAGCGCGGTGGCGGCCATCGATCAGAAGTTGAAGTTGTCGATGTTCGTCTTGTTGAAGACGAAGGGCGCGCCGAGCCGCACCTCGTCGCCGACGACCTCGAACGTCCCGAGCTTGCCGGCGTCGAGCTTCGTGTCACCGGCCTTGAGCTCGCCCGTCGTCAGCGCCTCCGCCGTGCGGACCGCGAGCGCGCCGAGGTCCATCGTGTTCCACAGGACGATGCTCTCGATCACGCCGGACTTGATGTACGGCCGGCACATGTTGGGCAGCGAAAGCCCGGTCACTTTCACGTCGGTGCGCCCCGACTGCTTCACCGCCTCGGCGGCGCCCGGCACGGCGGGCGCGGCGATCGCCATGATGAGCTTCACCCGCGGATGCACCTTGAGCACGGTCTGGGTCTCGGCGAACGCGCGGTCGCGGTCTCCCTCGCTCGGCTGGATCGCCACGAGCTTCAACCCCGGATACTTCGCGAGCCGCTCGCGGATGTACTTGATCCACTCGTTCTGGTTGGCCGCACTGAGGCTCGCGGTGATGATCGCGAACTCGCCCTGGCCGCCCATGATCCGGGCCGCCTCGTCGGTGAGCGTGTAGCCGATCCCCTGCGGCGTCGCCTGGTTGACGAAGAAGTCGCGCGCGTCCTTCTCCGAGTCGGCGTCCCACGTCACCACCTTGATGCCGCGCTGCCGCGCCTTCCGCAGCACGGTCGAGATGGCCTCCTTGTTCTCCACGCTCACCGCGATCGCGTTCACGCCGCGCGTGATCCAGGCCTCGACCACCTCGTTCTGCTTGGCCGGATCCAGGTCGGTCGGCCCGTCCCAGAGCAGCTCGACGTTCAGCGCCGACGCCGCCGAGTCGGCGCCCTTGCGAGCGCTGATGAAGTAGGGATCGCCCTTCGCCTTGGGCATCAGCGCCACGACCGGCCTCGCCTTCGCGGAGGCCGACGCCGTCGTCGCTCCTGCCGTCGCGGCGCTGCCCGGCGCCCCGCCGCGCAACTCCTGCCGCAGGGAGTCGACCAGCATCCAGTTGCTCGCCGCCACGATGAGCGCGCCGGCGAGAATGACTGCACTCAGGATGCCTACCTGGGAGTTGCGCACGTCGGTCTGCTCCGTTGCGAGTGATGTGGTGAAAGAGGGACGCGACTTCGCCCGCCGCGACAGCAGGTCCACCATGATCGTGGCGACGAGCAGCACGCCGGTGAGGATCCCCGACAGCTCGGCGGGCTGCCCGGTGAGCCGCAGCCCGTTCTGCAGCAGCACGATGCTGAGGAGTCCGAGCACGGTGCCGAGGATCGTCCCGCGTCCACCGAAGATCGACGCGCCGCCGAGCACCACCGCGGTGATCGCCATCAACTCGTAGCCGGTGCCGGCGTCGGACTTGGCCTGCCCCAGGTGGGCGACGTAGATCACCGCCGCCAGACTCGCGGCGAGCCCCGACAGCACGTACACCGCGCCGAGCCGCCTCGCCACGGGGATGCCGGCGTACCGCGCGCCTTCCGCCGAGTGGCCGATCGCGTACAGCGCGCGGCCGAAGCTCGTCCGGTGAAGCCACCACGCCGCCGCGATCGCTGCGGCGGCGAAGATGAAGAGCTGCGTCGGCACCGCGCCGCCCACGTAGCCCTGGCCGAGGTGCAGGAACGACGCCGGGAACCCCGAGTAGTGCTGGATGCCGCCCGTCACCCCCTCGGCGATTCCACGGAAGAGCGACAGCGTGCCGAGCGTGACGATGAGCGGCGGGAACTTGAGGCGCGTGATCAACGCCGCGTTGATCGCGCCGCCGGCGACACCGAGCAGCAGCGTCAGCGCGACGGCCGCGGGCATCGGCAACCCGACGTCGCGCCAGAGCCATCCCAGGACGACGGCGGCGAGCCCCATCATCGAGCCGACGGAGAGGTCGATCCCGCCGGTGACGATGATCGGCGTCAGCGCCAGCGCGAGAAGTCCGATCTCCACGCCGAGCCGCGTGATCTCGAACGCGTTCCCGGCCGTCGCGAAGTTGTGCCCCGTCATCCCGAAGACGAGGCACTCGACGACGATCACGACGAGCAGCACCCACTCGTTGTTGGGGAAGATCCGCTCGGCGAGCGGCGCGCGCGCCGCGCCCTCAGCGGGCGGCGACGGCGCGGCGACCGAAGAGACTGCCATGACGTTCGAATCGCGCGAGCGCCGCATCGGCGACGAGCGCGGCGAGGATGATGAGGCCCTGGATCGCCTTCGCCCAGAACGGACTGATGCCGACGTACGTCATCGCCGTGCCGATCGTGCCGAGCAGCAGCACGCCGATGAGTGTGCCGAGCACCGTGCCGCGGCCGCCCGTGATCGCCGTCCCGCCGACCACGACTGCTGCGACGGCGGTGAGCTCGAGCCCGAGCCCGGAGTTGCTCGGCACCGCGTTGAACCGCACGGCGTTGAGCACCGCGGCGAGGCCGACGAGCGCACCCGTCGCGGTGAAGACGCCGAACACCACGCGCTTCGGCTCGATGCCGGCGAGCCGCGCCGCCTCCTCGTCCGAGCCGACGGCGTACAGGCTGCGGCCCGCGCTCAGGTTGCGCAGCGCCCACCCGGCGAGCGCCAGCACGCCGATGGCGACGCCGACGATCAGCGTCTGCGCCACCGCCGGCGCGAGCCCGAACCACTGGAAGCTCGCCGGCAGGTCCTGCACCCACGCGCCCTCCGTCGCCCAGCGCAGCGCGTCGCGCCACGCCACCAGCATGGCGAGCGTGACGATGATCGACGGCAGACCGAGCGTGCCGACGAGGAAGCCGTTCACCGCGCCCATCCCGGCCCCGACGGCCACGACGACGACCGGCACGAGCGCGATCGGCACGCCCGCTTTGCTCAACAGGCCGGCGACCACGCTGCAGACCGCGAACTGCGAGCCGACCGAGATGTCGATCTCGCCGACGAGGATGACGAGCGTCATCCCCAGCGCGACGATCAGCACCGGCGCGTTGATCACCGCGAGATCCCGCAGGTTCGACGCGCCGAAGAACGAGGGCGCCGTCACGAGCACCGCGAGCAGCACGGCGAGCAGCGCCACCGCCGGGGGCAGCTCGCGCTTGTGCCGACCGAGCGCCACCGTCAGCGCGCTGCTCACGGGACGACGCCGCCCGCCGCGGCGAGCGTGCGGAACTCGCTTGTCTGCTCGCCGAGCGCCCGCGCGAGGACGCGCTCGGGGGTCGCATCGGCACGATCGCGCACGCGGACGATCGTGCCGCCAGGCATCACCGCGATCCGGTCGCTCATCCCCAGGATCTCCGGCAGCTCGGAGGAGATCATCAGGATCGCGACTCCTTCCTCCGCGAGCTCCATCATCAGCTCGTGGATCTCCGACTTGGCGCCCACGTCGATGCCCTGGGTCGGCTCGTCCAGCACGAGCAGGGTGGGCTTGGTCAGCAGCCACCGGCTGAGCGCCACCTTCTGCTGGTTGCCTCCCGACAGCGTGGAGACCAGCGAGCGGATCGACGCCGTCTTCACGCCGAGCCGCCGCGTGTAGTCGGCCGCGAGCTCGCGCTCGCGACGGAAGTCCAGCGCGCCGAACCGCGACAGGTTGCCGAGCGCGGCGAGCGTCACGTTCTCGCTCACCGGCATCTCGAGCACCACGCCGTGCCGCCGGCGGTCCTCGGGCACGTAGGCGATGCCGTTGGCGATCGCGTCGGCGGGCGAGCCGATCCGCACCCGCTTGCCGCGCACGAGGATCTCACCGCGATCGGCCGGCGTGAGCCCGAAGATCGTCCGGGCCAGCTCGGATCGGCCGGCGCCGACGAGCCCCGACAGCCCGACGATCTCGCCGGCCCGCACGCTCAGGGTGATGTCGCTCACCGCCGACGCTCGGCAGCCGACGCCGCGCAGCTCCAGCACAGTCTCGCCTTGCGCCACCGTGCGCTTCGGAAACACGGCGGAGAGCTCGCGGCCGACCATCATCTGGATGAGCTGCTCGCGGTTGACGTCGGCCATGTCGCGCGTCGCGATCGTGTTGCCGTCGCGCAGCACGGTGACGCGGTCGGCGATCACCGGAAGCTCCTCGAGCCGGTGGGAGATGTAGATCATCCCCACCCCGTGCGCGCGCAGCTCCCGCACGACGCGGAAGAGGTTGTCCGTGTCCTCCTTCGAGAGCGACGCCGTCGGCTCGTCGAGGATCAGGACGCGCGCGTCGGCGCCGAGCGCACGCGCGATCTCGACGAGCTGCTGCTGCGGCATGCTCAGCTCGCCCGCATCCGTCTCGGGATCGATCCGCGCCCCCACCCGCGCGAGCAGCTCCTGCGCGCGGCGGTGTCGCGCGCGCCAGTCCACGCGCCCCCATCTTCCCGTGCGCTCGAGCCCGAGCGCGATGTTCTCCGCCACGGTCAGCTCGCCGAACAGGGCGGGCTGCTGATAGATCGCCGCGATGCCGAGCGCCTTGGCCGTGGCGGGCGTGAGTCGCGGCAGCGGCTCACCGTCCAGCGTGATCTCGCCGGAATCCGGCTGCACCGCGCCGGTGAGGATCTTGATCAGCGTCGACTTCCCCGCCCCGTTCTCGCCGACGAGCGCGTGCACCTCGCCGGCGTGCAGCTCGAGCGATGCCCGCTTGAGTGCCTGCACGCCGGCGTACGCCTTGGTCACGTCCGTCGCGCGGAGCACGACCTGGCTCATCGGCGGAGCCGTCAGCGGAGGAAGGCCGCCGCCTGTCCGCCGTCCACGTTCACGATCTGTCCCGTCGTCTTGCTGAAGTCGCCGTTGAGGAACGCGGTGATCGCACGGATCTGGCTGTCGAGCGTCACCGGCTTCCCGGTGAGCGTGCGCTTCGCGTAGAAGGCGGCGAGCCGATCGCGCAGCTCCTCCGTGCTCGCCCCCGGATCGTGCTCCACCTTGTACTTGGCGAGTGAGGCGAGCACGCGCTCGCGCGGGAACATCGACGACCCTTCGATCACCGTGGCCGGCGCGACGCCGTTCACGCGGACGAGCGGCGCGTACGCCACCGCGAGCTCGCGGACGAGGTGGTTCGCCGCCGCCTTGCTGGTGTCGTAGGCGAACGAGCCCGCCTTCGGCACCACCCCGTTCACGCTCGTGCAGACCACCAGGCTCCCTTCGAGGCCCTGCTGCTTCCAGATCCGATACGCCTCGTCGGCCACGAAGTAGGGTCCCGTCACGTTGATCGCGAAGGCGCGGGCCCACTCGTGGTCGCCGACCTCGCCCTTCTCATCCGGGTTCGGGTAGTAGCCCGCCGTGACGACGACCTGGTCGACGCCACCGTAGGCGAGAATCGCCTCGCTCAACGCCTGTCGGACCACCGCGCGATCGGTCATGTCCGCGCCGAGCCCGACGACCTGCCCCGCGCCCGAGATGCCCGTGCCGGCGACGCCGATCCCCATCCCGACCTTCTTCTGCAGCTCGTCGGCGGCGCCCTGCGCGCCTTCGGCGTCGCGATCCACGGCGACGACGCTCGCCCCCTCGCTCACCAGCCGCGCGAGCAGGCCGCGCCCGATCCCGCTCCCCGCGCCGACGACGACCACCACCTGCCGGTCGAGCGGCTTCTCCGCCGGCATGCGCTTGAGCTTCGCCTCCTCGAGCAGCCAGTACTCGATGTCGAACGCTTCCTGTCGATCGAGCGCGATGTAGCGGCTCACTCGCTCCGCACCACGCATCACGCCGATCGCCGCGTTGTAGAACTCGGCCGTCACGCGGCTCTCCGACTTGGACTTGCCCCACGCCACCATCCCGACTCCAGGGATGAGGATCACGCTCGGCGACGACACCCGGATCGCCGGCGAGTCGGGATGCTTGCAGTGCTCGTAGTACTCGGCGTAGTCCGCGCGATACTGCGTGAGTCCC
>DASTSX010000231.1:0-4125 GCA_035760455.1 Gemmatimonadaceae bacterium | reverse complement strand
CGTGCTTGGCGATGTAGAGCGCCTTGTCCGACGCCGGGAAGAGCTGATCCCGCACCTTCACCGTCTCGGGATACGTCGCCACGCCGAACGAGGCGGTCACCGGGATGTCAGCCAGCCCGTGCCGGATCGGCTGCGCGGCGATCCGGGCCCGCAGCCGTTCGGCGACCTCCACCGCATGGTCGCTGTCCGTCTGGGCGAGCAACAGCGCGATCTCCTCGCCCCCGTACCGAACACAGATGTCGACCGAGCGAACGCCCTCCTGGAGGATGCGCGCGACCTGGCGCAGCACGGCGTCCCCGGCCTCGTGGCCCCAAGTGTCGTTCACGCGCTTGAAGTGATCGATGTCGACGAGCACGAGCGACACCTGCGTCCCATACCGATCCGCCTCGTTCAACGTCCTTTGAAGCTGCTCGCCGAAGTGGTGTCGGTTCCAGAGCCCGGTCAGCTGATCGGTGCGCGCGCGCTTGTCCACCTCGGCGAACTGCCAGACGAGCTCGAGTGAGCTGGTTCCGACCGCCGCCAGTACCGTCAGCGGGCGCGCGTCCTCGAGGGTCAGCGCCTTCACCTCGGCGGCCTCCAGGACCAGAGCCCCCAGCGTCCGCCCGTCCTTCACGAGCGGGACGATCGCCACGGAGCCGGGCTCCTGGATCGTGCGCGGCACACCGTAGAGGGCGCGCCCCACCGTCGCGGTGCGCGAGTCTTCCAGCACCAGAAGCGTCCCCGCGCGGCACCCCTCGGCGACGATGCTCGTGGCATCGATCGCCGCCGGCACTCGCAGGCCCGCGCCGTCGGTGGCGAAGGCGAGCTCGCCCGCGTCGGCCTCGGAGGACCACCGGACCAGCGCGGCCGCGCGAGCCCCGGAGACGTCGAGCGCGGTGTCGCAGAACGCCCGCGCGAGCCCCTCGCCCGTGCTGTGCCCCTGCAGCCGCTGCACCGCGTCGAGCAGCGCCTGACCCTGACGCATGTGGCGCCCGTAGCGCCGCCGCACGTCCACGAGCTCCTGGACGGTCCCCAGCTGGTCGGCGAGCCGCGGCAGCCAGTCGCGGAGCGACGCCCTGCTCCACCCCAATCCGGTCCGGTGCGTCAGGCTCAGGACGCCCATCAGCACCTCGCCACGGCGGATCGGCGCTGCCCCCACGTGCACCGTCTCCTCGTGTCCGACCGTCTGGACCACGCCGCCCTCGGCCGACCACTGCACCAGCGGCGCCCACTCGGTGATGCTGAAGAACGACGGGCGAGTGCCCTCGGACGACCACACGGCGGGTGCGAGCGAATCGCGCTCCGGCATCCACCGCCAGAAGATTGCCTCCTCGGCACCCGACACGTCGCGGAAGTCGATCAGCAGTTGCACGATGACGGCGCGATCGGCTCGCGCCTCGCTCACCTCGAACGACACCCGCACGTCGCGCCGCAGCGCTTTTGCTCCCACGGTCGGATGCTGCTCGGCCCGGGGCAGCTCGGCATCGATCCGCGCCAGGCGGCTTCGTGCGCCCTCCAGCTCCTTCCGTGCCCGCGCCGACTGACGCATCGCGGCCACCGCCACGGCGATGGCAGCGAGCGCGGCGAGAAGAGCTGCGGCGAGCAGCATCGAGGGCGGTGCGGGGTTGAGGGGCCGTCGGCTCGGGGCCGGGCGACGCTAGTCCGTCGAGCCGTGCAGGATGCGGGCAGCGGCCACGGCCGCGCCGAACCCGTTATCGATGTTGACGACGGTGACGCCGGCCGCGCAACTGTTGAGCATGGTGAGGAGTGGCGCGATTCCACCGAAGGCGGCGCCGTATCCCACGCTCGTCGGGACGGCGATCACGGGGACGCGCACCAGTCCGCCGACCACCGACGCGAGCGCGCCGTCCATACCGGCGACGACGATGACGACGGCGGCCCGCTCGAGCGCACCGCGGCTCGACAGGAGCCGGTGGATTCCGGCGACACCGACGTCGGTGAGCCGATCGGCCACGCACCCCATCGCGTCCGCCGTGACCGCCGCCTCTTCGGCGACCGGGAGATCGCTCGTTCCGGCGGTGACGATGAGCACCGTGCCCCGCGCCGTCGCAGGAGGCTGCGCGGCGCGCAGCATGACGGTGCGCGCGAGCGCGTTGTGCTGCGCGCCGGGCAGCGCGGCGAGGAGCTGACCGACCGCTTCGTCGGCGACACGGGTGGCGAGCACGCCGTCGCCGCGCTCGGCGATCCGCTGCGTGATCGCCACCAGCTGCTCGCTCGTCTTCCCCGCCCCGTACACGACTTCGGGGAATCCCTGTCGGAGCGCACGGTGATGGTCGATCGTCGCGAAGCCGAGCGACTCGGCGGGCTCCTGCGCGAGCGACGCGAGCGCGACGTCCACGGGCACCGAGCCGTCCGCGACCCTGCCCAGCAGGTCGCGCACGCGCTCGCGCCTCACGCCGCCGTGGCCTCGAAGGAGCGGTCGTCGTCCTCGCCGTCGCGGCCGGCCGCGGCCGCGTAGCGCTCGCGATTCGCGAGGTAGTCGCCGAAGATCCCCTCGATCTCGGAGAACGAGGTCACGGCATACAGACGCTTCCGCAGCTCCGCGCCGCCGTGCAGCCCCTTGGCGTACCAGCCGAGGTGCTTGCGGAACTCGATCGCCGCTCCGCGCGGATCCGTCTCGTACTCCATCACCATGCGCGCATGGTGCAGCGCGATGGCGAACCGCTGCTCGATCGGCGGCGCCGGCCGCGTGGGTCGGCCGGCGAGAAGATCCTTCACCTGGTCGAAGATCCACGGCTGGCCGTACGACCCGCGCGCGATCATGACCCCCGCGCAGCCGGTCTGTTCGCGCATGCGGATCGCGTCCTCGGCGACCTTGATGTCACCGTTGCCGAGCACGGGGATGTCGAGCGCGGCGACGACGGCGGCGATCTCCTCCCAGCGCGCGTGCCCGCTGTACATTTGCGTGCGCGTGCGCGGGTGCAGCGTCAGCACCCTGACCCCGGCGTCCTGGCAGCGGAGCGCGATCTGCACCGGATCGCGCATCTCCTCGTTCCAGCCACTGCGGATCTTGCACGTGACGGGCAGGTGCGTTGCGCTCACGACGGCGCGGATGACCTGCTGGACGAGGTCGAGGTCGCGGAGACAGCCAGAGCCCCCGTTCCGGCGCACGACCTTCTTCACCGGACAACCGAAGTTGATGTCGATGAACTCCGGCTGGAACACGTCGGAGACGAAGCGCGCCGCCTCACCCATCGCACCCGGATCGGCGCCGAAGATCTGCACGCCGATCGGCCGCTCGTCGGGCCCGAAAGCGAGCTTGTGCAGCGTCGCTTCGTTCTCCCGACGAATGCCCTCCGCGGAGAGGAACTCGGTCACGACCACGTCGGCCCCGTGCTGGCGGCAGAGCCGCCGGAACGGCGACTCGGAGACGCCCGCCATCGGTGCCAGATAGAGTGGCACGTCGGCATCGAGACGGAACGGGAAGCGCATCCTCGAAAGCTACCGAGCCTCGGAAGTGCAAGCAACGTCGACGTTTGACAATCCGCGTCGTCGCGGGGTAGCTTCCTCGGCTCGACCATGACCGCCCCCGCCGATGGTCGCCGCGCCATCGGCTCCCGTCACGCACGGCCAGCACCGGATCCAGCCAGCATGGAACTGCGCGAGTTCTTCAGCGAAGACGCGATCAAGCTCGAGCTCGAGGGCGAGACCAAGGACGACATCCTCAAGGAGCTCATCGCTCTCCTCAAGCTGGACGACAAGTCGGAAGGGATGTTGTACAAGATGCTGAAGCGCCGCGAGAACCTCGGCTCGACGGGGATCGGTCGGGGCATCGCCATCCCGCACTGCCGGTCGCTCGTCGTGAGCAAGCTGCGCGTGGCGTTCGGGCGCAAGGCGCGCGGGCTGGACTTCAAGGCGATCGACGAGAAGCCGGTCAACTTCTTCTTCCTCATCGTCGCGCCGCCCCTCGAGGTGTCGAACCAGTACCTGCCGGTGCTCGGCAAGATCGCGCAGTTCTCCAAGGAGCCGGACGTGCCCCAGCGGTTGCTCGGTCTCACCGAGCCGGTACAGTTCCTCGACCTGCTGAAGGAGAAGGGCGTCTGACGCTCGCGGGCGTCGGACGTCGAGGCCGGTGACACGACCGACCCGCGGGCCCATCGCTCACGTCATTCCCACTCGATGGTG
>DASTSX010000230.1:0-13123 GCA_035760455.1 Gemmatimonadaceae bacterium | reverse complement strand
GGCGTGCCCGCGCCTCGTCCACCTCGATGGCGATGCACACGCCGTCGTTCATCGTCACGGCCAGTGGCTGGGCCCCACCCATCCCGCCCAGGCCGGCGGTCAGGGTGACCGTGCCGCGCAGCGACCCGCCGAAGTGCTGGCGGGCTGCCTCGGCGAAGGTCTCGTAGGTGCCCTGGAGGATGCCTTGGGTCCCGATGTAGATCCACGACCCCGCGGTCATCTGGCCGTACATCATGAGGCCGCGGCGCTCGAGCTCGCGGAAATGCTCCCACGTCGCCCAGCGACCGACGAGGTTCGAGTTGGCGATGAGCACGCGCGGGGCGGCGCGCTGAGTCCGGAACACGGCGACCGGTTTGCCGCTCTGCACGAGGAGCGTCTCGTCGTCCTCGAGCGCGCGGAGCGCGTGCACGATCGCGTCGAACGCCTCCCAGCTCCGCGCGGCGCGCCCGGTCCCGCCATACACCACGAGGTCGTCCGGACGCTCGGCCACCTCGGGGTCGAGGTTGTTCATGAGCATCCGCAGCGCCGCTTCCTGCGCCCAGCCCTTGCAGCTGATGGCCGTGCCCCTCGGCGCGCGGACGGGCCGCGGACCGGCCACGGTCGCGCTCACGACGGACTCCCGGTGGCGACGGTGAAGTGGCCGGCGGCGATCGCGTCGGCAAGGCGGGCGATGTCGTCGGAGAGGACGCGATCCGACGTCAGCGGCGTGACGATCGCGCGGACGCGCTCGAGCCCGCGCACGGCGCCGCGGCCGGCGCGAAGGGGCGCGCGGTAGTCGAGCCCCTGCGCGGCGCACATCAGCTCGATGGCGAGCACGGCGCGCACGTTCTGGACGATCCGCCGCAGCTTCCACGCCGCACCCATCGCCATCGGCACGACGTCCTCCTTGTTGCCGTCGGTCGGGATCGTGTCCACGCTGGCGGGATGCGAGAGCACCTTGCACTCGCTGGCGAGCGACGCGGCCGTCACCTGCGCCATCATGAACCCCGAGCTGACTCCCGCATCGCGCGTCAGGAACGGCGGCAGGCCCTGATTCAGATCGGGGTTCACCAGACGATCGATCCGCCGCTCGGCGATCGTCGCGAGATTGGTGAGCGCGATCGCCATGACGTCGAGCGCCATCGCCACCGACTGCCCGTGGAAGTTGCCGCCGCTGAGCAGCTCGGCGGTGTCGGCGAAGACCAGCGGGTTGTCGGTGGCCGCATTCAACTCGCGGCCGACGACGCCGGCGCAGAAGTCGATCGCGTCGAGCACGGGGCCGTGCACCTGCGGCATGCACCGCAGCGCGTACGGGTCCTGCACGCGGGGATCGCCCTCGCGATGCGACTCGCGGATCTCGCTGTCCCGCAGCAGCGTCCGCAGCAAGGCAGCGGACGCCGCCTGGCCGAGCTGCCCGCGCACGTCGTGGATGCGGGCGTCGAACGCCACCGGGGTCCCGAGCAGCGCCTCGAGCGACATGGCGCCCGCGAGATGGGCCACCTGCCAGAGCCGGTGCGCATCGACGACCGCGAGCGCGGCGATCGCGGTGTGCGCCTGCGTGCCGTTGATCAGCGTGATCCCCTCCTTGGGACCGAGCGACACGGGCGCGATGCCGGCCTCGGCGAGCATCGATGCCGCATCCGCCGACGCGCCATCGCGCGTGAGCGTGCCTTCGCCGATCAGGGCGAGCGCGAGGTGCGCCAGGGGCGCGAGGTCGCCGCTGGCGCCGACGCTGCCCTGCTCCGGGATCGGCGGGTAGAGCCCCGCGTTGAGCATCGCGACGAGTGTGTCGGCGAGCACCGCGCGAGCGCCCGAGAACCCCTTGGCGATCACGTTGGCGCGGAGGAGCATCATCGCGCGGGTCTCGCGCTCGGGCAGCAGCGGTCCCACGCCCGCCGCGTGGCTGCGCACGAGGTTGACCTGCAGCTCGGCGAGCCTGGCGTGCGGGATGGCGATCTCCGAGAGCTTGCCGAAGCCGGTCGTCACGCCGTAGGCGACGGCACCGGAGCGCACGAGCGCCTCGACGACGGCGTTCGCGCGACCCATCCGCTCGCGCGCCGCGGGCGCGAGCTCGACCGACGCCCGATCGACTGCGACGGCGACGACATCGTCGAGCGAGAGCGACTGCCCATCGAGGACCACGGCCGTCGTCATGGGCGCAATGTCGGCCGCGCGCGATGACAATTCAAGGGAGCCACGCTCGCGCGCCGCGGATCAGCGAATGCCGAGCCCCTCGTTGCGATACGTCGCCTTGTGGTAGTCGAACTTGAGATCCGGCTCCGCCTTGAGCGAGATGAGGAAGTTGAAGGCGAAGCTGCCGTTCGGGGACTGCGTGAAGGCGAAGATGGCGCGCCAGTCGTGCAGGTCGCGCTGGAGCGAAACGATCTGGCTGGCGAAGCTGCTGCGCTCGAAGTCGTAGTTCGTCTGCCACGCCGCCGACCACTTCTCGGTGACCTTGAAGCTCAGGCTGCTGCCGAGCGACGTCGTGGGCGGCGTGAGATAGAACGGCGAGCCGGAAAGCCCCGAGGTGATCGGCACTTCGGGCGACGGATTGGTGAGCTGGCGCGCCACGCAGTCGTCGTAGAGCACGCGCAACGTGGGCGTGTTGTACTGCACGCAGCGCGTCGCGGGATCGAACTCGACGAGGTTGGAGGGCGTTCCGCCAGGCGGCCGCTGCCGCGACGAGGTGAAGTTGAACGACGCCTCCCACCCCTGCCGGATCGCCGGCAGGTACGCCGCCGTCCGCGCGCCACGACCCGCGACCGGCTGCGACGCCAGCTCGCGCGCGTACTTGTCGTCCGGCGCGGGGCGCACGCGATCGGTGCCCGGCGTCGTCGGCGGCACCGCCTTGCCGAAGATGCGCGTGAAGACCGCGAACGGGTTGTTCTGATCGCTGAACTGCACCGAGGCGGTGATGCGCTCGCGGTACGGCTTGAACCGCGCCGTGTCGCTCAAGGTCGACCCCTCGAACAGCGAGTAGTCGACGCCGATGTCGATCCCCGGGAGCAGGTCGGACCGCACGGTGTAGCCGAAGTTCTGGGTCGTCAGGCCGCGGATGCGCGAGCCGGTCGCGCGCGCGCGCTCGAAGTCGTAGTTCAACCCCGTGAAGTTCAGCGACAGCAGCTTGATCTTCTCGCCGTCGTCCGGGTTGGAGTCGTTCCGCGAGCGCAGCTTCGCCTCGACGTTCGTCGACAGGCCGACGCTCAACGCGTTCTGCGCGAGCGACGGGAGATAGCCGGTCGACGACGACGTGGTACTCCGGCGGGTGCGGCCGAGCGCCGCCAGGTAATCGTCGCCCACTTCGGCGGCAGGCGCATACGAGTAGCCGAAGGTGGGGGAGATCGAGTGGCGGATGCGGGCGAAGGGGCCGAAGCCGCGACCACCGCGATCGAACAGCCCGAACAGAGTGGGCGAGGCGGAGACGCCGTACGTCAACCGCTTCGACTGGTGCACCCACTCGCCCCCCGTCCGCTCGTTGCGGATCCAGAAGGCGCCGCCGTCGACGTTCGAGAGCGACACCGAGGGGGTCAGGTTGAACTTGTTGCGGCCGAGGGAGGGCAGCGTGAACGAAGGGGTCCAGTCGACCTCCGTCCGGTACGTCGAGGCGTAGATGCGCTCCTGCTCCACGCCGGTCGCGACGTCGGCGACGATCGCCCGCTCCGGGAAGTCGTTGCGCGCCGACGTGATCGTGAACCGGTTCCCGAGGCTGTAGCCGAAGATCGTCAGCGGCGTGTCGAACGACATGTTGCTCGTGTACGCGTTCTTCTTGAGCGTGTCGCCGAAGACCGTGTCGACGCCGGCGACGGTCTTCCCCTGCCGCAGGAAGAGTCCGAGCGCCGAGGGCTGGTCGATGTTGAGCGTCTGGGTGGCCGAGTAGCTGAAGTTCGGCGTCCACGTGAGCCAGCTCCCGAGGCTGAGCGGGCTGGTGGTGATGCTCAGCGTCGGGAAGCCGCGGTCCACCTGGCTCCGCCCGGGATACTGGCGGTTCGTGCCGCCGAGGCTGAACTGCGCCGGCCCGATCTTCTGCTGGTAGTTGGCGGTCGAGCTGATCGTCGCGAGCGCCGAGTACGGGTTGGAGGTCGTCTCCCGCTGGAGGATGGTGTTCGTGGCGTAGTTGATGTTCGCGGAGAGCGAGCTGTTCTTCGTGAAGCTCTGCTGATGCCCCCACGTGACCGCCGTGTTGCGCGAGTTGCCCTGCGCGGTGCGGCTGTAGGCGAGGTTGCCGGCGATGTAGCGGTCCAGCCAGCGATACCGCACCTCGCCGTTGTACCGGAAGAATCCTGGATCGCCGAGCTCCGTCTGGCCCGCCGAGCTTCGCCAGTCGACGAACGCCTGCGCGTCCACGTAGTCGGAGACCGCCCAGTAGTACCCGAGCCCCTCGATGCTGCGGCGGTACGACGGGCTGTTGCGCACGATGTCGCTCACCCCGACGTTCGGCGGCAGGATGCCACTGTGCCGGCCGCCGCGGACGTCCTGGAACACGAAGGGCAGCCACATCACCGGCACGTCGCCGATGTAGAGCACCGCCGGCCGCCCGACGACGAACGAGCCGGTGCGCTTGATCTCCTTCGCCTTGAAGTAGTAGTCGGGTATGGAATCGTCGCACGCCGTGACGATGCCGTTCTTGAAGTAGTAGTTGATGTCGTTCGCGCTGAGCACGGAATCACTCACCGCCACCGCGGCGTAGCGCTCCCCGCTGATGAACAGCGTCTGGCCTTCGGCGTCGATGGATGTCTTCACGCCCGTGCCGGCGATCCGGCGCGCCGCGAGGTCGTAGTTCGCGGTGCCCGTGGTCACGATCGGCGCCGCCTGGCCCGGCACGACGAACACGTTCCGCTTCCCGATCGCCTGCACGCCCTGGGTCTGACCGCTGTAGAGCAGCGTGTCCGACTTGATGATCTGCGAGTCGCGCTGCACGAGCGCCCGCCGGCTGAGCGCGGCACCGCGCGTGGCGGCCTGGAAGGTGATGATCTCGGCCTGGTAGCGCGTCTGCGTGAAGCCGGGCAGCAGCAGCAGGCGCTGCATCACGCTGTCCGGCGCCAGGAAGTTCGCGACGCCCGTGGTGTCGGCCGCCGCCGCCGAATCCTGGCGCGTGCGCAGCGTGTCGCCGCGGTTCCGGATCGTGTCGCGCACGCCGAGGGGCGTCTGCGGCTGCGGCCGGCCCGCGCCGCGCGGGATCACCTGCGCGCCAACGGCGTTCAGGGCGCCGCACGTGGCCAGGGCCAGCGCGGCGAGCCAGCCACGCAGCGTCACGCCGGCACTCCGCCGTCCTCCATCGCCGCTTCTGCCGCCCGTTCGCGCTTCCGGAAGACGAGCCACGAGAGGCCGATGCTCACCTCGTAGAGCAGGTAGATCGGCAGCATCATGGCGATCGACGCCGTGACGGCGTCGCCCGGGCTGATGAAGGCTGCGACGAGGAACGACCCGATCAGCGCGTGTCGCCGGAACCGCTTGAGCAGCTTCGGCGTGACGAGTCCCAGCGCCGACATCGCGAGGATGAGGATCGGCAGCTCGAACACCGCGCCCATCGCCAGCACGAGGCTCGTCACGAACCCGAAGTACTCCGTGGCGGAGATCATCTGGTCGAACGCCTCGTCCCCCATCGACGTGAGGAAGCGCAGCGTCATCGGGATCACGAAATACCAGGCCAGCGCCGCACCGCCGATGAACAGCGCGACGGCGCCCAGGATCACCGGGATGACCACCTTCTTCTCGTGCCGGTGCAGCGCGGGCGAGAGGAACAGCCACGCTTGATAGATCACCACCGGGAGGGCGATCACGACGCCGATGATGATCGCCGTCTGCATCATGATCGAGAAGCCGCCGCCCGGATGTGTGTTCATCAGGCGGCGGCCATGCAGGTACGGCGCGATCGGCCCCTGGAGCCACTCCAGCAGGTTGAACCGGATGACGATGAAGAAGCCGACGACGACGCCCACCACGATCGCCGCCAGCGACCAGATGATCCGCCAGCGCAACTCCTCGAGGTGGTCGAGGAAGGGCATCTCGGCCGAGCTACCCATCGCCACTCCCGTGCTACCTGCCGGCGGTGCGGAGCTGCTCGCGTGCGAGCGCCGCTTCGTCGGACCGTGGATACTCCCGGACGATTCGCTCGAGCGCGGCGCGTGCCGCCGCGTTCTGCCCGGCGGACCTGAGGATCTGCGCGCGCTTGTAGAGTGCCGTCGCCGCCTTCGGCGACCGCGGGAATCGCTGGACTACGAGCCCGTATACCGAGTCGGCCGCCACCTGGTTCCGCTCGGCGGCGTACGTCTCGGCGATGTACACCATCGCCTCCGGCGCGTCCTCGTACGTCGGATAGGTTCGAAGCAACTCCTCGAACCCGCTGCGCGCAACGCCGACGCTGCCGCGGCGGAGCTGGTCCAGCGAGCTCTGGAAGAGCTGCCCCGGGCCGGGCGCCGCCGCGGGCCGCGCGCTGTCCCCCGGCGCCGGCTGCGCGGCGACGGGCGCACGCTCCTCGAGCGCGCCGCGGAGCTCCTGGAGACGACGCGTGCTCTGCCCCGAGAGCTCCTGGAGCTGGATGATCTCGCGCGTCATCTGGAAGTGCTCGTTGGCCATGTCGGCCTGCAGCTTGGCGAGCCGCGCGCCGATGGCGCGCACCGAGTCGTTGGTGCGGGTGAGCTGGGTGAGCACCTGGTCGACCTGCACGCGGCGCGCGCTGTCGCCGCGGGCCGACTCGCCGCGCATCGTCTGCAACTCGGTCTGGAGGAGCGCGATGTCGGTCTTCGACGCGAGGCAACCGGCGAGCACGAGTGCCGCGAGCGGCGCGTATCGGGTGGCGCGCATCACGACCTCGGGCGCACCAGGGCGCCGCCGCCGCTCGGCTGGAACTCCGCGCGGCGATTCTGCTGGTAGGCCGACTCGTCGGTCCCTTCGGCGGCGGGCTGCGAGTCGCCGAGGCTCTGGGCGCTGAGGCGCGAATCGGGAACGCCCTTGGCGGTGAGGTAGCGCTTCACCTGCGCCGCCCGGCGCTGGCCGAGCGCGAGGTTGTACTCCGCCGTTCCGCGCTCGTCCGTGTGCCCGGTGATCTCGACCGTCACGCCCGGATTGGCGAGGAGGATCGGCACCTTCGCGTCGAGCACGGCGCGCGCATCGTCGCGCAGGTCGTCGCGGTCGTAGTCGAAGTAGACCCGCTGCGTGAGCACCGAGGCCAGCTCGCCCGCCGAGCGCTGGTCGCTCGCCGCGGCCGCGCGGGCCGCGGCTTCGGCGGCGGCAATGGAATCGGCGCGCTGCTGCGCGCGCAGCGCGGCGAGCGAGTCGGCCTGTCGTTGCGCGTCGGCGCCCGACGCCGCTGGCGCCGCGGCGGGCACGACGCGGCGCCGGCAGGCACCGAGGCCCGTCATGGAGAGCAGGGCGAGTGAGAGGACGGCGGTGCGGCGGATCATGCGGGTCTCCGGGGAGTGGGGGGTGGTTCCGGCGGTGACTCGACGGTCACTCCGCGCGGAGGCGCGGCGACCAGGCGGGAAGACGAACGGCGGCTCCGCGCGTCAGCTGACGCGTGCGGCCCGACTCGATGTCGAGCACCCAGAGCTGCCGCGTGCCGGTGCGATTCGACACGAAGGTGATGTGGCGTCCATCGGGCGCCCACGACGGATCCTCGTTGCGGCCGTCGCTCGTGAGCTGCTTCAGGCTCCGGTCGCGCAGATTGATCGTCAGCACCTGGAAGTTGCCGGCGATCATCGACTGGAAGGCGACCAGTCGCCCGTCGGGCGACCAGTCGGGGCTCGCGCGGTACGCGTTCTCGCCGAACGCGAGCGGTGTGAGGAGGTCGACGTTCGTGCCGTCGGCGTCCATCGTGTAGATCTCCGGATGACCGGCGCGTCCCGACATGAACGCGATGCGCCGGCCGTCGGGGCTGAAGCTGGGCGACACGTTGTCGCTCCCGCGGCCGACGGAGAGACGACGCCCGCCTCCGCCCGAGAGCGACGCCGTGTACAGATCGACCCCGTTCTCCACGCCGTGCGCGTAGATCACACTCGACCCGTCGGGAGTGAAGATCGGCGAGATGTAGACGCCCTGCCCGCTCACGAGCGTGCGCGCGCGGCCGCTCGCCAGGTCGAGCACCGAGATCCCGGCGGGCCGGTACGTGGCGTAGGTGATCATCCGCCCGTTCGGATGCCACGCCGGCGACACGGGCGTTCCCGCGTCCGAGACCGGCGTGGCGCCTTCTCCATCGCTGTCCACGACCCAGATCCGGCGGCCGCGCTCGAACAGGACGCGCGTGCCCGCGATGCCGCGCACACCGGTGAACGACTCCTCCAGCTCGTCGGCGATCCGGTGCAACGTGGCCCGCCACGCGCGGCTGTCGGCCGCGCCGGTCGACGCGTAGTCCCTCACGAGCGCCGTCTGCCTGGTCGCGACGTTGTAGACGGCGAGATGAAAGCCCGTCGGCGTCGGTGTGACCTGGACCGCCGCGGCCGCGCCGAGCCGGGCGAGCAGCGGCCAGTTCGGGCCCGCCGAGCGCGCGGCCTCCAGGGCGACGCTGCCATCGAGCACGATCGGGTTCACCCGGTCGCCATAATCGAAGTCGCGCTGGATGATCGCGCGCACCGAGTCGCCGCGCGCGCCGCTCACGGGCAGCACGACGACGCCCGGCTTCGAGCCGGGATCGTAGGTGAGGCCGATGCGGACGCCGCGAGAGGTCGTGTCCTGCGCGGCGAGCGGCGCGGCCACGAGCAGGGCGGCGAGCGCGCGGCAGAGGGCGGGAGATCGCATCAACGAATGAGCCGTGGGTCGAAGCTGAAGATGACGGGGAGGACGTCGTCGGTGAACCCCTGCGGCAGCGGACCGAAGGCGTTCGAGCGCGCCGCCGCCTCGACGGCGCCCATTGCATCCTGATCGAACGAGAACGACCCGGAGCGCGTCACGAGCCTGAGACCGCTGACGCTCCCATCGCGGCGGATCAGGAAGGAGACCTCGGCGCGCAGGGCGCTGTTGGGCGGTGGCCTGAACTGGAGGGCGATCTGCCGAACGACGTTCTGCAGATACACGGGGTACGGAAACTCGATCCCTTCCGTGCGGACGTTCGCCACGTCGGCGCCCCGCCCGCCGGCCGGCCCTCCGCCGGCCGTCGGCGTGGGCGCCGTCGTCGACTTGGCGGCGGCGGCCGGCGCCGCATTCGGCGTCGCGGTCTTCGGCGTGCGCACGGGGCGGGCCTTGGTGGGCGGAGCCTTCATCCGCTCCGGCTCCGGCGTCGCACGCGCGAGCGGTGCCGGTGCGGGCGGCGTGGGCGTCGGAACGGGCGCGGGCGGCGTCTCGCGCACCACGCCCACCTGCCTCGGGGCCGCAGGTGCCGCGATCAGCGTGACGCGATAGGTCGGCGGCGTCGTGACGCGCTCACTCGAGCGACCGACGAGAAACCCGGCGACGACGAGCAGGTGCAGGAGCGCGGACCAGACGAGCGGGGTACGCAGCGAGAGGTCGTGTCGCCGGACGAGCGCGGTCACCTCGAGGCGTCCGGATCGGTCACGAGGCCGATGTCGTTCACGCCCGCGGCACGCATCGTCGCCATCACCTGCGTCACCACGCCGTACGGCACGCCGGCGTCGCCGCGCAGGTAGACGCCCTCGGCGGCGCGCTTGCCCGCCAGCGTGCGGAACGCCGCGCGGAACTCCGCGAGCGACATCCGCGTCTCGTCCACGTAGACCCAGCCCGCGCGGTCCACGGAGACGACGAGCCCACTCTTCGGGTCGAGCGGCCGTGCCTCCGCCTTCGGCAACGCGACGTCCACGCCGCCCTGCATCATCGGCGCGGTGATCATGAAGATCACCAGCAGCAGGAGCATGACGTCGATCAGGCTGACGACGTTGATCTCGGAGTTGAGCGGCAATCCTTCGCGGCGCCGACGGGGCATCTACAGTCGGCCCTCGCGGCCGAGCATCGCGATGAGCGTCGTGCCGAACGACTCGAGCAGGTTGTCGAGTCGGTTCAACCGGTTCGCGAGGATGTTGTACCCGAACGTCGCCGGGATCGCGACGCTCAACGCCGCCGCCGTCGCGACGAGCGCTTCGGCGACGCCCGGCGCCACCGCGGCGAGGTTGCCCGACCCGCGCGTCGCGATGCCGACGAACGCGCTGATCACGCCGAGCACCGTGCCGAGCAGGCCGATGAGCGGGCTCGCCGACCCGATCGTCGCCAGCCAGGGGAGGAAGCGCCCGAGCCGGTCGCGCTCTGCCAGCGCCTCCGCGTCGAGCACGAGACGGAGTGTCTCGACGCGGGTGGCGGCGTGGGTCGCCTGCAGCACCGCACCGGCGCTGTCCCCGTACGGCGGCATCGGCGGCGTGTCGCCGAGGTACTGCAGCGCGCGCACGAGCAAGCGCTGCGACGCATTCGGGCGCGAGTGCTTGGCCGCGACCGTCGCCGCCTCCACGCGCTGTGCCCGCTCGATCTCACGTGCGAAGGCGGTCGCGTCGCGCAGCGCCTTGGTCAGCTCGCGTCCCACGCCGAGCATGATCGCCCAGCTCACGAGCGACAGCACGACGAGGATCCCGAGCACGACCTGGGTCTCGGTGCTCGCGTTGACGATCAACTCCTTCGGCGTGGTCGGGACCGCGCCCGCCGTCTGAAGCAGTGCGATCATGCGTGGATGCCGGCGGTCGCCGCGTGACGGTCCGCCGCCCAGCGGAAGCTCTGTGCGAGCCCCTCGCGCAGCGAGACGCGCGGCTTCCAGCCGAGCAGACGCTCCGCCTTGCCGATGTCGACGAACGAGTCCTGCGCTTCGCCCGGCCGCTTCGGCGCGAACTCGATCGGCACGGTGGTGCCGGCTTCCTCGAGCAGGATGTTCGCGAGCTCGACGACGGAAGTGCCGAGCCCCGTGCCGACGTTGAAGCCCCGCGCGTCGAGCAGGCCGATCGGCGGCAGCGTCCCCGTAGCCGCGTGCCAGAGCGCCTCCGCCACGTCGCCGACGTAGACGTAGTCGCGCGTCTGCTGGCCGTCGCCGAAGATCGTGAGCGGCCGGCCCTGCAGGATGCGCCCGCAGAAGATCGCCACCACGCCGGCTTCGCCGTGCGGATCCTGGCGTGGCCCGTACACGTTGCCGAAGCGCATCGCCACGGTGTCGAGCCGATGGACGCGGCCGTAGTACGCGAGGTAGTATTCGACGGTCAGCTTCGAGATCGCGTACGGGGACTCCGGGTCCTTCTTGAACTCCTCGAAGTTCGGCGGCGTCGTGTTGTCGCCGTAGAGCGCGCCGCCGGTCGACGCGAACGCGACGCGGGTGCGCGGCGAGTGCCGTCGCACGGCTTCGAGCAGGTTGAGCGACCCGAGCACGTTGACGCTCGCGTCGTAGACGGGATCCTCGACGCTCCGCCGCACGTCCATCTGCGCGGCCAGGTGGGCCAGCACGTCCGGCGTGGTCGCCGCGATCAGCTCGGCGGCCTTCGCGTCGCGGATGTCGAGCTCGTGGAGCGTGGCGCCGGCGGGGACGTTCTCGCGCTTGCCCGTCACGAGGTTGTCGATGACGTGAACCGTCCACCCCTCGCGCAGGAAGCGCTCGGCCAGATGCGAGCCGATGAACCCGGCCCCTCCCGTGACGACGACGGTCGGCATCAGCGCTCGTCCTCGCGTCGAGTCGCGGCGTCGTCGCCTGCCGCGGGGCGCTCGTCGAGGCCGAAGAGATAGCGTGCGGCGTCGACGATGCCGAGGCCGCGTCCGTTCGCCGCGGCCGCACGGAGGCGCACCGTGGGCTCGTGGAGGAACTTGTTCATGAGCGATTGGGAGAAATGTTCGACTGCGGCACGTTGCTCCGGCGTGAGGTCGCCGAGCCGGCGGAGCGCCGCGGCCAGCTCGCGCTCGCGCACCTGATTCATCTCGTCGCGAAACTGGGTCACCACGGGGACGGTCGCGAGGCCCGCCACCCACTGCCAGTACTTCTCGACCTCCTCCCCGATCAGCTGCTCGGCGGCGGGCAGCTCGCCCATCCGGCGCTCGACGCTCGCACTGACGACGGCGCGCAGATCGTCGAGGTCGTACAGGAACACGTTGTCCATCTCGCCGACGGCGGGATCGACGTCTCGCGGCAGCGCGATGTCGAGGATGCAGAGCGGCCGGTCGCCGCGGCGCGCCAGTCCGTCGCGCACGCGATCGACGCCCACGACGAGATGCGGCGAGGAGGTGGAGCAGATGAGGACGTCCACGTCGGCGAGCGCTTCCCACGCGGCGTCGTAGTGCACCGCGGTCGCGCCGTAGAGCGTGGCCAGCGCCTGCGCGCGCTCGAACGTGCGATTGGCGACGACGGCGGCACGCACGCCCTCGCCCTGGAGCGACGCGAGCGCGAGCTCCGCCATCTCGCCTGCCCCGAGCACCATCGCACGCTTGCCGACGAGCGAGCCGAAGATCTTCTTCGCGAGCTGCACGGCGGCCGAGCTGACGCTCATCGCCCCGTGGCCGAGCGTGGTCTCGCTGCGCACGCGCCCCCCGACGAGCAGCGCGGACTGGAAGAGCCGATTGAGCACGGCCCCCGACGCCGCGCGGCTCGCCTCCCACGCATCGCGCACCTGGCCGTGGATCTGCGCCTCGCCGAGCACCATCGAGTCCATGCCGGACACCACGCGGTACAGGTGGGCGACGGCGTCTCGATCGCGGCGCACGTAGCCGAACCCGCTCGCGTCGGCCCCGAGCCGCTCGCCGTACAGCGACCACACGTGCGCCGCCGCGTCGCGCTCCCCCTCGACCACATAGAGCTCGGTGCGGTTGCACGTCGACAGCAGCACCGCCTCGCGCGCGGCGGCGCCGTCGCGCGCGCGCTCGAGGAGCGCATGCACCTCGCTCGCGCGGTAGGCCAGGCGCTCGCGCACCTCGAGCGACGCGCCGTGATGGCTCACGCCGACGACGATCAGCGCCATGCGGCCATCCTCGCGTCGAGCGTGCCCGCCTCGACGGCGGTGCAGAACTCGTCGTCGAGCACCTGACTGGCGAGCGCCCGCCACTCCCCGCCGGCACCGCGATCGATCATCGTGCGGCGGAGCGATGCGAGGCTGCGGAGGGCGTCGGCATAGCGGTCGTCGAACCGCACCGCGACCGCGTCGCGCACGCGCGCCGCCGCTCCCGGCACACCCCCCGCGCTGACGCCGACGACGAGCGTGCCCGCGCGATGCGTCGCCATCGTGGCGAAGGAACCATCCTGCGG
>DASTSX010000229.1:0-3589 GCA_035760455.1 Gemmatimonadaceae bacterium | reverse complement strand
CCGCGGCCGTCGCCTCGGATTGCAGCAGTGCGATCAATCGTTCCTCCCCGAAGGCCTCGTCCTGCAGGTCGCGGGCGTCGACCACGCCGTCGGTGTAGGCGAACAGCGTCTCGGCCGCGTCCAGCCGCTCGGTCGCGACGGCGAAGTCGAGCTCGGGCAGGAGCCCGAGCGCCGGTCCGGTGGGTGCGAGGCGGGCGCGCACGTGGCCGCTGGCATCCACGATCGCCGGGGGCTCGTGCCCGGCGTTGACGTAGTGCAACGCGCCCGTGGCGGGATCGAGCACCGCGGCGAATGCGGTGGCGAACATGTTGGCGCGGCCGTGCGTGCGGGCGATGTAGTCGTTCGTGGCTTGCATCGTGTTGCGCAGCCCTTCGGCGGCGCTCGCCGCGGCGGCGAACTGCGGCTCGGCGAGCGCCCGGATCAGGCTGCGGAAGAGCGCCATGAACAGCGCCGCCCCCACACCCTTGCCGCACACGTCGGCCAGCACGAGCGCGACGCGCCCCTCGGGGAGCGCGAAGGCGTCGTAGAAGTCGCCGGCGACCTGGCGCGCGGGACGGAAGTGCGCGCGAAGCTCCCACCCCGGCAGGTCGGGAAGGGCGTCGGGGAGGAAGCCGAGCTGGATCTCGCGCCCGATCTCGAGCTCGCGCTCGAGGCTCTTTGCGTAGCGCTGCTCGCCGTCGTGCAACCGCTTCTTCGCCAGCGACGACGCCACCCGGGCGCGGAGGATCTGCGGGTTGAACGGCTTGGGCAGGTGGTCGTCGGCGCCCAGCAGCAGACAGCGCACGATCGACTCCTCTTCCGTCGCCGCGGTGATCATCACGACCGGAATCTGCTGGAGCGTCGCGTCGCCCTTCATGATCTCGAGCACCTCGTACCCGGTGAGCTCGGGCATCATGATGTCGAGCAGGACGAGATCGAACGGCTGCTCGCCGAGGCGGTCGATTGCGGCGCGGCCGTGCTCGGCCACGATCACGGTATGGCCGTCGCGCCGCAGGCGTCGGGACAAGAGGTCGCGGTTCATCTCGTTGTCGTCGACGACGAGGATCGTCCCCGCCGGCGTGCGTGCCGCCGCGATCTTGTCCGTGATGCTCATCACCCGGTGGTGGTCTCCGCGCCGCGGGCCGACGCTTCGGGCTCGGCGAGGAGCTGGCGAAGGTACGGGAGCTGCTCCTCGGCCGCCCGCGCGCCGCAGGCGATGACGTGCGCGAACTTGTGCGTGTCGAACAGGTTCACCGGCTCGCCGAACTCCGGCACGATCGGCAGGATCTCGGCGTGATGCGCGAGATTGTGGAAGGAGTAGTTCGCGCGGAACAGGTTGTTCGTGTAGATGCTGTTCACGTGGAACGCGTAGGACGTCGCCGAGCGGATGCGTCGTGGATACGGGCTCTCGAAGCCCATGGCGAGGATCACGTCGGCGCCCTCCTTGATCGCCACGTCCACGGGGAGTGGCGCGGAGAGACAGCCGTCGAGCATCAGCTTCCCGTCCACCTCCCAGGGCGACCAGATGTAGGGAATGGCGATGCTCGCGCGCACCGCGTCGAGGATGCGCCCCGACGACAGCGTCGCCTGCTGCCCGGACTGGAGCTCGGTCGCGGTGATGTAGAGTGGAAGCACCGTCTCGGCGAAGGTCTTGTCGCCGAACGGCTTCCGGAGCGCCTCGATGAGCGGCTCGCCGTGCACCATGCCGAAGTGCCCGGCGAACTTGAACAGCTTGGGAAGGAAGGCGCTCAGCATGGACCCGTAGTCGCGGCGCTCGGTGACCTTGCGGTTCCACATGGCGAGCGTCATCGCCTCGGTCTCCTCGGCGTCGTAGCCGAGCGCCATCGCGGCGGCGTAGAGACTCCCGCCACTGCAGCCGACGACCATGTCCACGCCGATCCCCTCGCGCTTGAGCACCTTCCAGAGCCCGAGCGCGGCGGCGCACTTCACGCTCCCGGCGCCGATGACCAGCGCGACGCGCTTGCCGGCGGGCGCGCTCATGCGGGATAGCTCGCCACGGCGCCGTCGACGTCGGGGTAGAGCTTGAGGATGGAGGTGAAGCCGCTCATCTCGAGCACCTTCTGCACGGGCGGCAGCACGCCGGCGAGACGGAAGTCGCCGCCCGCCGAACGTGCCTGCTTCACCGTGGAGAGCAGGGCGCGCAGGCCGGCGCTGCTCGTGTAGCTCACGCCGCTCAGATCGGCGATGAGGCGGGTGTTCCCCGCCTCGATCTGCTGGCGCAGCGTGGTCATCAGGGTGTCGGCGGTGAGGCCGTCCACGCTCCCCGTGATGCGCACCACCGTGGTGGGTGCTCGGTGCTCGACGACGATGTCCATGAGTCTCTCGGGTACGGTCAGGGCGTGGCCGGCAGCCGCTTGACGAGCGTCAATCGGTTGCCGCGTGGGTGTCGAGGCTCGTGCCGCACCTCGTCCATCACCCGCGTGACGAAGTGCCATCCGAGGCCGCCGATGCGCCGTGCCTCGAGCGGCGCGGTCGGATCGGCGGGGCGGATGGACGCGGGGTCGAACGGCGGCGCGAGGTCGTCGATGGTGATCACGACCTGCTGCGGCTCGCGGCGGAACCGGACGGCGATCGGGCCGGGCACGTCGGCGCCCGCGTAGCCGTGCTCGATGACGTTGGTCACGACCTCCTCCGTCGCGAGACGGACGTCGAAGGCGACGTCGGCGTCGAGCGCGGCCCGTTCGCAGGCGCGCTGCACGAAGGCCAGCAGATCGGCCAATCGGTCGCGGCGCGCTTCGCAGACCAGCTCGTCCAGCTCGACGTCGTCGTGGGACACCTCCGTCACATCGTCGGACGCGCGCCGAGCCACCGTTCGACTTTCTCGAGCAGCCGGGGCAGGTCGACCGGCTTGGTGTCGAAGTCGTCGCAGCCCGCGTCGCGCGCCATCCGCTCGTCGCTCGCCATGGCGAGCGCGGTGAGCGCGATGATCGGGATGGCGCGCGTGTCCGGCGCGGCCTTGAGCCGGCGCGTCGCCTCCCATCCGTCGATCACCGGGAGGCTCATGTCCATGAGGATGAGATCGGGGGTCGCCGTGCGCGCCTGCTCGAGGGCCTCGGCGCCGTCGACGGCGGTGAGGACATCGTAGCCGCGTCGGGCGAGGCGGCGCGACAGCATGTCGCGATTGAGCTCGTTGTCCTCGACGAGGAGGATGCGGGACATGAGGCGGGAGGGAGGGAGCCGGCGTCGGCGTCCGATCATGCCCTGCGTCGGGACGTTTGGCAAGCTCGGTCGGGCCGCTCCTCGTGGGCGCACGGAGGGCCATCACGCGGGATGGTTTCCGCGCGTCACGCCGTCTCCCTGTCCGGGGTCTTTCGTTTTTGCCAGCTTTCGCCGAGCGTCCGTTGGTTCTGGAGGAGCGTCACCATGTGCGTGTCACCTCGCTGGTCGCGCGTCGCCGTCCTGTCATCGGCGCTGCTCATCGTGCTGTTCGCCGCGGGGTGCGCCGCTCGACGAGCACCGGCGGCGCGGTACGACGACCTGGATCGCGCCTCGCTCGTGCGCGGCCGCCCGTGCGACCGGTCGGATCAGGACACGACGCGCTATCTGCACCTGCCGCTCTACCGCGCGTGCGCCGTGACCGTGGCCGCAC
>DASTSX010000228.1:0-10944 GCA_035760455.1 Gemmatimonadaceae bacterium | reverse complement strand
GGCAGCATCTCCGTCAGCAAGGGGTCCGATGCGCCCAGAAAGAGCCAGCCGTCTTCGCTGAGCGAGCCGAGGAGGAGGCGCGCGACGCGCTCGATCGTCGGGCGGTCGAAGTAGATGAGGACGTTGCGGCAGAGCACGAGGTCCATCGTCCCGTGCGTCACGCCCGGCGCGCAGACGGCCGCGGCGAGGTTCAGCGGCGTGAACCGCACCGGGCGGCGCCTGTCCGCCTTCAGCGTCAATCGGCCGTCGCGCTCGTCGAAGTGCCGCCGCACGACGTCGCTA
Organism: Gemmatimonadaceae bacterium; assembly: GCA_035760455.1. Taxonomy (GTDB): domain Bacteria; phylum Gemmatimonadota; class Gemmatimonadetes; order Gemmatimonadales; family Gemmatimonadaceae; genus AG11. The sequence continues at coordinate 10,662 of DASTSX010000228.1, read as the reverse complement.
GGCACACCGCGCAGCGACCAGGCGCCGTAGCGTCCGCGCGCGGCGATGGCGAGCCGCTCGCGCGAGATGTCCGTCCCCACGATCGAGGCACGCGGCATGAGCCCGAGCTCATGCAACAGGATCGCGATGCTGTAAGGCTCCTCGCCCGTCGCGCAGCCGGCGCTCCAGACATGCACGGCGCCATCCCCTTTCCGGCTCGCGAGCGCCGGCAGCACCGAGTCGCGGATGAACCGAAGTTGTTCCGGCTCGCGGAAGAAATAGGTTTCCCCCACGGTGAGCTCGGCCACGAGCGCTTCGAGCAGGGGTGCCTCGCGCCCGCTCCCCACGCGCGCGTCGAGCGCGCCCGCCATCGTCTCCACCCGCCGGATGGCCCGACGCGCTACCTCGAGCGCATGCTTTCGCCGGTCTCCGGAAAAGGTGAGGCCGCTTTGTTCGCGTACCAGCTCCAGCATCGCATCGGCGGCGAGCAGCTCCTGCTGTGCGCTTCCCGCCTCGAGCCGTTTCACGCGGTCTCCGCACGCACGTGGACCGCTTCGCAAATCGCCTCGTCGAGTGCCCGCGCCTCCGCCTCCGACAGGACGGCCACGAGGTCGGTGATCGCCACGATGCCATCCGGCAGCGTCGCGATCCCCGCCACGTGCTCCGCTTCAGCGATCAGCCGTGCGTCGCACAACGCGTCGGCGTCATAGCGCGCCAGGCGAGCCGGACCGTCGGCACGCAACGCGATCGTTCGGCCGCCCGCCCGCGCGAGCACGAAATGGTCGTCGAGGCACACCGCCCGCGGCGGCTGTCCGAAGCGGACGCGCAGGTTCACTACCGGGACGATTCGGCCGCGCACGTCGATGATTCCCTCCGTGATCGGAGGGGCCTTCGGAAGCGCCGAGATGGCCACCGCTCGCACGATCTCCTCGACATCGCCAAGCAGCAAACCCAACCGCAGCTCCCCAAGCGTCACGACCAGCAGCTCCCCGTGCGGCGCGGCATGACCGGAGATGGCCAGAGCAGTCATAGGCGTACGACGATCGAGGTGCCGCGGCGTCAAATGTTTGCCGCAACTCCGGTCCGATGCGCCGGGTCAGCGAACCTCGAGCGGCGCCGACTTCACCTGCGCCGAGCTCCCGCCGACCATGAGATCGAACACGCCGGGCTCGACCACCCAGCGGTTCGCCGGTCCGTAGTAGCCGAGGACGCGCGAGTCCACGTCGAAGGTCACGGTGCGCGTCTCGCCCGGCCGGAGCGAGATCCGCTGGAACCCGCGCAGCTCCTGCACCGGTCGCGTCACGCGGCTCACGCGGTCGTGCACGTAGAGCTGCACCACCTCGTCGCCCGCGCGCTGCCCGGCGTTCGTGACGTCCACCGACAGCGTCGTCCGTCCGCTCGCCGCGATCCGCGAGGCGGCGAGCCGCGGCGCGGCGTACGTGAACGTCGTGTACGACAGCCCGTGGCCGAACGGCCAGAGCGGCTTCGTGTCGGCGAACAGGTAGCCGCGCCGCGCCGTCGGCTTGTGGTTGTAGAACAGCGGGAGCTGGCCGACGTCGCGCGGGATCGTCACCGGCAGCTTGCCGCTCGGGTTCACGTCGCCGAACAGCACCTCGGCGAGCGCGGTGCCCGTCTCCTGGCCGAGGTACCAGCCCTCGACGATCGCCGGTACGCTGGACGCGAGCCGGGGAATGGTGAGCGGGCGCCCGTTGATCAGCACGAGCACCACCGGCTTCCCCGTCGCCTGCACGGCGCGCACGAGCTCCTCCTGCTGGCCGACGAGCGCGAGGCTCGTGCGGTCGCCGAGGTGGTTCGTCGCCCACGCCTCGCGCGACGTCATCTCGTTGTCGCCCACGACGACGATGGCGACGTCGCTCGCCCGCGCCAGCGTCACCGCCGCCTCGATGCGGCGCGCGTTCTGCGCCGAGTCGGCGAGGATCACGCGGTCGGACCGCCAGCGCTCGATCGACCGCACGCCGCCGACGTGCGGCTGCGCGTCGCGCGTGAACGTCGAGTCCTCGGTGAGGCGCACCCCCTCCGCGTAGTCCACCGTGGCGCCCGACGCGCGCGCGCGGAGCCCCTCGACAATGCTCACCGAGAAGCGCGGCGTGCCGGCGTAGCCGCCGACCAGCACCTCGGCGGCGTGCGGGCCGATCACGGCGATGCGCCGCACCGCGTCGGCGCGCAGCGGGAGCGCATTCGCATCGTTCTTCAGCAGCACGATCGACTGGCGCGCCGCGTCGAGCGCGAGCGCGCGGTGCGCCGCGGCGCCCGAGATGCTGTCGGCGCGCGCCGCGTCCACGAACGGGTTCTCGAACAGCCCGAGCGCGAACTTGGCACGCAGGAGCCGGCGCACCGCGGCGTCGATCGCGCGCTGTGGCACGCGCCCCGCCTGCACCTCGCCGACGAGCTTCTGGTACGTCGCGAGATCGGGCAGGTCCACGTCCACCGTCGCCGCGAGCGCGAGGCGTGCGGCCTCGGCGCTGTCGGCGGCCACGTGGTGGAAGCGGCTCAGCTCGAAGATCGCGCCCCAGTCGGAGACGATCGTGCCGTCGAATCCCCACTCGCCGCGCAGCACGTCGCGCAGCATCCACGCGTTCGCATGCGACGGGACGCCGTCGATCTCGTTGTACGACGGCATGAGGCTGCCCGCATGCGCCTCCTTCACCGCGGCCTCGAAGGGCGGGAAGAAGTAGTTGCGCAGCGTGTTCTCGCCGAGGGTGGCGGGGCCGGTGTTCGTGCCCGACTCCGGCTCCCCGTGCCCGGTCATGTGCTTGAGCGTGGCGATCACGCGGTCCGCCGGGACACTGGGCGACGAGCCCTGGAGGCGCGCCGTGCCCTGGAATCCGCGCACCGCGGCGACGCCGAGCCGCGCGGTGAGATACGGATCCTCGCCGTACGTCTCCTCGATGCGGCCCCACCGCGGCTCGCGCGCGACGTCCACGACCGGCGCCAGCACCTGCTGCGCGCCGCGCGCACGTACCTCGGCCGCCACCGTGGCGAAGATGCGCTCGGTCAACGCGGGGTTCCACGCGCTCGCGAGCGCGATCGCCTGCGGAAAGCTCGTCGCCTCCGGGCCCTGCAGTCCATGCAGAGCCTCCTCGTGGAACAGCACCGGGATACCCAGCCGGGTGCTGTCGCGCATCCAGCGCTGGATCGCGTTCGTGTACTCCGCCTGGGCGCGGGCACCGTGATCGTCGCTCGGCCGCTCGATCCGCCCGATGCCGACGCGGAACCATCGCGGCGCCCGAGTGGCATCGAACCGGCCGGTGGCGCGGTCCGTGATCGCCGACTTCCCCTGCCAGATGCTGAGCATCTGCGCGACCTTCTCCTCGAGCGTCATGCGCGCCAGGAGGTCGTTCACGCGGCGCTCGACGGGCAGCCGCGCGTCGCGATAGGCGGCCGCGGCGGGCGGGCGCTGCGCCGACGCGCCGGCGGCGGGGAGCACGAGCCCGGCGGCGAGCACCGCGATGGCACGGCGGCGGGCGGAGCGGTGGCGATGGAGCCGTTCGATGATCACGACGATGCGCGGAGAGGGTGTGTCGAGGGGGCCGGGATATGTCGCACGCGGGAGGCAGGTCGCGCCAGTGGGACCAGGCCGTGCGGTTCCCGGCGCTCGGCGACAGATTGTGCCCGAGCGACGTGCCGGTCGCCCCGATGGAGCACCCGACACGCACGTGCAGATCCCTCGACTCCGCGCTGCGCGCTCCGCTCGGGATGACGGCGGCATGTCATCCCGAGCGAGCGCAGTCCCTACCCTGTCATCCCGAGCGAGCGAAGCGAGTCGAGGGATCTGCACCTGGCATCTGCGCCCCTGCGCGTCTCAACCCCCAACCCGGAGCACGATGTCGAGTCGACGCCCGCTGTACGTCGTCACCCTCTGCCTGGCCGCGGCGATCGCGTGCCACCGCGCCCCCGCGGGTGGTGCCCCCTCGGCGGACGCGTCACGCGCCGCGCCGCTCCGCGTGATGTCGTTCAACATCCGCTACGACACGCCGCGCGACAGCGGCAACGCGTGGCCGCTTCGAAAGGATTGGGTCGCCTCGCTCATCCGCTTCCACGGCGCCGACGTCGTCGGCGTGCAGGAGGCGCTGGCGCACATGCTGACCGACCTCGACGCGCGGCTCCCGGGATTCGCGCGCGTCGGCGTGGGTCGCACCGACGGCCGCACGCGGGGCGAGTTCAGCGCCATCTTGTACCGTACGGGTCGGCTTGCATTGCTCGACAGCGGCACCTTCTGGCTCTCGCCGACGCCGGAAGCGGTCGGGAGCAAGGGCTGGGACGCGGCGATCGAGCGCGTGGCGACGTGGGCGCGCTTCCGCGACCGCGCCACCGGGTGCAGCCATCTGCACCTCAACACCCACTTCGATCACATGGGCGAGCAGGCGCGCCAGGAGAGCGCGCGGCTCATCCGGCGGCGACTGGCGGAGCTCGCGCGCGGCCTCCCGGTCGTGATGACGGGCGACCTCAACGCGGTGCCGACGAGCGTGGCGTACCACGCGCTGACCCGCGACACCATCGCCGGTGCGATCGCGCCGCTCCTCGACGGGTTCACGACGAGCCGCGCCGGCCACTACGGGCCTACTTCAACGTGGACGGCGTTCCGCGCGATCGAGCCCGGCCGCCGCATCGATTACATCCTCGTCTCCGCACCGGTCACGGTGCTCACGCACGGCGCGCTCCCCGACTACTGGGACGGCCGGTTCCCGTCGGACCACCTGCCCGTGCTGGCGTCGCTCGAAACGTGCACGCGGTGAGTTGGTCGATTCGATAGCGACGACCGCCAGCTCGACGCTTCACCGACCGAGCACGGCATCGACGCCACGTGCGCAACAGATTGGCGCGGAGGTCGCGGAGGGGACTACCGAGACGCGGAGGACTCGGCGAGACCGCGGCGCGACGCGAGCGTCGATGCCGACCCAAAGCTTTCTCTCTGGGGTCGTGGATGGAGAAGAGCGGTGCGCCGGTGTGCGATCCTCGACCGTGAGAGCAGTGCTCCGCGCCTCGCGGTCAACCTCCGCGCCCTCCGCGCGAATCAGGTGCGCCGCGATGCCTGCGCAGAAACGGCGGGTGAGTTGGTTGGTTCGATAGTGGGCTGGTTGGAGAACGGCCTCGGGAGCAGAAGCGTCCCGAGGCCGTTCCCAACCAACCCGCTCTCCAACTCACCAACTCACTGCTTTATCATCACGTACTGCTCGAGCCGCGCGACCTCCGCCTTGTCGACGTACTTCCCGATCTCGCGCCGGAACTGCTCGATGTTCTTGTACGGGCGGTACTCCTCGAACTCGTGCCGCATGCGCGGGCCCACGCCGGGGATCAGCAGGATCTCCTCGCCCTTCGCCGTGTTCAGGTCGATCGGCTTCCAGACTTTCGCGTACACGGTCTTGCGCGCGTCGGCCGAGAGCGAGCCAAGCGCCTTGTTCACGGCGACCATGTCCTGATACGGACGCCCCGCGATCAGCGCGTCGGCCGCGGCGGCCGTCATGCCCGGGACGGCGGCGAGCTGCTCCTTCGTGGCGGCGTTCGGGTCGAGCATCCCGCTCGCCGTCTGGCTCGCGCCGGCGGCGCGCGCCGCGCTGTCCGCCGTGCCGGCCGCGGAGTCGAGGGAGCCGGCGGGGGTCGTCGCCGGAGCGTTCGGCGCGGAGGTCGCCGACGCCGCCGCGGCCGCGGCGGTGTCCGTGCGCGCGGCGTCGTCCGCAGCCTTGGTGCACGCGGCCGAGACGAGGAGCAGCGCCGAGCCGGCGGCCAGGCGGACGAGAACGGAAGAACGTGTGCGCATCATGGTCTCTCGGAAGGATCGATGGTGATGCCCGGGGACTGCGCGGGCGGAACACGGCGAAGCGCCGGGTGACGATAGGTGTACACCAACCCGAGCAGCCCCAGTTGGGACATCGCGCCTGGAGCGAGCGCGGGGGTGGCGCCGCGCATCGCTTCCCAGAACAGGCCGAGTCCCCGGAGAAGCGGCTCGCGCTCCAGCTCGAACTCGACGTTGCCGTCGTAGTGCAGGAAGACGCCGACCAGCCCGGCCGCGACGCACAGCACCATCACGGCCTGGAAGAACCGTACCGACGCCGGGCTCGGCCGTCGAGCGACCAGCGCCACCGCCACGAGCGTGAGGCCCAGCAGCACCAGCGGCGTGTACTGCCACGCCGACTCGTAGTGCTCGAGCAGCACGAGCTCGGCGATGAGCCCCGCCGCGCCGAACGCGACGAGCGCGAGCAGCACGCGCCGGAGCGCCGCGACGACGTCGAGCGGCGCGCCGTCAGCGGCCACGAGCGCGGCTCATTGCGTCGGCGCCGGCACCGTCACCGACTCGAGCCGCACCGGGCCGAGCAGCCCCGAGTCGAGCAGCGGCGAGTCCGTGGTGAACGGCCGGAAGTCGGTGAAGGTGTAGGTCTTCGCCACGCCGGGCTGGAGATCGCCGATCATGCGGTTGGGCCACAGGTTGGTGACCCGCACCTCGATGCGGTTCACGCCGCGCGTCAGCGCCGGCGAGATGTCGGCCCGATAGGGCGGCTTCCACAATACACCGCCGACCGGCTGGCCGTTGACGATCACTTCGGCGATCTCCTTCACCGTCCCGAGATCGAGCTCGACGCGGCGCCCGGGGCGGAACGCGGCGAGGGGCATGTCGACGTCGGTCGTGTAGCTCGCCGTCCCCGAGAAGTAGCGCACCCCGTCGTCGGTCGAGCGCGTCCACGACGTCAACGAGTCGAATCGCACCGCGCTCTCCGGCGCGCCGCGTCCCGGCTGGAACGTCACCGTCCACGGCCCCTCCACCGGCACGAGCGGCGTGCGCGACGGCGGCTCGACCGTCCGCTGCGTGGCCGTGGTCGCGCGGCGGAAGACGACGAACGTCGATCCGTACGGGTCGAGCGTGAGAGGCACGTCGGTGCGGGCGCTCGCCACGGCGTACGACGCCGGCGTCGTCGTGCCCGTCGCGGGGTCCCACAGCTCGGCGGCCTTCCCCGAGACGCGGAAGCTGGCGGTGAGCTCCTCGGGACGTTCCTGCTGGTTCGCGACGAACCAGATGTCGGCCTCCGGCGTGCGCCGGTGGATCCAGACGAGCTTCGCGTCGCTCGCACCGCGGAAGATCACGTCGGGTGCGACGTCCGCGGCGGCGAGCACGTCGGCGACCGGGCGGCCCCAATACACCTTCCCCTGCCCGAACTCGTGCTCCGTCACCGTCGTGCCGTCCACGTCGCCCCACACCTGGCTCGCGATCGCGCGCACGCTGTCGTCGCCCGCGGCGCCGTCGCTCAGGCTCGGCGTGCCCACCGGCGGCGGCGCGATCAGGATCGCGCCCGCGCGCACGAGCTCTCTCAGCTTGCGCGCCATCGGCACGGTGAGCCGGTCCACGTCGCGCGGCAGCACGAGCGCGCGGTAGCGCATCCCGCTCGGCAGCGCGAGCCGCCCCGCGTCCACGGTCATGCGGCCGAGCAGCAGCTCGGCGCTCACCCAGTCGTAGTCGTAGCCGGCCGGCGGCGCCGGCTCCACCGGCTTCCAGTACGGCACCGTGTTCGGCGCGCCCTCGCCGTTGAAGTACGCCACGTCGGCGACGAAGCGCCCCTGCTGCAGCAGGTGCGACGCGCGCGCGAGGTACGTCGTCCACGCGACCGACTGCTCGGCCCACGTCGTGTTGCGCGAGAAGTGCTGCCCGAAGAAGCCGAGCGTCATCCCGGGCTTGTGCTCCTCGTCCACGAACGGCTGGTGCACCGACGTGTGGATCACGAAGCGGTTGATCCCGTGCGCGAGCGCGCGGTCGGCGAGCCGCTTGAGGTAGTACGGCCCCTGTGCAAACGCGGGGACGATCGGCGGGGGCATCGTCGTGAACGACTCGGCGGCGACGATCGGCTTCCCGTAGGTGTGCGCCGCCGACGCCGCCTCCTTCATGTCCGTCATGTGCGCCGGCGTGTCGTCGGCGCCCGGACCGGGCGTCCAGAACTCTGCCATCGGGATCGGGACGCGCCCCTTCGCCTGGAGCCCGTCGCCGCTCGTCGGGAACTCGGCGCCCATCGCCTCGGCGTAGAGACCGATGCCCTGCGCCTTGAGCGCGTCGGCCGCGACGCCGTAGTGATGGTCCGAGAGCAGGTCGGCGATCGTGCGTCGGAAGTCCCAGAGGAACTTGTCGCTCGAGTCCGCGCCGCCGACGACGCGTCCCGTCAGCACCGGCAGGTAGCGCGTCGGGTCGTAGCCCCGCCGAGTACGGAACTGCGCGATCATGTCGTCGGTCCAGTTCTCCATCCCCGCCTCGTAGCTGTCGAGCAGGAGATGCTGGAAGCTCTTGCCGTAGTGCGGGCCGATCGCGCCGCGGATCTGTGACGTGTATTGCTGGAAGTACGACGCCACATGCGCGCGACTGAGCTTGTCCACCTCGTAGCCCGTCGCCTCGGGGGACGCGGGATGATTCTTCGTGCCGGTGAGCGAGTAGCCCATCCGCAGCACCGTCCATTTGCCGGCCGGCACCTGCCAGTCGAGCGTGCCGTCCTTGCGGAGGCGCGCCGTGAGGTCCACGACGTCGGTGGGCGCGATCGCGCCGTCGGCCGGTGGCGTGGCGATCGCCGGCCCGTAGTCGGCGATGATCCCGAACTGCGCCTTCTCCTGCCACCGGTTGACGCGCGGCGTGCCGCTCAGCTCGAGCTCGGAGATGGCGATGCCGCGCGCCGGCGGGATGCCGAGCGACGCGGCGAACGGGCTCGGCGTCGGCCGCTTCAGCGCGACGCGGAAGAAGCGCGCGCTCGTCGGCTCGAACGTGTACGTGCGCGCGGCGAAGTGGTGCACCGGATGGCCGGGGCCGGGCAGCGTGACGAGCGTCGTCCAGCTGCGGCCGTCGTCGCTCGACTCCAGCCGCCCCTCGGGGATCGGCGGCGTGCCGATGAACTGCGTCGCCGGCGCGCCGGCGAAGGTGAGCGCCTGCGCGCGATACGGCTCGGCGAACTCGAGCTGCACCCACGTCTCGCTCGCGCCCTCGGGGATCTCGAGCAGCATCGTCTCGCCGAACTCGCCGTCGCGGAGCAGCGCCGAGTCCACCTCGCCCGCCGCGACGGTGACGCGCGGGCGCGCGTCGGCCATGCTCACGGCGTCCGCGGGCACCGGGAACGCGAGCACCCGCGTGTCGGCGTAGTACGTGGGGTCCGGCGCCGCGGGGCGCTCCACCGCCATCGGTCTCGCGCCGGGCAGCGTCGTGTCGGTCGGGAAGCCGAACCCCGACGCGCTGCGCATCCCCTGGAACGGTCCGTTGTTCGACGGCGGTGTCGGGAGCGCGCCGGTGAACCGCCGCGGTCCCTCGAGCGTGGTGTCGCTCCACACCACCTTCTTCATCGCCTGCTGTGGCTTCACCCACGGACCGCCCGTCTCGCTCCATCCGCCGCTCGCCGCCATCGACATCTCGAGGCCGAGCCGCTGCGCTTCGGCCGCGGCGTGCCGGAACGCCGCCTTCCACGCCGGCGTCATCCACACCAGCCGCCGCTCGACGAACTGCGGCGTGCCGAGCGAGCCGTCGAACATCTGCATCCCGCCGATGCCGGCGCGCTTCATCCACTCCAGATCCGCCGTGATGCCCGCGCGCGTGACGTTGCCGTTCATCCAGTGCCACCACACGCGCGGCTTCGCGGCGTCGGGCGGCGCGCGGAAGGTGCGCTCGAGCGCGGAGGTCGATTGGGCGAATGCGCTCGGAGTCGCGACCGCGATCGCGGCGGCGACTCCGAGGAGGACGCGTCGGGTATGCATCATGGCGAGGTCTGCGGCGGTGCGTGGGCGCGCGGTGCTCCGAGTAAGCTATTCGGCTGAACCGTCGCGGACAGCACGCCGCGGCCCATGTTCGAGCTCAGCCGAGCGCGCTGCGCGGTGCGCAGCTGCGGGCGCTCGCTACGGAAACTGCGGCGGCGCGACGCGGCGCTTCGTCGCCTGCTCGAACGCGAACGCCAGCGCGATCAGCTTCGGCTCGCTGCACGCCGTTCCCGTGAAGCTCACGTTGAACGGCTGCGGTTTTGGCTCGAAGCCTGCCGGGAACGCGTTCGCTCCCTCGCCGCGCGGCACCGGCACGAACGCCCAGGGCACCGTCACCGTCGGATAGCCCGGCCGCGCGGCGATGTTCGCGCTGCTGACGCCGGGAAAGAACAGCGCGTCCAACCGATGCGCCTTCAGCGCGGCGTCGATCCCGTTCGTCGCGGAGAGACGGATGTCCTTGCGGCGGTCCGCCAGGTAGCGCTCGCGATCCGCCGTCAGGCTTATCTCGTCCGACACGTCGAGGTTCGCCTGGCCGTACCTGATCGCGCCGGCGCGCTGGTGTGCGACGTTCCACTCGCGCAGCGCCGTCAGCGACTTCACCGGCGCGCGGTCGCCCAGCGACGCGAGCCACGCGTTGAAGTCGCGCTTCATCCCGTACTTGAACGCGATCGAGCAGCCGGCGTCGAGCCCCTTGGCGTTCCCGAGCCCACCGCACACGCTCCAGTTCAGGAAGTTCTCGGCCGAATCCCTCGCGACGACGCTCGGGATGTCGGCCGGATCGACGATCACCGCTCCCTGCGCCTCGAGCACCGCGATCGCCTCGGCCATCGATTGCCTCTGTGCGGCGCTCAGGCCGCCGCGTGGCGTCTTGGAGCCGCCCGTAACGACGCTGTCGTAGAAGAAGGCGCGCGGGATGCCGATCCGCGCCCCCGCGAGCGCCTTCGGGTCGAGGAG
>DASTSX010000227.1:0-11107 GCA_035760455.1 Gemmatimonadaceae bacterium | reverse complement strand
ACCCGCGCACCCGCGCACCCGCGCACCCGCGCACCCGCGCACCCGCGCACCCGCCCTACCCCACCGCCTCTCGCAGCGCGTCGATCTCCTTCGTCGCCCCGAGGCGCGCGAACAGCGCCATCGCCGCGTCGGCATCGCGACGCGCATCCGCGCGCCGGCCCTGCTTCAGGTAGGCGTGGGCACGATCGCGAAGTGCTTCGGCTTCGATCAGCGCGTGACCGCCCGTTCGGGCGATGCCGAGTGCACGGTCGAAGGCGCGCTCGGCGTCGCTGAAGCGCCCCAGTGCGGCCTCGGCCGACGCGGTCAGACGGTGCGCGTCGGCCTCGTTGACCGGATCGTGCAGCCGCTCGAGCTCGGCCGCGGCGCGCTCCGCGGTGCCCCGCGCGAACTGCGGATCGCCGCGCCGGAGCGCGATCTCGGCGCGCCCGATCATCCCCATCGCGGCGACTCGCGGTGCGATTCCCTCGGCGGCGTAGTCGATCGCGCGACGCTCGTACTCGTCCGCCTCGGACAGCGAGCCGATGTCGCGGTAGGTGATCGCGATGTTGTGATAGCTCTCGGCGAGGCCGCGGCGCTGTCCGAGCCGTTGGTACGTCGGGACGGCGAGCCGGTAGTGGCCGAGCGCGGACTCGTGATGGCCGCGGAGGTTCTCGATCATGCCGAGGTTGTTCGTCGCGCGCGCGAAGATCAGGAGATCGTCCTCCTCGGACGCCATCTCCAGCGCAGCGGCGAAGGCGTCGCTCGCTTCCTCCAGCCGACCGAGATAGAAGCTCGCCGCGCCGAGCAGGTTCAGCGCGCGGCGGTGGCTCGCCCGGTCGCCGCGCGACACGAGCGCGGGGATGATCTCCCGCAGCCACGCGCTCGCTGCGCGCGCGTCCCCCACGCGCGTCAGCGCTTCGGCGCGCAGCAGCTGCAGCTCGCTCGTCCCGCCGACGCCCGTGGCGAGGCCGCCGAGCAGACGCACGACCTCCGGCCACTCGCCGGCGACGGCCAGCGCGCGCGCGCGGCTGGTCAGGTCATCCGGGGCATCGGACGTGGCGTCGGACATCGTGGGTGCGGCGGTGGCTGGCGATCGATGCGTCAGTATGCGACGGCGTAGCCCGTGAACCCGCCGAGCAACGCGTCGACCAGTCTGTCTTCCTTCACCACCACGCTCGACAGCTTGACCCAGGGCGCCGTCGGCGTCTCCTGCCGCCAGATGGCCAGCTGCTGCCTGACGGCGTCGTCGGACGCGGTGACCTGGCCGTCGCGGTCGAGATCGTCGCCGCACTCGCCGAAGAAGATCTTGAGCCGCGCCGGCTCCTGTGCCGAGAACTTGAGCCCCGACGGCTGGAAGTCGACGATCAGGTTCGCCGGACTGATGACGGTGATGGTGATGCGGATCGAGTCGCCGTTGGCGAACGCCGTCCCGTCCGGCCGGCGGTCGAGCGACGCCCCGTTGAGCCGGAACTCGAGCATCTTCGTCGAATCGGTGCGGCCCGGCCGTGCGCGATACCAGAGGTCGGCGCCCGCGTTCCTGCCCTTCACCGCGTAGAAGCTGACGCTCGTCGTCGCGAGCAGCGGCGCCGTGGGCAGAACGGTGAGCAGCCGCAGCGCGCTCGTCGGCCGCTCCTCCGGGGCGAGGCTCTCGGCAGCCGTGTCGCACCCCGCGATGGCTGCGGTGACGCACAGGGCCAGCGCCGTCCCGAAGGCAGCGCAGCGTGATCGGAACCTCATCGTTCCACCTGAGAGAGAGGGATGGAATGCGCGCGCGACGTGATGGTCATGTGCTCGTCTCCGCGTCGTCGCGCTCCAGTTGGTCCAGCGTGGCGTCGAGCAATCGCTGCAGGCGAGGGCGCGAGATGCCGAGCCGGCGCGCGGCGACGCTCTTGTTCCCGTTGCAGAGTGCGAGCATGCGCTGCGCGGCCGCCTGCGTGATCGCCGCGATCGTCGCCGGGAACGGCAGCTCGCCCTCCGCGCGCGACGTATCCGTCGGCGCGAACTCTTCGGCGACGTCCCGGGCCTCGAGCGTCGGGCCGTCCGCCAGCAGCACGGCGCGCTCGATCGTGTTGCGCAGCTCGCGCACGTTGCCCGACCAGCGGCGCTCCGTCAGCGCGCGCCGCGCCGCGGCCGAGAGCTCGAGCGCGGGGATCTCGTAATCCCGCTTGAACCGCGCGAGGAAGTGCTCCGCGAGCGGCACGATGTCCTCCGCGCGGTCGCGCAGCGCCGGCAGCTCGATGGGCATCACGTTGAGCCGGTAGAACAGATCCTCGCGGAACTCGCCGCGACGCACTGCGGCCGCGAGCTCCACGTGGGTGGCCGCGATGAGCCGCACGTCGAACGGGATGCTGCGCGTCCCACCCACTCGGCGGATCGTTCGCTCCTCGAGCGCCCGCAGCAGCTTGCCCTGGAGCGGCAGCGGCAGATGGCCGATCTCGTCGAGAAAGAGCGTCCCGCCGTCGGCGAGCTGCATGAGGCCCGGCTTGGTGCCCGTGGCGCCCGTGAACGCGCCCTTCTCGTGCCCGAACAACTCGCTCTCGAGCAGGTTCTCCGGGATTGCCGCGCAGTTCACGTCCACGAACGGCGCGTCGCGTCGCGGCCCGTTGTAGTGGATCGCGCGGGCGAGCAGCTCCTTGCCCGTTCCCGTCTCGCCGGTGAGCAGCACCGTGACGGTCGGCCGGCCGATCACGCGTCGCGCTCGCGTGAGCGCTGCGTGCAGCGCCGCGCTCGTGCCGAGGATTCCGTCGAACTGGACACCATCGCGCTCCCGTTCGGCGAACGACGCCGCCTCGTGCTCCGCCGCGATCCGGGCGGCGGCGCCGGCCACCCACGAGCGCAGCGCGTCGATGTCCGCCGGGAGCACGAAATAGTCGTCGGCGCCCGCGCGGACCACCGCTGCGACGAGCCGGTGGTTCGCCTCCGCACCAGCCGCCGCGACGAAGCGGTTCCCGCTCGGAAGGCGGCGCAACACGCTCTCGAGCGATTGCTCCGCTCCACCGCCGGCGATCAGCGTGATCGATCCCGCACGAGGCTCGAGCACGCTCGGGTCGTCGCACACGACGAGGGTGAGGCCGTGCGCTCGGGCGAGCGGTGGCCACTCGGTGTGAAACGAATCGGTGAGCGCGAGGACGCGGAGGTCTGCCACGGGAGGGCGGTGCGTGCCGACCGCCTGGTGCACAGGCGGTCGGCCGAATGTAGCTATTCGCCACGGTCGTCGCGTCCGTCGCGATCGTCGTCGCAGAACGCCACGAACGACCGCGCGATGTTGGTGCTCACCAACTCGGCGTTGGGCCCGCCGGCGTTCGCCGTCGCCGGATCGATGATCGCCCCAGACGACGTCCGGAACCAGCCCGTCAGGTTTACCCTGACAGTGACGTTGATCCCCGAGGCGTCGGCGACGAGGGGTGGATCGAACCTGCTCTCGATCTGCGCTCGGGTCGCGCCCGTGTACGTGAACGGCTTGCCATTGAAGGTTCCTTCCACACGGACGCTCGCGGCCCTCAACTCCGGGTGCGCCGCGATCAGGGCGGCGCCCCCGCGCCGGCCGGTGTCCGCGAGCGTGATCTTCGCCTCGAACGCCGAGTAGCTCCCCGGGGGCACCGGCACGCTGACCGCGCTGACCACGTTGCCGTTCACCGGCAGCTCGATCATCGTCGGCGCGAGCTCCAGCTCTTCGCACGAGTCGGACGACGAGCTGGCGTCCCCGCTCGTGCACGTGCCGCCGGCGCGCTGCAGCTCGAGCTCGGCGAGCACGAGCTGTACTCTCGTGATCACGAGCGCGTCGACGCTCGAGCTGCCCGCGACCGCACCCGAGAGGGTGCCGCCACTCACCGAGGTGGAGCTGGACGTGCTGCTCGCCCCCACCGACGCGAAGGAGAGCGAGACGAAGCCTGCGGCGGAGGCATTCGGTCCGGTCGAGTCGGCGGCGCAAGCGACGAGGCTCGCGCCGAGCGCACTGACCCCTGCGAGAGCGAGAAGTCGGGATGTCATTGGGGTGCTCCTGAAGTGTTGGACGTCGCCATCGGAGCCCCCATGAAAGGCAGGCCAGGTGCCCGCTCGCGCCCGCCTCCAGACCATGCGCAACGCGTGAAATGTCAGCAGCTTAGGAGCTGTGTGCGCTACATCACACCGATGAGTGGCCGCATCGAATCGTTCGTCGTCGTATCGTGGTGTTACATGGTGCGCGATGCGCGATGCGCGGGTGCGCCATACGGAAAGCCCTCCGGACGCACATGCTTCCCGAGGCCGTTTCGCACCCGCGCACCCGCGCGCCTGCGCCCCCGCGCCCCTATGCCCCTCACCATCGATCTACTCCGAGACGCGGACGTCGCAGACGCCGTCGCGCTCAGCACGGGCGAGGGCTGGAACCAGACGGACGCCGATTGGCGGCGCATCCTTCGCCTGGGGCCCGGTGGCTGCTTCGCGGCGCGCGTCGGGGGACGTCTGGTCGGTACCGTCACGACGACGATCTACGAGCGTGCGCTGGCGTGGATCGGGATGATGATCGTCCATCCCGCCGCTCGGCGGCAGGGCATCGGAGCGGCGCTGATGTCGCGCGCGCTCGAGCATCTCGATGCGGCCGGCGTCGCATGCGTCAAGCTCGACGCCACGCCGGCGGGGCAGCCGCTCTATCGCCGGCTCGGCTTCGAGGAGGAGATGTTGTTCGAGCGATGGATGGGCGTCGCGGCACGCGTCGGTGGGACCGCTCCCGCGCCTGACGAGCGTGCGGCGCTCGGTCCGATCCTCCCGCTCGACCGCGCGGCATTCGGCGCCGATCGATCGCGCTTCCTCGCCGAGCTCGAGTCCGAGGCGTTGGCCGCGTACGTCGTTCGCGAGCCGGAGCGCGAAGGGTACGCCCTCGCGCGCGAGGGACGCATCGCGACCTACCTCGGGCCGGTCGTCAGCACGGACGACGCGCTCGCGGCACGACTAGTGGACACGCTGCTGACGCGCTTCTCCGGTCGGCAGGTCTGCATCGACGTGAACTCGACCGGCCTGCTCGATCCGGCACACCTCGTCGCGCGCGGTCTCGCGCCGAGGCGGCCGCTGGCGCGCATGCGTCGCGGCGGATCGACGGGATCCGGCACTCCCGCTACGCTCTGCGCGAGCGCGGGGCCGGAGTACGGCTAGCGCCCCGCGCACGAGTGATGCTCGCACCCATCTGCCAGTGCTCATGCCGACCCAACGCACCCGCGCACCTCGAACCGCCACTTCATCCGCAGCGTCGCGACCTGCGTCTCGAGCAGGTTCTGGTACAACGCCCGGAATCCATCGCCGACGACGTCGCGCCGGACGCCGAAATCGTTGAACATGTCGCGGAAGGTGAACACGAGCTCTGCGCGGTTCTCGTTGGCAGTGGTGAAGTGGTGAAGTGGAAACGGCCCCGGGAAGCTCCTGCCTCCCGAGGCCGTGCCCAACCAACCCACGATCCAACTCACCAACTCACCGCTCTCAAGGCACCGGTCGGAATCGAACCGACGATAGCAGTTTTGCAGACTGCCGCCTTACCACTTGGCCACGGCGCCCAATGTGCCTCGATCCCGTTGCTTCCGCCACGCGCGCCCGAGGCGACGAGAACAAAGAGCGAGTGGCGTCGCCGATCGGCGCCACTCGCACGTTCAACGAGGACGACGATCGGTCAGCTCGAGCAGACCGGCGTGTTGTTCATCATCACGCAGCAGCTGCAGCCGTTCTTCATCATCATGGTCATGCAGTCGCAGCACGACTGGATCATGGCCATCATCGCGGGGTCGCCGCTCGTGTAGGTGATGACCATCCCCTCGTCGGTCATCTCCGTCCGGCACATCCCCATCATCATGTTGCAGCGCATCGCCATCATGCCGTTCATCATCATGGCGCAGCTCATCATGCCGCTGCCCATCATGCCCATCAGGTTCTGCATCATGCGCGTCGACATCTCGTCCACGCCCATGCACGTCATGCGCATCCCGCCCGCCATCTTCTCCATCGAGATGGTACATCGGGGCATCATCATCCCCATCGCGTTCCCCGGCATGCTCATCGGGGCGCTCATCATCCCCATCGCGCTCGGGTCCATCATCATGTTGACCATCGCCGGCCTCATTGAAACGGGAGACGTCCTGACCGAGCAACGGATATACCAGTCCAGTTGCTCGCCGCAAGACGATCCGCCGCCCAATGGTCTCGAGACGGCTCAGCGTGCTCGCGACCCGTTCCGTCGAGCGCGCTTCGTCCCGCCGAGCTCGGCGACGCGACCGCTCCCCCTCAGAGCGACGCCAGCAGCGCCTCGATCGCCGCGCGCCTTAGCTCCGCCTCGGCCGCCGCACGCGCTCGCGCGTACAGCGTGACGAGCTGGAGCCGGCTCGCGTCGTCGAGCCCGGCGAGCAGCTGTACCGGGATCGGCGCGAACGACGCCGGCAGTTCGGCGGGCACGACGGTCTGCCAGCGATGGACCACCGGCGGGGGTGGCGGCGTGTCGATCAGGTACTGCGCGATGCGGTTCATGGCGGAGGTCCTCGGGGCCGAACGGCCGGGAAGTGGAGCGCGACGGAGAGAGACGAACACGAAAAAGCCCACCGTGTGAGGGTGGGCCGGATCGAAGCTGTGCGCGTGTGTCGTTAAGCGATCGTCACACTGTGTTCCGCGCATGCGCTCGTGTCCCGCCCATCCCCGAGGGACGGCAGCAACACATGCAGCACATGATGGCGGAAGAGCGGATCATCGGTCGGCGGTGTGAGATCGAGCTTTCGCAAGCTCGCCAGGCAGGGCGACGATGTCAAGCAGGTAGGAGCGCGACAACGTGCCGCCATACTCCCAGAGCACGTTCACGATCACTCAGCGCCCGTTGCTCTTCGCGAGGTGCATGTAGTCCAGCCACGTCGCTGCCCGAACGCGCGCCGAGGCGGCGCAGCGGAGGCAGTGCGTCGCCGAGCGCGTCGAGCACCGCGACGCGCCCGTCGCCTCGCGTCGGTTGACAATCCCGATGCGCGGATCGAACTATCACACGTGCTGAAATTTCAACTCACGCGCGTCCGCTCGGCGCGGGCCTGGCGGCTCGCCCTCGCACTCCTGCTCGGCGGCCAGGTGATCGCCTGTCATCGCGGCGGCTCCGGCACGCCCGCGCGACACGCCTACGAGCTCCGCGACGGACGCTGGCTCGGCCCCGACGGCTTCCGGCCGGCGACGCGCTGGATCGTCGACGGACGGTTCACGACCCGGCGGCCGCGGCAGGTCGACTCGGTCATCGACCTCGCCGGACGATGGATCGTCCCGCCGTTCGGCGAAGCGCACAACCACAACGTCGACTTCATCTCGGCGGGCCGCACCGACTCGCTGATCCGCCGCTATCTCCGCGACGGCGTCTTCTACGTGAAGAACCCCGGCATCCTGCCGCGCGGGCGCGACTCGCTCGCGGGGCGCGTGAACGTGCCGTCCGGCGTCGACGCCGTCTTCGCGCACGGATTGCTGACGGCGACGGGCGGGCACCCCGCCGGGCTCTATCGCCGCAACCTCGCCCGCGGCGCGATGACCGCGGCCGACGGCGACGGCGGCTTTCTCTGGATCATCGACAGCCTGCCCGACCTCGAGCGGAAGTGGGCGCGCATCCTCGCCGGCCGCACCGACTTCATCAAGATCGTCCTCGTGCACTCGCAGGAGTTCGCGCGGCGCCGCACCGACACCGCGTTCTTCAACTGGCGCGGAATGGATCCCGCGCTCGTGCCGGAGGTCGTGCGGCGCGCGCACGCCGCGGGGCTGCGCGTGAGCGCGCACGTCGAGACGGCGGCGGACTTCCACGCTGCGCTCGTCGGCGGCGTCGACGAGATCAACCACATCCCCGGCTTTCGTGGCGACGAGAACGTCCAGTTCACCGATGTGCGCCCCTACGAGGTCGCCGAGGCGGACGCGAAGCTTGCCGCCGCGCGCGGCACGTGGGTAGTGACGACGCTCGGCGGCATCAGCGACTTCGCGCTCACCGGTCCCGACAGCGCACGTCGCCGTCAGGCCGACGCGCTGTTCACGCGCAATCTCCGCGTGCTGCATCGCGCCGGCGTGCGGCTCGCCATCGGCAGCGACGCGTACCGCGACGACTCCGTGCAGGAGATCGCGTACCTCGCCACCCTCGGCGTCCTCACCCCGCTCGAGCTGCTCCGGCTGTGGAGCGAGGCGACGCCGCGCGCGATATATCCCACGCGACACGTGGGATGTCTCACGGACGGCTGCGAGGCATCGTGGCTCGCGCTCGACGGCGACCCGAGCGCCGACATCGCCAACACCCGGCGCATCGGCCTGCGCATGAAGGACGGGCGGCTGCTTCCCGCTTCGCGGTGACCTGCGCCGGCGTGGCCGCGACCGCCGTCGCGGCACTTGCTTCGTGCCGTCACCTCGGAACCGCCACGGTGACGCTCCGGAAGAACTTCCGGCTGTCGTCCGCATCCTTGCACTCGCGGCCCCCGAGCCGCCGTCCACTGTCGTCGCTGAGGATGAGCAGCCGCTCCGGATGCTCGCGCTCGACGACGATCGCCTCCGGACTGAGGCCGCCCTCCAACGTTGCGCCCTCGAGCGGACGCGGCGCATCCGCCGCCGCTCCGCTCCAGCGGTAGAGGGCGAAGCGTCGACGGCCGTCGTCGTTGGCCGCGGCGATGGCGTACGCGCGCATCGCCGGCACGTACTCGATGCTGCGGATCCCTCGGCCGCCGAGCGCCACCGTCGTCGCGCGGCCGAGCCGAGGCTCCTGGTCGCGGAAGATGACGCCGGATGGATTCTCGATCGGCACGATGAGCGCTCGGCCCTCGGGCACGGGGCTTCGAAAGCCGATGAGGAGCCGACCGTCGGGCGTGGCGGCGAGCCCCTCGATGTTCAATCCGCCGCTCTCCTCCGGCGAACGCGTGGCCGCGGTTGCGATGCCGTATCGGGCCAGCGCCGTGTCCGCGAGCAGGGCGGTCACGAGCCGGCTGTAGAGGCGGCCGACCGGCCGCACGGACGGAGTCGAGCCGTTTCGGCTCTCCACCGTCGCGAACAACCGGTGGCGATCGGCGAGACGCTCGCCGTCCTTCGCGTTCGCGTGCGATGTGATCCAGTAGGCGGTGTCCCCCAGCGTGGTCGCACCTTCGATGTCCGCCTCGCGATTCGGCCGCCCGATCCCGAGCGCCGCGGAGAGGCGAACTCGATCGACGGGCACGCTGCCCGTGTCCGACTGATAGACGGAGAGGATGTTGCTCTCGTCGTTGGCGACGATGAAGTATCCGCCCGTGAGCGCGACGCCGGCGGATCCGTCGCAGATGCCGCGACGCCACACTGGCTGCGCATCCGGTGCGCCGACATGGCGGCTCTCGACCTGTTCGGACGACGCCGCAGGCAGTCCGTCTCCACATCCGCCGACGTGGAGCGTTGCGATGGTCGCCGCGGTCGCGAGTGACCGGCGCGAGATCATGTGGTCATTCCGCTCGTTGGATCGGAGCTGCACTCGTGTCGATGGACGCGTCGTTCCTAGTTGCATCCGTTCGGAACGGCACGCAAGCGACGACCGCGTCTGGCCTGCCTTTGCTCTGACTGGAGTATCCGGTCGAGCGTGGTTGCTTCGCTCGCCCGCGGTGGTATGTTCGCTCTGCCACTCGTCGTCCCTGGCGCCGGCCCCGCCTCCCCATGCCAGCGTGTCGCCGTGAGCCACGAGCTCCGCGAAGGGTTCGAGCGATGAGTCCAGTCCCCCTCCCGAAGTCCAACCCGCTGAGGACAGCCGATGCCCGTCGAATCGCTGATGGAGTACGAACGCATCTGGATCGAAGGACTCAATCGCGGCGACGTGTCGGTGGCGGACACCGCGTTCTCGCCCGACTGCGTGATTCACATTACCGGCGTCGCCGACCCCATTCGCGGACTGGGTCCGTGGAAGGAGCTGGTGGGTGGACTGCTCGCGGCCTTCCCCGACCTCCAGTTCACCGTCGAGGACCAATTCACCCAGGGGGACCGCGTGGCCTTCCGCTGGCACGCCGCGGGCACGCACACCGGACCGCTCGGCGCGGCGCCGCCGACCGGGAAGCCGATCGCCATCGACGGGCTCATCGTCGATCACGTGGAGGACGGCAAGGTCCGTGAGCGCTGGGAGCAGTGGGATCAGTCGCTCATGCTCCAGCAACTCGGCTTCGCCTGACGGCTGGCGATCATCCCGATTCGGCGGCGGCGGCGTGAGCGCGTCGTGTGACCCGTCTCCGCGTCGGAAGGTAGAAACGGTAGAGACACACACATCGAGAAAGACATCCATGCTCGATCGGCATCGCGTCCCTCGAACGTCGCGTCGCGCCATGGCGGCGCTCGCCGTGCTGATCGCCGTCTAGCGCGAAGTCGTCGTAGTAGGCCGGGTTCACCACCCACTGGCCGATCTCGTGCGCGATCGTCGGGACGGTGAAATCGCGGATGTAGGCGGCGAAGTCGAAGTCGGTGCCGATGTGCGGCTGCGCGAGCCGCGGGCATCGCGAAGGAGGGGTGATTGCCGTAGGCGTCCTGCACGCGCTGGCCCTCCGCCCGCAGGAACGCGTCGCGATCGGGCACGCGCCCGATGTCGTTGTTCCAGACCGGCAACTCCACTTCCAGGAGGAAGCCCGCCCGGTCCGCCGCGGGCGGTGAATGGGCGTCGCGCGTTACCAGAGCATGATCACGTCGATGCGGCGGGTGCTCCGGTCGCGTTCTCGTCGAAGTAGTACGCACCGCCGGCGTCGTACGACGGACCGAGCCCGCCGAGTGTTCAACGACACACCCGGCCCGATCTTCGCACACATGGAGGCGCGCCATCCGCACTTCGTCGCGCAGGTCCTCGCCGAGGTGCTGGGCGGACCCGCGGACTACTCGCGCGAGCGCGGCGGGCATCTGCACATGTTCACGAGGCACTGCTCCCGATCCGAGCGCTCAGTAGCTCGATCCGCCGCCTCGTCGAGGCGTGTCATCAGGCCGTGCCCCGCCGGACAGGCACGCGGCTTCCGGCGCTGTAGCGCGTCCAGCCCGCGAAGCCCGCTGCCGCGCCGGCGGCGTACGCGAACGGCCTCGGGAGCAGGAGCTTCCCGAGGCCGTTCCAACGAAACCCGCTCTCCAACCAACGAACTCACCGGTGTCGAGAGGCGCCGGTCGGAATCGAACCGACGAATAGCAGATTTGC
>DASTSX010000226.1:0-5648 GCA_035760455.1 Gemmatimonadaceae bacterium | reverse complement strand
TCTTCCTGTTCGTGATCATGCTGCTCAACGTCGACGTCGAGGCGCACGGCGTGCGGGTGTCGAAGCTCGGCACGGCGGGGCTCGCGCTCGCGCTGCTGCTCGCGCTCGAGCGCGACCGCTATCGCGTCGACGATGTCCATTCGTATCTCGCCGGCGTGCACCGACTGACCGCGAGTCGCTGGCTCGCGATGTCGGGGGACACAGCTGGCGCAGCCTCACTGCTGACGTGGCACGAGGCGATGGGCTTTCGCTCGCCGCAAGCGCTGCATGCGAATGCGCTGCTCGCACCATTCGCGTCGCTGGAGCGCGCCGCGCTTCTGGAGGACCTCGGCCAGCACGAGGCGGCGCGCGAGCACTACGCACGGTTCCTGAGCGTCTACGACACGCCGGTGGCGCCGCACCACGGGCTCGTCGCTCGGGCACGCGCCGCGCTGGGGAGACTGCCGCGGTGATGCGGGTGCGCGGGTGCGGGACATATTGATGCAAGCCGCAGCGAGGGGTGAACTGGGTGTCGTCGATCACGCCGGTTGGTGGACATGCGTCACGCTCGCCGCGCGCGGGGCGCCCGTCTGTGACGCTCTTGCCGCGCGGCGGCGCGCGGGTCAGCGGGTTCGCAGGAACTCGAGCAGCGCCGCGTCGAAGCTCTGCGGGTCCTCGATCGCCGGGATGTGCCCCGCGCTCGGCAGCACCTCCCAGTGCGCGTTCGGGATGAGCCGCGCGATGTCCATCCCCTGCGCCATCGGCGTGAGCGAGTCGCGCGCGCCCCAGAGCACCATCGTCGGCATGCCGAGCGAGGGGTAGCGCGACCGCTGGGTCGCCAGCGACGACGTGCGCGTCGTCGCGAAGGTCGCGAGCCATTCGCCGAGCCCGGGAGTCCAGCCCTGGAGCGCGAACGGCCGCTGGAACATCGCGACACGCTCGGGCGTGACCGCCGCTTCGCGGTTGGCGACGAGCTTCGACAGCAGCCAGCCGCTCATCATCGGGTTGGTGACCGTCGCCGAGACGACGGCGTCGCGCAGCGGCGGGACGCCGAGCACGGCGCGCGCGAGCCAGGGGCCCGTGCTCTCGCGGGCGGGGAACGAGTCGCGGACGACGGTGTGGCATCCGGCCACTTCGGCGTCGAGGCAGCCGCGCGCGAGGTCGAGCGCCGCGTCGACGAGCACGAGCCGCTCGACGCGGTCCGGGGCGAGGAAGGTGGCCTGCATCGTCGGCCGGCCGCCGAACGAGTGTCCGACGAGCGTCGCGCGCTCGAGGCGCAGCGCGTCGAGCACGCCGATGATGCGGCGTGCCTGCGCCTCGTCGCCGTAGTCGAGCGAGGCGGGGCGCGACGAGTAGCCGAAGGGCGGCATGTCGAGCGCGACGGCGCGATAGCCGGCCGCGGCGAGCGAGCGCATCGTGCCGCGCCAGATCTCGCTCCAGGCGCCCGTGCCGTGGATGAGCACGACCGGCGGTCCATCGGGAGGCCCTTCCTCCTGCACGAACAGATCGACGTCGGCCGCCCGCACGTAGCGGCCCGTCTTCGGCGCGGCGTCGTAGCGCGACAGCGTCTCGCGCCGGTCCGCGGCGACGCGGAAGCCGACGAGGACGAGCGCGAGGACGAGCGCCGCGCCGGCCAGCAGATACCCGATGCCGCGCGCCAAACGCCGAAGCGCTCTCAGAGAAGCCTCACGGAAAGTCGATGTCGAGTCGTGTACGGCGCACGCGCCGCGAAATCATACGCGCGCCCTGGTACGCATCAAGAACGAAGGGTGCAATCGGATGAGGCGGATCGATCGGATGCTGGAGCGACTGAACGACAGCTGATCGACGCGGAGGGCGCGGAGGTCCGCGGAGGACGCGGGGAAGAGCTCTCCGGGTCGAGATCGCCACGCCGGCGCACGGCTCCTCTCCATCCACGACCCCAAGAGCAGATCTTCGGGTCGGCATCGACGCGCGCGTCGCGCCGGAGTCTCTCGAAGTCCTCCGCGCCCTCCGCGTCAAGCAGTTGGCAGTTGGCAGTTGCAGGAGGCAGTTGCAGTTGCCCGTGCATCCGTTCGATCCGCCTCATGCAATTAGTCCCTCCGTTCTGGGTGCCCGCCCCCCCCGTGCCTGCGCACCCCACCTATATCGGCCTTGCGACGAGAATCCCCGTCGAGCGCTTGATCGCCGCCACGTACTCCGGCAGCGTCGAGCGCGTGATCTCCACGCTTCCCCCCGACAGCGGCGCGTGCAGCACCCGCAGCACGCCCTTCGCGTCGCGATGGGCCATCGCGGAATGCGTGACGTCGAGCCCCGGGATCGACGTCGCGAACGCGAGGACGTCGCCGGTCCGGATGCGGTCGCTCACCGCGGCGATGCGCGCCGTCGGGACGACGCGCCGCGGCTGCCCGTCGAGCCCGCGCTCCATCGCCCCGATCGCCGCGAAGACGCGGTCGTCGGCGAGCGCGGGGTAGCTCTTCCGGTGCTCGGTCATGAACCGGAGCGGGCGCGCGTCCACCTCGCCCCCGAGCTCGGCGCCGAGGTCGCGCAGCAGGCCGCGCCGCGCGCCGTCGGAGATCCATTCGCTGAAGTAGTGGTTGCGCGACGCGTAGTCGCCGCGCGTGCCGCCGCGGTAGCGCATCCGCTCCATCTCGCGCGCGAAGCGCTCCCACGTCGGCGCGCCGTCGCCGCGCGCGACGCGCGCGATCGCCAGGCACGACTCGACGAGCGTGACGCAATCGAAGCGCGTGAGCGAGAGCGCGAGCGGCTCCAGGCTGGTCGGGCTGCCGCCGGCCTTCAGGTATGCCTCGAGGGTGAACGCCTCGTACGGCGTGCCGATCGCCAGCTCGCCGACGCGCGCGCTGGCCCGGCCGAGCGGGACCCTGGCGCCGGCGAGGCGTTCGGTGCGCAGGACGGTGGCCCACGCGGCGAGGCGCTCGTGATCCGGATCCCCGGCGCGCTCGACATCGGCGGCGAGCGGCCGGCCCGGCGTCACCGCGCCGAGCAGCGCGGCGAGCGGCCGCGGAATGGTGAGCATCGCGCCGAGCGCCGCGACGTCGCCGAGCATGGCGCGGCGGGAGCGTGGAGTGTTCATGCGACCTGCGTGGCGCCGAGGCGCCGGTACGAGAGGAAGAACAGCGTGCCGAGCACGAGGTCGATCGCGGCGAACGGCAGCACCGACGCCGCGACCCGCCCCTGAGCATACAGGATGGCGACGGGCACGGCGAACGCGAGCTTCTCCAGCACGGTGACGGGCATCAGCGCCCGGAACCGCGCCGGATCGCGCGCGATGACGAGGAAGGCGAGCTGCCAGGCGACGACGACCCCGACGAATCCATAGAAGTGCTCGGGGTGCGTGATGGGGGGCGGCGCGTCGCGGCCGATGCGCTCTTCCATGAAGTATTGCGGCAGCATGACGACGAGGCCGTAGACGCCGGCGATTCGGTAGACGCGTTGCGCGAAGCGGTCCATGGGAGGATGCCGTGGAGGTGGACGGCGGCGCACCTCGGTGCGCCGATCGGAGATTCCACATCTCGGCGCCGGGCGCAAGATCGTCGAGTGCGCCGCATCCGGGCTGTCGTGCATGCAGCCGCCCCAAGACCTCGTTGGCGACGAGCGCCAGCGGAGGGCTAGGTTAGCGGAGCTGCCCGACTCCACCCCCGCGCGCCCCGTCCCGTGCCCACTCGTCGCCGCTTCCTGCTCGAGGCCCCGCTCGGCCTCGCCGCCACCGTCGCCGCCTGCCGCGGCTCCGATCCGCAGGCCGGCACCGCCGGCACCGCGACGACCACCCCCGCCACCCCTGGCGCCCCGCCGGCGTTCAACACCGCGCCACCCGTCGGCCCCGAGGTCTCGCCGGCGACGTTCGCCGAGGCGGAGAAGCTGATGCAGGTGACGATGACACCCGCTCAGCGCGAGATGGCGTCGCGGAGCTGGCGCACCTCGCTCGCCGCGCTGTTCGAGCGGCGGACGGGACCGCGCAAGCTCGCGCTCGAGGACACCCTCGCGCCGGCGACGCGCTGGACGCCGGACACCTCGAAAGAGCCTGTCGTCGCGAAGGCGGACAACTTCGTGCGCTCGGCGACGGCCGACGTGCCGCTGCCGATGAACGACGCCGACATCGCCTATGCGTCCGTGGTCCAGCTCGCGCGATGGATCGAGACGAGAAAGCTCACGTCGGAGCGGCTGACGAACATCTACCTCGCGCGGATCGCGCGCTTCGACCCGAAGCTGCGCTCGGTGATCACGCTGACGCGCGACGTCGCGCTGCGCCAGGCACGTGCGGCCGACCGCGAGATCGCCGCGGGACGTTACCGCGGGCCGCTCCACGGCATTCCGTACGGCGTGAAGGATCTGCTCGACACCGCCGGCATCGCGACGACGTGGGGCGCCGAGCCGTATCGCGGCCGGGTGCCGACCGCGGATGCCGCAGTGATCGCGCGGCTGAACGAGGCGGGGGCGGTGCTCGTCGCCAAGCTCTCGCTCGGCGCGCTCGCGCTGAACGACATCTGGTTCGGCGGGCAGACGATGAACCCGTGGCTGCTCGAGGAGGGCTCGTCGGGCTCGAGCGCGGGGCCCGGCGCGGCGACCGCGGCGGCGCTGGTCGGCTTCTCGATCGGCAGCGAGACGGGCGGCAGCATCATCGCGCCGGCCATGCGCTGCGGCGTCACGGGGCTGCGTCCGACGTATGGCAGAGTGCCGCGCACGGGCGCGATGACGCTCTGCTGGACGCTCGACAAGGTGGGGCCGATGACGCGCGCCGTGGAGGATTCGATGCTCGTGCTGCGCGCGATCAGCGGTCCCGACGCCGGCGACATCGCGAGCGTACCGAGCCGGCTCGACTTCGACGCGACGGCGGCTGTTCGCGGTCTGCGCGTCGGCTACGTGAAGAAGTGGATGGACGAAGCGCCGGCAACGGACGTCGACCGCGCGACGCTCGATCTCGTCGGCAGGCTCGGCATGGTGCCGACGCCGATCGAGCTCCCCGACTGGCCGTACGAGTCGCTCAACGTCGTCCTGTTCGCCGAGGCGGCCGCGGCGTTCGAGGAGCTGACGCTGAGCGGGAAGGTGGACCAGCTCAAGGTGCAGGTGCCCGACGCCTGGCCGAACCTGTTCCGCGAGGCGCGGTTCCTCTCGGCGGTGGACTTCGTCCAGGCGGACCGACTGCGGCGGAAGGTGGCCGACATGATGTCCGGCGTGATGTCGAAGGTCGATCTGCTGCTCGTGCCCTCGCTGCGGAACGAAATGCTGATCATCTCGAACAACACGGGCCATCCGTCGCTGACGCTGCGCACGGGATTCGTGAACGTGGGGCAGGCGCGCAGCGACTGGGCGCCCGATCCGAACAACCCGTTGCCGAAGTTCGATCCGCCGCGGCGCGCGCCGCACGGTGTCACGCTGATCGGACGGCTGTTCGACGAGGGGACGATCGGGCGCGCCGGGATGGCGATCGAGCGCGCGGCGAACGTGATGGGCGAGCGGCCGGCGGGATTCCAGTAGGTTGCGGGCCAGCGCGCCGACTCGTTCACATCGCGTTCAACCTCATCCACCTACCATATGCGTCGCCTCGTCCCACTTCTCCTCGCGATCCTCGCCTGCGCCGCTCCGGCGAGCCAGGCTCCCCGGCCGGCGTCGCCCCGCTGGCTCGCCACGTGGACTGCCAGCCCATACGCCGCGCCGCCGCGGCCACCTCG
>DASTSX010000225.1:0-2550 GCA_035760455.1 Gemmatimonadaceae bacterium | reverse complement strand
ACTCCGCCGCGCACGTGCTGGCCACCGCCGTCCGCCGCGTCCGCCCGGAGGCGAAGATCGGCTTCGGCCCCTCCATCGAGGACGGCTTCTACTACGACTTCGAGGTCGCGTCGCCGTTCACGCCCGAGGACCTCGAGGCGTTCGAGAAGGAGATGCGCAAGGTCGCCGCCGAGAAGTTCCCGTTCATGCGCGAGGAGGTCGATCCCGTGGAGGCGCGCCGGCGCTTCGTGGACGACCCGCTCAAGCTCGAGCGCCTCGACGACTTCACCGATCCGCACGAGATCATCTCGACGTACACCGACGGGCCGTTCATCGACCTGTGCAAGGGACCACACGTCCCCGACACCGGCCGGCTGAAGCATTTCAAGCTCCTCACCACGGCGGGCGCGTACTGGCGCGGCGACGAGAAGCGGCAGATGCTGCAGCGCATCTACGGCACGGCGTGGTTCAAGAAGGAGGAGCTCGAGCAGTACCTCTTCCGGCTCGAGGAGGCGAAGAAGCGCGACCACCGCAAGCTCGGTCGCGAGCTCGATCTGATCATGTTCCACCCGTACTCGCCGGGCGCGCCGTTCTGGACGGAGCGCGGCACGATGCTGTACAACCTGCTCGTGGACTACTGCCGCGAGCGACAGCAGCGCGACTTCGCCGAGATCCGCACGCCGCTCCTGTTCAACAAGGGGCTGTGGGAGACGTCGGGGCACTGGGGGAAATACCGCGAGAACATGTTCCTCGTGCTCGACACCGAGAGCGGGGAGCACGACATCTCGCTCAAGCCGATGAACTGCCCGTCGCACTACCTGATGTACCTCGCCAAGCGGCACTCGTATCGCGAGCTGCCGCTGCGGTACGTCACCTTCGACGTGCTGCACCGCAACGAGGTGACCGGAGCGCTGAGCGGACTGACGCGCGTGCGGCAGTTCTCGCAGGACGACTGCCACGTGTTCCTCCGCGAGGATCAGATCGCACAGGAAGTCGGCTTCCTGATGCAGTTCATCCTCGGCTACTACGAGTCGTTCGGCCTCACGGCGACGCTGAAGTTCGCGACGCGTCCCGAGCAGCGGATCGGCGAGGACGCCATGTGGGATCGCGCCGAGGGCGCGCTGCGCGCCGCGCTCGAGGCGACGGGGAAGCCGTACGCGCTGAAGGAGGGCGACGGCGCGTTCTACGGCCCGAAGATCGACTTCGACGTGACCGACTCGCTCGGCCGCGCGTGGCAGCTCGGGACGATCCAGCTGGACTACGCGGCGCCGGAGCGGTTCGACCTCTGGTACGTCGGCGACGACAACGCCGACCACCGGCCGGTGGTGATCCACCGCGCGGTGAGCGGATCGCTGGAGCGGTTCATCGCGATCCTGATCGAGCATTTCGCCGGCGCGTTTCCGACCTGGCTGGCGCCGGAGCAGGTGCGCGTGCTGCCGATCTCGGAGGAGCAGGCGCCGGTCGCGGCGGCGATCGTCGAGCGGATGGTGAGCGCGGGGATCCGCGCGTCGCTGGATGCGCGGAGCGAGACGCTCAAGTACCGGATCGCCGAAGGGGCGCGGATGAAGACGCCGTACATGTGCGTCATCGGACGCCGCGAGGCGGAGTCGGATCAGGTGGCGGTGAACACGCGCGGGGCGGGCGAGGGGCAGAAGCCGGCGCCGGTGGCGGTGGACGAGTTCATCGCCCGGGTGCGGCGCGAGATCGACAGCCGCGCGCTGACGCTCGCCGCGGGCGCCGCGACGAGCTGACGCGCCTCACGGCGGCGGGGCCGGCACGGGCGAGGGAGTGCGGGAGGCGCACACGACGATGCCGAATCGCTTCATCATCGCGAGGAATCGCGGCTCCGTCTTGAGCGACTCGTAGATGGGATTGCAGCCCGGGTTGGTGCGCAGGTCGTGCGAGGCGATCTCTCGCTCCAACGCGTCCAGGGTGGCGGCGCGGTCTCCGAACGCCATGGCTGCAATCATGCGATCGCTGTGCGACCGACGCAGCCGGGGGTTCGCCAGCAGCTCATTGCGAAGCCGGCGAGCCTCGGGCCATCGTCCCGCGGCGGCGAGGGCGAGCACCCGAAGGCCATATTCGCCGTCGAGACGCGGCCCGAGGCGAGCCGCCGTCTCCAGCGCGGCGAGAGCGCTGTCGGGGAATCCGCGGAATATCTGGATGCGCGCCAGCGTGTGATAGCCGCGCGTGAACGTCGAGTCGAGCTCCGCTATGCGGTGTGCCGCATCGAGTGCCTCCGGCAGCCGATTCATCTCGTACAACGTCGTCGCCAGCTGGTTGGTGAGGAGCGCCGAGAGCGGCTCGAGCTCCACGGCGCGCCGCTTCTCGATCAGCGCGGAATCGAGCATTCCCCTGTACTTCAGATGGTCGCCGTACCACCCGTGCGCCGTGGGATCGAGCGGCTGGTCGGCAAGGGCGGCGCCAAAGTGCCGCCGCGCTTCGGTAAGTCGCAGGTGCCGCGTGTTCACGTTCGCGAGCGCGAGATGCGCGTCGCCGTTGCCAGGATCGAGCGCGAGCGCGCGCTGAGCGCTCATGGTGGCCAGCTGGAACATCGAATCGGACGGCGCG
>DASTSX010000224.1:0-4381 GCA_035760455.1 Gemmatimonadaceae bacterium | reverse complement strand
GCGGACATCCGCTGAACGTCGCGCGCCCGACGGCGCCCTGCGCCTGGTGCCCGCTGCTGCCGCCCTACGTGCGTGCCGCGCGGTCCGCGTTCGCGCTGCCCGGCGGCACCGTCGAGTCGATCGTGCACGCCTTCAAGTACGACGGCTGGCACGCGCTCGGGGGCGCGATGGCGCGCCGCATGGCGCGGCTGCGATTCCCCGCCGACGTCGAGCAGGAGCGTGCGGGACTGGTGCCGGTGCCGCTCGCCGCGTCGCGCCGTCGCGAGCGCGGCTACAATCAGAGCGAGGTGCTCGCGGCCGGGCTCGCCCGGCGGTGGAACCTTCCGCTGCGCACCGATCTTCTTGCACGGACGCGCGCGACGCAGACCCAGACGCGGTTGACACCAGGGGAGCGACAGCGCAACGTTGCAAATGCGTTCCGCTCGCTCGCGGATCGTGGGTCGCTGCGCGGTTGCCATCTCGTCCTCGTCGACGACGTGGTGACCACCGCCGCGACCCTCAACGCGTGTGCCGCAGCGTTGCACGACGGCGGCGTGCGCATCGTGAGCTTCGTGACCTTCGGCCGGGCGCCGGCTTTGGGCGACCGGTGGTGACCACAGGAGAATCGGACAACATGGCAATTCGCGTCGGCATCAACGGCTTCGGCCGCATCGGGCGGCAAGTCCTTCGCGCGGCGAAGCAAGCCGGGATCACCGACCTCGACTTCGTCGCGGTGAACGATCTCACCGACACCAAGACGCTCGCCCACCTGTTCAAGTACGACTCGGTGCATCGCGAGTATCGCGGGACGGTCAAGGCGGGCGACGGTGCCATCACCGTGGACGGCGACGAGATCAAGATCCTCGCGGAGAAGGATCCGACGAAGCTGCCGTGGGCGGACCTGGGCGTCGACGTCGTGCTCGAGTCGACGGGCCGCTTCACCGACGCGGACAAGGCCAAGGCACACCTCGCCGGGGGCGCGAAGAAGGTCATCATCTCCGCCCCCGCGAAGGGCGAGGACATCACCATCGTCATGGGCGTCAACGACGCCAAGTACGACCCCAAGGCCCACCACATCATCTCCAACGCGTCGTGCACGACGAACTGCCTCGTGCCGATGGTGAAGGTCGTGCGCGACAACTTCGGCTTCGTGCGCGGCTCGATGGTCACGATCCACAGCTACACGAACGACCAGAACATCCTCGACCTGCCGCACAAGGACATCCGCCGCGCGCGCGCGGCGGCCATGTCGATCATCCCGACCACGACGGGCGCGGCCAAGGCGACGTCGCTCGTCATCCCCGAGCTCAAGGGGAAGATCGACGGCATCGCGGTGCGCGTGCCGACCCCCGACGTGTCGTTCACCGACCTCGCGGTCGTCGTGGACAAGGCCGTCACCGTGGCCGACGTCAACGCCGCGTTCCGCAAGGCCGCCGACGGAGACCTCAAGGGCATCCTGCAGTACACCGAGGAGGAGCTGGTCTCGTCCGACTACATCGGCAACCCGCACTCCTGCATCCTCGACGCGAAGAGCACGAACGTCGTCGACGGGACGCTGCTCAAGGTCTCGGGCTGGTACGACAACGAGTGGGGCTACGCGTCCCGCTGCGTGGACCTGCTGCAGTTCGTCGGCAAGCAGCTCTGACCGACGATGAACAAGCTGACGGTACGCGATCTTGCCGGGGAGCAGCTCCGCGGCAAGCGGGCGCTCGTGCGCGTGGACTTCAACGTCCCGCTCGACGCCGATCGGCACGTCACCGACGACACGCGCATCCGCGCCGCGATCCCCACGCTCGAGCTGCTGCTCGAGCGCGGGGCGCGCGTCGTCCTGCTGTCGCACCTCGGGCGGCCGAAGGGCAAGCCGGAAGCCAAGTACTCGCTGCAGCCGGTCGCCGAGCGGCTCGGCCAGCTGCTGCCTGGTCGCAAGGTGTCCTTCATCGAGAGCACCGATAGCGACGAGGCGCTCAAGGCGACGATGGACCTCCAGCCCGGCGAGGCGCTGCTCCTGGAGAATACGCGCTTCCTCGGCGGCGAAGAGACCAACGACGAGCGCCTCTCACGCGCGCTCGCCGAGCTCGGCGACCTGTACGTGAACGATGCGTTCGGCGCGGCGCACCGGGCGCACGCCAGCACCGAGGGCGTCGCCAAGCACCTCTCGCCCGCCGTGGCGGGACTGCTGATGGAGAAGGAAATCAACTATCTCCACAACGCGCTCGAGAGCCCGAAGCGGCCGTTCGTCGCGGTGCTCGGCGGCTCGAAGATCTCCGGCAAGATCGACGTCATCGAAGCGCTGCTGCCCAAGGTGGACGCGCTGCTCGTCGGCGGGGCGATGGCGTGCACCTTCTACAAGGCGATGGGCCTCGAGACGGGGAAGTCGCTCGTCGAGGCGGATCGCGTCGAGCTCGCGAAGTCACTGCTCGAGAAGGCCGGCACCCGGCTCATCCTGCCGCACGACGCGACCGTCGCGCCCTCGATCGAGCAGGGCAGCGCGGCCCGCGCCGTCGGGCGCGACGGCATCCCGGCCGACCAGGCGATGCTGGACATCGGACCGCGCACGGCGGAGTCGTACGCGCGCGCGATCGCGGCGGCCAAGACCGTGCTCTGGAACGGGCCGATGGGAGTGTTCGAGACACCCCCATTCGACAAGGGCACGCGCGCCGTCGCCGATGCGATGGCCAACGCCACGGCACAGGGCGCGACGACGATCGTCGGCGGTGGCGATTCCGCCGCGGCCGTCGAACAGGCCGGGCTCGCGGAGAAGATGAGCCACGTGTCCACGGGCGGCGGCGCCTCGCTCGAGTTCCTCGAGGGCAAGACGCTGCCCGGCCTGGCCGCGCTCACGGACAAGTAGATGGCCGGACTCCCTCGGCCCGTGCTCGCGGCCAACTGGAAGATGAACCACGGGCCGACCGCCGCGTCGGCGTTTCTCGAGGCGTATCTCGCGCGCTACGCGCCGCGCGACGATCGCACACTCGTCCTTTTCCCGTCGGCGATCAGCCTCGCCGCCGTGCGCAGCGCCGCGCAGGCGCGGCCCGACATCCAGCTTGGCGTGCAGAACATCCACGCGGCGGAGAAGGGGGCGTTCACTGGTGAGACGTCGGCGTCGATGGCGTTCGATGCGGGCGCACGCTTCGTCCTGATCGGCCATTCCGAGCGCCGGCACGTCTTCGGCGAGACCGACGCGCAGACGGCGGAGAAGGTGCGGCGGGCGGCCGGTCACGGGCTCGTGCCCGTGCTGTGCGTCGGCGAGAAGATCGAGGAGCGGGAGGCGGGTGAGACGGACGCCGTCGTGGTTCGGCAGCTTCGTGCCGCCCTCGAGTCCCTCGAGGCGTCGGCGCTCGGTGACGTCGTGATCGCCTACGAGCCGGTCTGGGCGATCGGCACGGGGCGAACGGCCACACCCGACGACGCCTCGGCGGCCCACCGGGCGATCCGTGCCGAGCTGCGCGCGATCGGCGGTGACGCGACGGACGCGATCCCCATCCTCTACGGAGGCAGCGTAACCGCGGCCAACGCGGCCGCGCTCCTCGCCGCCCCCGGCGTGGACGGCCTGCTCGTGGGCGGCGCGAGCCTCGACCCGGAGAGCTGGGCCGCCATCTCGAACGCCTGAGACGCGCAACCCGCGTCACTTGACGGTGGGCCGTAAGTCTCGGTAAGTTTGGCGGTTAGCCCTTCCAGCCTCTCCTCAGCCTCTCAGCGCGGCATGTTCACCTTCCTGCTCGTCCTTCTCATCATCGACAGCATCGTACTGGTCGCGGCCATCTTGCTGCAGGCGGGCAAGGGAAGCGGGCTCGCGGCCACGTTCGGCGGCGTGAGCAGCTCTGCCGACTCGCTGCTCGGCACGCGCCAGGCGGGCAACCTGCTGACGAAGACGAGCTGGTGGGGTGGAGCGATCTTCCTCTTCCTGTCGCTCGTCCTCTCGATCGCGTCGACCCAGCGCCGCGCGCCGCGCTCGGTGCTCGATCAGGCCTTCACCCAGCCGGTGGCGCCCGCTCCCGCGCCGGCTCCGGCTGGAGGTGCGAAGGGCGGCGCCGCCGGCATCCCGCTGACGCCTGCACCGTCGACGCCCGCGCCAACCACGCCGGCCGGAAAGGCCGCGCCGGCGCCCGCGGCACCGACGACCACGACGCCGTAGCAGTGGCTGAACGCGACGCGGTTCCAGGGTTCCTCCTCCTCGAGGACGGAACCCTGTTTCGTGGTGTCCTCCGCGCGTCGCTCGCGACGACGGTGGCCGAGGTGGTCTTCACGACGAACATGAGCGGCTACCAGGAGGTCTTCACCGATCCTTCGTACCGCGGACAGATCGTCGTGATGACCGCACCGATGATCGGGAACTACGGTGTGAACACCGAGGATCCGGAATCGGCGCGTCCACAGGTGGCCGGCGTGGTGGTGCGGGAGC
>DASTSX010000223.1:0-2061 GCA_035760455.1 Gemmatimonadaceae bacterium | reverse complement strand
CGACGAGGACACACCGCACGCGCTGATCACGCAGGTCCAGCCGGACGTGCTCGTGAAGGGGGCGGACTGGGGCGAGCAGAACATCGTCGGGCGAGACGTGGTGGAAGCGCGCGGAGGCCGCGTGGTGCGGATGGTACTGTCGCCGGGCTTCTCCACGACCAGTCTGATCGAGCGCACTCGCACCAGAGGGACGCCGAGTCCGTAGGCAGTCGCGACCGTGTCCGTCACCTCTCCATCACTCGCGCTGCGTGCGCTCTTCGCCCGCACGGCCTCGCGGCTGGCATTCGATCGACCGGCCGGTACCATCGCCGGCGTGAGCCCGGCCGTCAAAGCACTCGCGGCCGTGGCGGCGGCGCGTGCGCGGCCTGGACTCACACTGCTCGTCGTACCGACCGATCGTGACGTCGAACAGATGTGCAGCGACGCGCGGTACTTCTACGCCGCGCTCGAAGGCGCCGCGGCGTCCGCGGCCGAAGTCGCGGTCGTGCCGTGCCCGTCGCTCCAAGTGGACCCCTACCGCGGGATGGCGCCGCATTTCAAGGTGGCGGCGGCGCGCGCGCGAGCGCTCTATCTCGCCGCCACCGGCCAGGCGCGCTTGATCGTCGCCTCCGCCGCTGCGCTCCTGCCTCGAGTGGGTCTGCCCGAGCGCCTCCTGCGCGCGGCGAAGGAAATCCGATCGGGCACGGAGATCGCGCCGCACGACCTCGCCGACTTGTTGGCCGACGCCGGATTCGCGCGCGAAGATCCCGTCGACGAGCACGGCTCGTTCGCGGTCCGCGGCGGCATCGTCGACATCTTCCCGGCCAACGACGAGGAGCCGGTGCGGCTCGAGTTCGTCGGCGACATGGTGGAGACCCTGCGCCGGTTCGATCCCGCGACGCAGCGTTCGACCTCGGCGGTGGACCACGTCGTGGTGGTGCCGGTGCGCGAGACGTTCGGCGCTGCCGACGGCGACGACGGCCCGGCCGATCCCGTCGTTCCGCTGCTCGACTTCCTCTCGACGCGTGGGGTACGCGTGCTGGTGTCGGAGTTCGAGCACGTGTCCGACCAGGCGATTCGCGTTCGCGAGCAGCTCCAGGCGAGTTTTGGCGACGCCCGAGGGCGCGCGCATCTCGCCCCGCCCGCCGAAGCGTTCGTCAGCTGGGACGATCTGGCCGAACGGCTCGGCGCGGCGCCGAAGCTCGAGGAGCTGGCGGTGGGCGAATCGGGCCCGGGGCTGCGCGAGGTGCGCTGCCAACCGGCGATGGAATTCCACGGACGCGTGGGCGATTGGGTCGCCGACCTCCGCCAGGCGCGCGAGCGTGGCGACACCGTGCTCTTCATTGCCGACAGCGCCGGGCGCGCCGAGCGTGCCGTGGAGATTCTGCGCGACTACGACATCGTGGCGGTGCCCGTCGAGCGCGCCGAGGACGCGCATGCGGCGGCCGTATTGGTGGCCGTCGGCGCGCTGTCACGCGGATTCCGGCTCACCGACGCCGCGCTGCAGGTGTACGTCGAGCGCGACGTCTTCGACGAAGAGCGGCGCGGCGGCGACAAACGGCCCGGCGTGGCCAAGGCGTTCCTGTCGGACCTCCGCGATCTCAAAGTGGGCGATCTCGTCGTCCACGTCGATCATGGGATCGGCGAGTTCGTCGGCCTCAAGCAGCTGGGGGTCAGCGGCAGCGATCGCCCGCAGGAGTTCCTCGAGCTCCGCTATCACGACGACGCCAAGCTGTTCGTGCCCGTCGAACGGCTCGACCTGAGTCAGAAGTACACGGGCGGCTCGCGTCCGGCGCTCGACCGGCTTGGCGGCACCACGTGGGAGAAAGCCAAATCGCGCGTCAAGAAGGCGATGCGCGACATGGCCGAGGAGCTGCTGCGGCTCTACGCGCAGCGCAAGGCCGTGACGGGGTTTGCGTTCTCGCCGGACACGCACTGGCAGGAGGAGTTCGAGGGGGCGTTTCCATACGAGCTGACCACCGATCAAACGACGGCCATCGCCGACATCAAACGCGACATGGAAGTGCCGACGCCGATGGATCGCCTGCTATGCGGCGACGTCGGTTACGGCAAAACCGAGGT
>DASTSX010000222.1:0-36980 GCA_035760455.1 Gemmatimonadaceae bacterium | reverse complement strand
ACGCGTGCTGGTCCTGCCCGGCGACTTCGGGTGGGACGACGTCGGGACGTGGGCCGCGCTCAAGCGCGTGCGCGCCTGCGACGAGCGCGGCAACGCGCTGAGCGGCCTCGTTCACGCGCTCGAGTCGTCGGACAACGTGGTGCACGCGGACGGGAACGCGGTCGTTCTGTACGGGGTACGCGATCTCGTCGTCGTCTCGCGCGATGGCCTCACGCTCGTCACGACGACCGAGCGGGCATCGGATCTCAAGCAGCTGATCGAGTCGTTGCCACCCAGCATCCGCGATCGGACGTGACCGCCGTCTATCTCTACGACGACGCGCGGGCGCGCGACTTCCAGCCGTTCGCGCTGACGCGGCCAGCCGGCGAGCTGCGAGCGGGCGCGCTGCTCGTGCGCGAGCGGTGGTCGCGCGCCCTGGGCGCGCCGGTGGCCGGCCAGATCGCGGCGCGCTCGCTCCGCGGCTTCCACGAAGCCGGCTCCGCGCCGGTGCTCGACGGCGCCACGATCCCCGCCGGGAGCTGGATCGTCAACGCGCGATTCGCGCCCTCGCTGGCGCGCGCGGCAGCGGGGCACGCGCTCGTCGCGGACGGACGCATCGCCGCGGTGCGCGTCGCCGACGCGACGCCCGCCGAGGCACTGGCGGACGGCGCGGCGCCGCTCGAGTCGCTCGTCTCCCGAGGTGCGACGCCGACCGAGATCGACGGCTGGTGGATGGACGAGGTCTGGGATTACGTCGGACTGCTCGTCCCGATGCTCGACGCCGACCTGCCGATCCTCGGCGCGTCGCTGCCGACGGGTGTGCCGCGCGGCGCGATCGGGCTCGGCAAGCATCCCGTGTTCGTCGCGCCGGGCGCGGTGGTGGAGCCGAACGTCTGCTTCGACACCACCGAGGGCCCGATCCTGCTCTGCCCCACCTCGCACGTGCACGCGTTCACGCGGCTCGTCGGTCCGCTGTATGTCGGGGAGCACTCGCTCCTCACCACCGATCGCATCGAGGCGTCGTCGATCGGCGACATGTGCAAGGTGCACGGGGAGGTGAGCCACACGATCTTCATCGGGCACGCGAACAAGGTGCACGACGGCTTCGTGGGCCACTCGATGCTCGGGCGGTGGGTGAACCTCGGCGCGGGCACGACGACGAGCAACCTGAAGAACACCTACGGCATCGTGCAGCTCTGGACACCGTCCGGCGTGCGCGAGACGTCGCTACAGTTCCTCGGCACGATGTTCGGGGATCACGCCAAGACGGGCATCGGGACGATGCTCACCACCGGGTGCGTGCTCGGGGCGGGCGCCAACGTGTTCGGCAGCGCGATGCCGCCGAAGACCGTCGCGCCCTTCGCGTGGGGAGAGGCGGGGGCGTACGAAACCTACCGCGTCGACAAGTTCCTCGAGGCGGCGGAGCGGATGATGGCGCGGCGCGAGGTGACGCTGGACGACGGGATGCGCGCGATGCTCGCCCGGGTGTACGACGAGCGCTGGAGCGTCGAGTCGTGAAGCTCTGGGTCCTGGGGAGTGGGAGCGAGGGCAACGCCGTGCTCGTGGAGTGCGGCGAGAGCCGCGTGCTGGTGGATGCCGGCTTCGGCACGCGCACGCTCGCGACGCGGTTG
The DNA here is from genome assembly GCA_035760455.1 of Gemmatimonadaceae bacterium. Lineage (GTDB taxonomy): Bacteria > Gemmatimonadota > Gemmatimonadetes > Gemmatimonadales > Gemmatimonadaceae > AG11. The sequence continues at coordinate 35,370 of DASTSX010000222.1, read as the reverse complement.
CGGGCGATCGGGATCGCGCCCGCCTCGATCGAGGCGTGCATCGTGACCCACGAGCACACGGATCATGTGAAGGGTGCCGCCGCCGGCGCGCGGCGCTGGGGCTGGACCGTCTACGCGAGCGAGGGCACCGTCGACGCGTGGCCGGAGCTCCAGGCGTCCACCTGCGTGCGCGTGGCCAGCGGCGCCAGCATCGACCTCTCGCACATGCAGGTGACGACGTACGCGACACCCCACGACGCCGCGAGCCCGATCGGCGTGCGGGTCACGTCGACCCGCACCGGGGCCAGCGCCGTGGTGTGCACCGACGTCGGACACGTGAGCGACGGCGTGCGGTCGCTCTGCGGCGGTGCCGACCTGCTCGTCCTCGAGTCGAACCACGACGAGGGGATGCTGCGCGCGGGGCCGTACCCGCCGTCCGTGCGCGCCCGGATCGCGTCGCGCACCGGCCACTTGTCGAACCGCGCGTGCGCCGGGCTCGTGCGCGACGTCGTGCACGGCAACCTCGCGCACGTCGTGCTCGCGCACCTGAGCGAGCAGTGCAACGACCATGGCGTGGCGCACGCGGCGACCGCCGATGCCCTGCGGCGGACGCGGTTCCGCGGCCGGCTGAGCGTGGCCATGCAGCACGGCGTCGTGGGGCCCTTCCTGCCGCGCGCCGCGCGTGCGGAACCCGAGGCGCAGTACACGCTCGCGCTCTAGCCGCTCCGGAAAAGCGAATGGGGGCCCGGAGGCCCCCATTCGTTCGTTCGGACTGCGACGATCAATACATGCCGCCCATGCCGCCGCCGCCACCACCCGGCGCCGGATGGCCCGAATCCTTCTCCTTCTTCTCGACGATGATCGCTTCCGTCGTCAGGAGGAGCGAGGCGATCGACGCGGCGTTCTGGAGCGCCGTGCGCGTCACCTTCGTGGGATCGATCACGCCCGCCTGCACCAGATCCTCGTAGGTGTCCGTCAGGGCGTTGTAGCCGAACTTGTCGTCCTTGCTCGAGCGCACCTTCTCGAGGACGATCGAACCCTCGCCGCCCGCGTTCTGCACGATCATGCGGAGGGGCTCCTCGATCGCGCGACGGATGATGTCGACGCCGATCTGCTCGTCGGTCTCGTCGAGCTTGAGCGACTTGAGCGCCTTCTGCGCGCGGATGAGGGCGACGCCGCCGCCGGGGACGATGCCTTCCTCGACCGCAGCTCTCGTCGCATGCAGCGCGTCTTCCACACGTGCCTTCTTCTCCTTCATCTCGGACTCGGTCGCCGCGCCGACATTGATGACGGCAACGCCGCCGGCGAGCTTCGCCAGGCGCTCCTGCAGCTTCTCCTTGTCGTAGTCCGACGTGGAGGAGTCGATCGCGGCGCGGATCTCCTTGATGCGGCCCTGGATCTTCGCGTCCTCGCCGGCGCCGTCGATGAGCGTCGTGTTGTCCTTGTCGACGACGACGCGCTTGGCGCGCCCGAGGTCGGAGACGACCGCGTTCTCGAGCTTGAAGCCGACTTCCTCGCTGATGACCTGACCGTTCGTCAGCGTCGCGATGTCGCCGAGCATCGCCTTGCGGCGGTCGCCGAAGCCAGGCGCCTTGACCGCAGCGACGCGCAGGGTGCCGCGCAGCTTGTTGACGACGAGCGTGGCGAGCGCCTCACCGTCGACGTCCTCGGCGATGATGAGCAGGGGCTTCCCGAGCTGCGCGACCTTCTCCAGGGCGGGCAGCAGGTCCTTCATCGACGAGATCTTCTTGTCGTGGATGAGGATGTAGGGATCCTCGAGGACCGCCTCCATCTTCTCCGGATCGGTGACGAAGTACTGCGAGACGTAGCCGCGGTCGAACTGCATGCCCTCGACCGTCTCGAGCGTCGTCTCGACGCCGCGGGCCTCCTCGACCGTGATGACGCCGTCCTTGCCGACCTTCTCCATCGCCTCGGCGATCAGGTTGCCGATCTCGATGTCGTTGTTGGCCGAGATGGAGCCGACCTGGGCGATCTCCTTCTTCCCGGTGGTCGGGACGCTGATCCGCTTGAGGTCCTCGATGACCGCGGCGACGGCCTTGTCGATGCCGCGCTTGATCGCCATCGGGTTGGCGCCGGCGGTGACGTTCTTGAGGCCCTCGCGGAAGATCGCCTGGGCGAGCACGGTCGCGGTGGTGGTGCCGTCGCCGGCGTTGTCGGAGGTCTTCGTCGCGACCTCCTTCACCATCTGGGCGCCCATGTTCTCCAGCGCATCGGAGAGCTCGATCTCCTTCGCGACCGTCACGCCGTCCTTGGTGACCGTCGGCGCGCCGAACTTCTTGTCGATGACGACGTTCCGTCCCTTCGGGCCGAGGGTGACCTTCACCGCCTCGGCGAGCTGGTCGACGCCGCGCTTGAGGGCCGCGCGCGCGTCCGTGTTGAAATGCAGCTCCTTGCTAGCCATTGGAATTCCTCTCTCTATGCGTAGGCAGTGATCAGGCGACGACCGCGAGCACGTCGCTCTCGCGGAGGATCAGGTACTGCTCGTTGTCGAGCGTGATCTCGGTGCCGCTGTACTTCCCGTACAGCACCTTGTCGCCAACCTTGACCGACATCGGAACCAGCTTGCCGTCCTCGTACTTCCCGGGGCCGACGGCGATGATCTCGCCCTGCTGCGGCTTCTCCTTCGCGGTGTCCGGGATGTACAGCCCGCCGCGCATCTGCTCGGACTCCTCGGTCGCCTTCACGACGACACGGTCAGCCAGCGGCGAGAGCTTCACGCCTGCGGCGCTCTTGGTGGCCATGGGTGGTGCGCCTCCATTCTCGATGAAACGGGTGAACCTTCTGGGTCATGGACGCTTAGCACTCACTCCGTCCGAGTGCTAACAGCCATGAGTCTAGCGAGGCCGGAGGGGGCCTGCAAGAGGGGGGCCCCGAAACGGTACCGATTGCCGTAAAATATTCATCGACAATCAGTTACCAATCGCAGCGGGCGGGGCGGGTGCCCTGGCTACGGCCGGGCGCCCAGCAGCTCGTAGGCGAGCGACAGCCCGTAGAGCGTCAGGAAGGGATCGACCGCGTCGAACGAGCGGCAGAGCGGCGCAAAGGTGTCGGCCAGCCCCCCCGTGCCGATCACCAGCGGCACGTCTCCGCTCGGCCACTCGGCCTTGATGCGCCGTACGATGCCGTCGATCGACTCGGCGGCGCCGAACATCACGCCGGCACGAATGCAGTCCTCGGTGCGCGTGCCGATCGTCCGCGCCGGCGCGACGAGCTCCGTCGCCGGCAGCTTCGACGTGCGGCGGAACAGCGTCTCCGCGGAGCTGCGTACCCCCGGCGCGATCACGCCGCCGAGGAAGACCGCGTCCTTCGTGATGCAGTCGAAGGTCGTCGCGGTCCCGAGATCGACGACGATCGCGTCGCGCCCGTACTTCCGGCTCGCGGCCAGCGTGTTGATGATCCGATCCGCACCCACCGTGAGCGGCTCGTCGACATGCAGCGTGATCGGCAGCGGCGAGCGCGCATCGACGATCTCGACGCGCAGGGCGGGCAGCCAGGTGCGGCATGCCTCGGCGAGCGGCGTGGTCACGGGCGGGACCACCGAGCCGATCGCGACCCCCGTCACGTCGCGCAGCGCCACGTCGGCACCTGACAGCAGCCCGCGCAGCAGCACCCCGAACTCGTCGGACGTCCGCGCGACGTCGGTCATGATGCGCCAGTGCGCGCGCAGGTCGGCGGCGTCGTACAGCCCCATCGTCGTCTCGGTGTTGCCCACGTCGAAGGTCAGGAGCATGCGAGTGCCTCGGCGAAGGTGAGACTACCGGTCCGGAAGCGAGCGATCGAGCCGTCCTGAGTGCGCACGACCAGCGCACCGGACGCCGTGATCCCCTCGACGACGCCCGAGGTGGGCGCGGCGGCGGTGCGCCCACGGGCGACGTCTCGGCTCGCCCACCGCGCCAGCTCGTCGTCCGTCAGATGTCCCCGCGCGGCCGCCGCGCGGCGGAGCGCCGGCACGAGGAGCGTCAGCGCCTCGATTCGTGTCCGGCCCGCCGGCAGCCCCGCCGCCGTCGCAAGGGTGGGCGGAAGGACGTTCAGCCCGAACCCGATCGCGACCCATTCGGCGGAACCGCCCCGCCAGCGAGTCTCGATCAGCACACCGGCGAGCTTGCGCCCGCCGAGCTGGAGATCGTTGGGCCACTTCACGCCGATCCGCGCGTCCGCCAGCGCGTCGAGGGCCTCCGCCGCATACAGGCCGCACCGGAGTGAGAGCACGTCGAGTGCGCTCGCGTCCCCCGGACGCTCGATCAGTGCGAGCCACACCCCCGCGCCCCGCGGCGACGCCCAGCGCCGGCCGTGGGTCCCCCGCCCCGCCGTCTGCTCGTCGGCCAGCACGAGCGTGCCGGGTGGCGCCGAGGACGCCATCGCGTGGGCCTCGTCGAGGGTGGACGTGACCGAGGCGTGCAGCGCGACGCACGGCCCGCCGAGCAGCGCCTCGAGCTCGGCGGCGCTGCGACCGTCGTAGCGAACCGAGGTGTCAGCGGAGGAAGACAAGGTAGAACACGAGCGCGAGAGCGATGCGATACCAGCCGAAGAGCGAGAAGTCGCGCTTCTTCACGTAGGCCAGCAGCCACTTGATCGCTGCGATCGCCGTGATGAAGCTGACGACGAACCCGATGCCGAGCACGCCGAAGTTGCCGCTGAGCGCCGCCTGGCTCTTCACGAGCTCGAGCCCCGTGGCGGCGAGCATCGTGGGCACCGCGAGGATGAAGGAGAACTCGACGATGGTTCGCTTCGACACGCCGAGCAGCGAGCCACCGACGATCGTCGCCGCCGAACGCGAGATGCCGGGGATCACGGCGATCGCCTGAAAGAGGCCGATCAGGAACGCCTTCCGATAGGTGATCTCGGCGAAATCGACGTCGCGGTCGTCCTCCTGCCGGAAGCGCTCGAACACGATGAGCGCCGCACCGCCGATCAACAGCGAGAGCAGGATGACGGTGAGGCTGCCCATGAGGTAGCCCTTGATGGCCTTGTAGACCGTGAGGCCGATGACGCCGGTCGGGATGACCGCGACGACGGTCTTCTTCAGCACGTCGACGTCGAGGAAGCGCCTCCAGTACAGCACGACGACGGAGAGAATGGCTCCGAACTGGATGATGATCTCGAAGCTCTTCAGGAACTCCGACTCGGCGAGGCCGAGGGCGTGGCTCGTGAGGATCAGGTGCGCGGTCGACGAGATGGGGAGAAACTCGGTGATCCCCTCCACGATGCCGAGGAGCGTGGCACGGAATGCGTCGAGTGTCGGCGGGGAGACTTGGGCGAGGAGAGCGGCGTTCACGGAAGCCCGGAAGGGGTGATGGCGCTATGCGTCGGCGGCACGGAGGCTACCACCGAGCACGTCGAGGTAGAAGGCCTCGTATTGACCGACGACCTCGTCGAGCGAGAACCGGGCACGGGCGTCAGCGGCGGCGCGCGCCGACGTGGACTGCCAGAGGGGGACGTCGGTGAGCAGGCGGATCGCCGCGCCCGCCATCCCGTCGACGTCGCCCACGGCACACAGCGCTCCCGTCTCGCCGTCGCTCACGACCTCGGGCAGTCCGCCCGCGCGACTGCCGATCACCGGCACGCCGGTCGCGAGGGCCTCGAGCGCGCTGAGCCCGAACGACTCGCTCTGGGAGGGGATCAGGAACAGATCCGCGCTCGCCAGCAGCGGCGCGACCGCCTCGAGCTTGCCGAGGAAGAAGACGCGCTCCTGCACGCCGAGCCGGCGCGCCTCCTGTTCGGCGTCGATGCGCTCCGGACCGTCGCCCACCATCACGAGCACGCTCGGCACCACCTGCGCCACGCGCGCGTAGATGCCGACGACGTCGCGCACGCGCTTCACGGCGCGGAAGTTCGAGATGTGCATCAACACCTTGTCGCCATTCACCTGCTCGCGGAGCTGGGGCTCGTAGCGCGAGCGGTCGTAGACCGTGGGATCGATGAAGTTCGGGATCACCTCGATGCGGCAGCTCGAGCATCCGAACACCGACTGCGTCTCCGCCCGGAGATAGTTGGAGACGGCGCTCAGCCCGTTGGACTTCTCGATCGAGAACTTGGTGATGGCGTGGAACGACGGATCCTGGCCGACGATCGTGATGTCGGTGCCGTGGAGCGTCGTCAGCACCTTGATGTCGGGGCGGGACTCGGCGAGCATCTCGCGCGCCATCCACGCGCTCGTAGCGTGCGGAATGGCGTAGTGCACGTGCAGGAGATCGAGCCCGTGGGCGAGCACCACCTCGTGCATGCGCACCGCGAGCGCGAGATCGTACGGCGGATACTCGAACAGCGGATAGCGGCCGACGTCCACCTCGTGGAAGTAGATGCGAGGCAGGAACGAGGGGAGCCGGAACGGCTGCTGATACGTGATGAAGTGGATCTCGTGGCCGCGCTGCGCGAGCGCGATGCCGAGCTCCGTCGCGACGGCCCCCGACCCACCATAGGTCGGATAGCAGGTGATGCCGATCTTCATGCGTCCCATGTCCGCCACCAGGAAAGGGCGCGCGCCTCCCACTCCGGGTCGCGCGGATCGAGCCGTGTCACGTCGTCTCCTGCGAGCTGATGCCGGAACCACGTCCGCTGCCGCTTCGCGTACTGCCGCGTGTCGGCGAGGACGCGGAACAGCGCCTCGCGCTCCGTGAGCTCGCCGGCCTCGAGCAGACGAATCGTGCGGTAGCCGGTCGCGTTCCACGCCGGCGCGTCGGCCGGCACGTCCTCGATCAGCCGGCGCACCTCGTCGCGCCAGCCCGCCGCGATCATCGCGTGGACGCGCCGCTCGATGCGCCCCGCGAGCTCCGGCCCCGGATCGACGACCAGATAGCGCGCCGTCCAGCGCGCCGGCCGACGACGCTCGCGATGCAGCTCGCTCACGCGACGCCCAGCGAGGAGCGCGATCTCGAGTGCACGGAGCAGCTGCGTGCGGCCGAGAGTGGCCCGCGCCGGGTCGAGCTGCCGCACCCACCGACGGAGCGTCTCCACGGAGGAGCCCGACAACTCCGCCCGCAGCGCCGCGCGGCGTGACTCGTCGAGCTCGGGCTCGTCGAACAGGTCGCCGAACAGCGCGCGCAGATAGAGCCCCGTGCCGCCGACGACGAGCGGTTGTCGTCCCTGCGCCAGCGCGTCGCCGATCCAGCGGTCGGCACGATCGGCCCACCACGCCGCGGACGCGCGCTCCGTGGGATCGAGCACGTCGATCCCGCAGTGCGGTGCCGTGCGCCGCTCCGACGCCGTGGGTTTCGCCGTCCCGATGTCGAACCGCCGATAGAGCTGGCGCGAGTCGGCGCTGACGATCGTGACGCCGGTGCGGGTGGCGAGCCACGAGGCGAGCTGCGTCTTGCCCGCGGCGGTCGGACCACACACGACGGGGATCGGGAGCGCACTACTGTCGGCCAAAGCGGCGCTCGAGCTCGGGCCAGGACAGCTGGACGATGGTCGAGCGTCCATGCACGTCGTGCGCGGGCAGCCGGGTCTCGCCGAGCGCGAGGTACAGCGCGCGCATCTCGCCCGGCGACAGCTCGTCTCCGGCCTTGATCGCCGCCTTGCACGCGACGGTCGCCGCGAGCCGCTCGTGGCGCGCATGCGCCGACGGGGCACGATCGCCGGCAAGGGCCGCCAGCGTCTCCCGCAGGCAGCGCTCGGCGTCGAAGCGGGGGTGCGGCATCGGCACGCTGTGCACGAGCAGCGTATGGCCGCCGAACCCTTCCACCTCGAAACCCAACCGGGTCAGGATGTCGCGGTTGGCCTCGAACGCATCGCCCTCGGCGGGCGTGAGGTGCAGCGTGAGCGGGAAGAGCAGTCGCTGCGACGGCGCCTCGCCGCGCTCCAACATGCCGAGGAACTTCTCGTACAGCACGCGCTCGTGCGCCGAGTGCTGATCGATGAGCACGACGCCGTCGTCGTGCTCGAACAGCATGTACGTGCGGCGAAGCTGCAGCAACGGTGGGACCTGCTGCGCAGGCACGGGCTCGGCAACCGGCGCCGCGGGAAACACCGGCTCCGGCGGTCGCCACGTCTCGTGGGCGTCGCCGACGCCGCCCGCCTCGAGCTCGACGTCGCCGCCCGGTACGTCGTCGCGCGGCTCGAACAGCCCGTGCGCCGGTGCCGACGTCGGCCGCAGAAGCTCCACGTCGGCGGGGCGTGCCGTGCTCCACGCCGGCGCCGAGAGCGACCAGGTTCGCACCCCCAGCGCGGCACTCGCGTCGAAGGTGCCGAGCGCGCGTCGCACCGCCTCCTCCACGCATCGCTCCACGACCCAGCGATCGCGAAAGCGGACTTCCGCCTTCGCCGGATGGACGTTCACGTCGACGTCGGCGGCGGGAAGGACGATGTCGAGGAGGAGCGAGGGGCGCAGCCCCGGCGCGAGCGTCGACTTGTACGCGGCCTCCGCCGCCCGCAGGAGGCCCGCGTCGCGGATCGGCCGCCCGTTCACGGTGAGGAAGGTCCGCCGACTCGCCGTGCCGACGTCGCCCGGCCGCTCGGCGAGGCCGCTCACCTGCGTCGCGCCGCGCACGTCCTCCACGTCGACCATGCGGTCGGCGACGGCGGCGCCCCAGAGCGCGGCGACGCGATCGCGCAGCGTCGCCGCGGCGGGGAGCGCGAGTGCCTGGCGCCCATCGTTCGACAGTGTGAGCCGAACGTCCCGCCGGGTCAGCGCGACCATCGTCATCGCGTCCGTCACGCCGCGCCACTCGGAGCGCGCGCCGCGCAAGAACTTCTGCCGGGCGGGCGCATTGAAGAAGAGCTGCGAGGCGACGATCGTCGTGCCGCGCCGGCGCGCGACGTCGCGCACCTCGGTCACGACGCCACCGGCGGCGTGGATCGCGGTGCCGGCGCCATCGGCGGGTGCGGTCTCGATGACGAGCCGGCTGACGGAGCAGATCGCCGGCAGGGCCTCGCCGCGAAAGCCGAAGCTCGCCACGCCGACGAGATCGGCGGCCGAGCGGATCTTGGAGGTGGCGTGACGCTCGAGCGCGAGCAGCGCGTCGTCCCGGTCCATGCCGACTCCGTCGTCGCTGACGCGGATCGACAGGCGACCACCTTCCTCGACGGCGACGTCGATCGCGGTCGCGCCGGCGTCGAGGGCGTTCTCGACGAGCTCCTTGACGGCCGACGCTGGGCGCTCGACCACCTCGCCGGCGGCGATCTGGTCGGCCACCGCCGGAGGGAGCACTGCGATGCGCGCCATCGGCGAAGGTTACCGGACGGGCGCCAAGCCGGTCAATCGCGCTGGCTGCACGGGCTCGATCGGCATGAGCGCGCGCGCGGGGACCCACCCGGCGCGCCCCGCGTCGATGGTGAGATGCACCCACCCGGCCTCGCGCGCGCCGAGCCGCCCGACCTCCCCCGTGGCGGCCGCGGCCAGCGAACGCGACTCCGATGCGGGCGTCTCGAGCAGCGTGCGTCCGTGCACGAGCACGGCCAGATCGCGCGCTTCGATGCGCGACTGGATCTCGAACAGCGCGGCGAGGCCGACGAGCGCGACGGCGATCGCCCCGCCGGCGATCGGTCGCGCCGCGCGCGGCCGGCGTCCGGACGGCAGGGCGAGCACGCCCCAGGCGGCGAGCCACGCGACGAGCACGACGCTGGCGAGAGCGTCGGTGGACAGCGGGGCAACGTACGCGACCGAGCGCGGTCCGAGCGGTTGGAGCGCCCGCAGTCGCTCGCGTGCCTCCGCATCGAGCGGATCGAGCCTGAGCGCATGATGCCAGGCCCGCGCGGCCTGCGCGGTGTCCGCCCCTTCCCAGGCCGCGGTGCCGAGGTTGGCCCACGCGTCGACGGCGCGCGGCATCACCGTGGTGACGCGCAGGAAGCGACGCTCCGCGACGGCGAACTGTCCGCGCTGGTAGGCGCGCACGCCGTCGTCGAACGAACGCTGCGCCTCGTCGGCGGCGCGCGCCGCGGCGGAGAGCACCAGCACCGCGACGATCGCGCCCGCGACGGCCCCCCCGCGCGTCGTCACGCGCGAAGGACGCATCGCCTCCCGGTCGACCATCGCGACGATCTCCGCCGATTCGACGAGCGCGCGGTCGTCGAGTGACCCCGTCGCCGAGAACGCGGCGGCGTCGAGCCTGTCCAGCATCGCCTCGGCCTCGAGCGCGACGCCGTCGCTGACGCCGACGCGCCGGAGCGTGCGGGCGAGCGACTCGCGCTCGCGGCCCGCGTTCGGCACGCGCTCGCGCAGGGCATCGAGGTACAGCTGACGCAGCTCGCGGGCGGGAACCGCCGCCCGATCCTCGGCCATGGCGCGCAACCGTCGCACCGCGCTCAGCCCGCGCGTGTCGAAGCGACGGCGCCGCACGACCCGTCGCAGCGCGGCGGGGATCGGCGCGAGCGCGAACAGGGCCCAGAAGAGCGGTCGCGCGGTGAACGGGGCGGGCCGTTCGGCGCGCAGCGCGACGCGGATCGGCAGCCGCGGCGTCGTGACGGTGTCGCTCGACACGAGCGAGGCGTCGCCGACGGAGATCGGGATCGGCGACGTCGCGATCACCGCGTACCGCCGGATCACGGGATCGAAGTACGGATAGCGGATGGCGGGCACGACCTGCGTGCCCGCCTCGCGCGGCGTGATCAGCCACTCGAACTCCTTCGTACCGCTGATGCGCGTCGTGGTCGAGTCGATCTCGACGCGCTCGTCGCCGGGCGTGATCGACGCCCACGGCAGCTCGAGCGACGGCCGCGGGAGGAGCTTCACGTTCCCCGCCGCACTCAGGCGCACGGTGAGCACCACGGGATCCCCGACGCGCGTCGCTCCCCCCTCGGTTCGCGCCGTGATGCGGAGCGTGCCGACGGCGCCCGCGTACTCCGGCGGCCGGTCGCGCGGCGGCGGCTCGATCGCGACGAAGCGGACGCTGTCGGAGCGTAGCTCGAAGCTCTCCTCACGCGAGAAGAACGACGACGTCAGCGGCAGGGAGTACGTGAGCACCGCCGGAGGGATCGCGACGTTCCCCGGGAACAGCGGGAAGAGCGCGCGCCGGTAGCTGAGCGTCTCGAAGCAGCGCCGGCCGTGCTTGGGCATGCCCCGCGGGATGTCGACGTCGTAGGCGAGGACCGAGGACATCTCGGGCGGAAAGAACGTCGGGTTGCGCCGCAGCCGCGTGCGGGCGGTCTCGTTGAGCAGCACGTCGACCCGATAGTCCACCTGCTGTCCGACGAAGAGCGAGTCGCTCGCGCCCGCGCCGTGCGCGTCGTCGAGCCGCGCGTCGACGAGCACCACCGGCGGCGGTGAGATCGGCTCGCGGACGTCGATCACGACCGCGTTCGAGCTGGTGCGCTTGCCATCGACCGTCGCGACGAACGGCGGGAGCTGGATCCGACCGACCGGCGAGATCGCGAGGTCCGCCCACGCCTCGGTGCGCGTGCTCACCGCGCCCGCGCCGTCGCGCTCGAGGTGCGACGTGACGCGGGTGCGCAGGAGCTGGAACCCCGCGCCGCGGGGGGGCTCGACGACCGGTGCGACTCGCCCGGGCGTGCGCAGTGCCGCGGTCAGCCGCACGGGGAGGCACGCCGTCGCCGTGTCGGGACCGTGCGCCGCGATGGCCAGCTGCGCCAGAAGCGCTACGCCGAGCACGGGCCCGTCACCAATCCTTGCCGCCTGGTGGGGGCTCGGGACGGTTCTGCTTCTGCTTCTTGCTCTGCACCTCGCGCTCCTCGCGCTCGGCGCTGCCGAGCAGCTGCTCCGCCTGACGTTGCGCGAGGGTCGGCTGCGGCTTCGGCTCGTTCTGGGCCGGTGCCTCGGACGCGTTGGACTGCCCACCACCCCCGCCGCCGCCGCCGCCCTGCTTCTCCTTCTCGAGCGCGAGCTCGTAGTTCCATTTCGCGTCGAGGTCCGCCGGCCGCTGGATCAGCACGGCCTTGTAATCGGCGAGGGCGAGCTTGAGCTGCCCGCTCGCCGAGTCGTTCGGCGTGCCGCCGGAGTCGGAGGCGAGGCCGCGCACGAGGTGCGTGAGGCCCTTGTTGAAGCGGCCACGGTACCGCACCTCGGGGTCGGCGCGCTCGACGGAGCGCTCGAGCACCTCGGCCGCGGCGGCGAGCGAATCGGCGGCGACGAGCGCCGTGCCGTAGTTGTACAGCGCACCCGGCGTTCGATCGCCCTTGCGGATCACCTCGGCGAAGAGGGTGGCGGCACGCTTGTAGTCCTTCGCGCGGAACGCCGCGCTGGCGTCCACCGCATGCTGCGATCCGCCACAGCCCGTGAGCACGAGGAGCAGGAACGACGCCGCCACCGCCGTCTCCTGCGCCGCGATCTCGCGGCGGCGGCGGCCACGCCGCCCACCGAGGATCGTGTCGAGCCAGAGCAGCAGCACGGCCGGCAGTAGGAACCACTGGTAGCGCGGCGTGCGATCCTCGCCGGCGAGCGACGAGCGCGTCTGGGTCCGCAGCCGCGCCAGCGCGCTCTTGATGCGCGCCGCCTTGTCGTTCGCCTCCGCGGGGATGAACGTCCCCGTCGCGGCGGCGGCCGCGGCCTGCAGCACCTCGGGCTTGTAGTGTGTCGTCACGATCTGCCCCTGCTCGTCGCGCTTCTCGGTGATCCGATTCCCCTCGCGGACGGGGATCGTCGAGCCCTGGGTCGTGCCGAAGCCGACCGTGACGAGGCTGACCCCCTGCTCCTTCGCGCGCCGCGCGCTGGCGAGGATCTCGTCCTGCGGCTCGAACGCCTCGCCGTCGCTCAGGATCACGAGGGCGCGGTCCGCGCCGCTCTTGCTGAGCGCGAGGAGGCTCGTGCCCTGGGCGATCGTCTGCGCGATGGAGCTTCCCGCCTGACCGACGACGCTCGGGTCGAGGTTGTCGAGAAAGAGATCGAGCGCGCCGCCATCGACGGTGATCGGCGACAGCACGTAACTGCGGCCGGCGAAGGCGAGCAGCCCGACGCGATCGCCGGGGCTGAGCGCGCGCAGCCGACGGATCTCCTGCTTCACGCGCTCGAGGCGGCTCGGCCGCTCGTCGGTGGCGAGCATGGACAGCGACGCGTCCACGGCGAGCACGAGATCCACGCCGGTCGACCGCACGGTCGTCCGCTCGAAGCCCCAGCGCGGGCCGGCGAGCGCGATGCCGGCGAGGAGTGCCGCCGTGCCCAGCCGCGCCGCGCGCCACCCGCTCGTCGCGAGCACGTTCGGCGGAACGAGTCGGCGCACCACCGCGAGGGTGCCGAGTCGCTGCAGCCGGCGCGTCCGCTCGGCGCGCGCCCGGCGAAGCAGGAAGAAGAACAGCACCGGCAGCGCCACGGCGACGGCGAGCAGCCACGGCGTCTCGATCGCGTCGAGCAGCGGCATCACGGCAGCCGGCCCTTCCACGCGCCGAGCAGCAGCTCGGCGGCGACGGCGATCAACATGATGGAGAGCGGCCAGCGGAACAGCTCCGCGTACTGCACGTACGTCCGGCTGCGCACCGGCGCGCGCTCGAGCGCGTCGATCTGCTCGGTGATGCGTTGGAGCGCCGCCGGGTCGCGGGCGCGGAAGTAGCGGCCGCCGGTCGCGTTGGCGACGTCGGTGAGCAGCGCGTCGTCGATCTCGACCTTCTGCATCTCGTAGCGCAGCCCGAACAGCCCTCGACCGACGGGCACCGGCGCCATCCCTTCGGTCCCGACGCCGATGCCGTAGATGCGGATGCCGAACGCCGACGCGGCCTTCGCCGCGGTGCGCGGATCGATCGAGCCGCGGTTGTTGACGCCGTCGGTGAGCAGGATCATCACCTTCGACTTGCCCGGTGCGTCGCGCAGCCGGTTGGCGGCGGTGGCGATGGCCGTGCCGATCGCCGTACCGTCCTCGAGCTGGCCGGGCTGCAGGTTGTCGAGCGCCGCCTGCACCACCGGATAGTCGGTCGTGAGCGGCACCTGGGTGAGTGCTTCACCCGAGAAGGCGACGATGCCGATACGGTCGGACGATCGCGCCTTCACGAACGACTTGATGCGCTCGCGCGCGACCTCGAGCCGGTTCTGCGGCTGGAAGTCCTGCGCGAGCATCGAGCTCGAGATGTCGAACGCGACGACGATGTTGATCCCTTCGGACGTCGACGTCACCGCATGCGCGCCGGCACGGGGCCGCGCGAGGGCGACGACGCCCGCGACGAGCGCGAGGTTGCGGAGCAGCGCGAGCAGGCGCGCCAGCCCGCGACCGGCGCGCGGGCCGCGTGCGAGGACGCCGACGCGCGAGAACACGATCGCCGCCGGCGTGCGCGAGCGCGCGAGCAGCCACCACGCCGGCAGGAGCAGCAGGAGCAGCAGCCACCAGGGCGACTCGAATTGCAGGGCGCGGAGATCCGTCATGCCGCCGCCTTCTCCGGTGCCGCGGCCGCCGCCGCGCGGGCGTGCTCCTCGCGCACGATCGCCTTCGCCTCGTCGCCCAGCTCCCGCGCGCGCGACGCGGCGAGCGGCGCGGCGGCGAACTTCACCGGATCGACCTCGCCGAGCAGTCGTCGCAGCCGGTCGAACGGCACGGTTGACACGCCGCGCATCGCGGCGAGCAGCTCGCCGCTGGTCTGCGCCAGCGAGGCCGATTCCAGCCGCGCGGCGAGGTAGCGGCGCAGGACGTCGGTCATCAGCGCGGCGTGCCGGCCCGGCTCGCCCGCCTCGGGCAGCCGCAACCGCTCGATGCGCACGAACGCGGCCTCGGCATCGGCGAACGGATCGCCGGTCGGACGCATCGCCCGGCGGCTCCGGCGGATCCACCACCAGATGAGAAGCCCGAGCGCGAGCGCGGCGAGCGCCGCCAGCGCCCACCACCACCAGGGGATCGGGGCGCGTACGCCGAGCAGGTCGCGCGCCGGCTTCGGGACGCGCTGCGCGCTGTCCGCCGGCAGCACGCTGCGCACGAACAGCCGCGGCAGCGTGAGCACCACGCGCCGGTCGCCGTCGTCGGCCTGCACCACCACGTCACCGAGCCGGATCGGCTGCGGCCCGACGTCCCACGCCGACAGCCGGTACGTCGCGATGCGATCGACGACGGTGGAGTCGGCGCCGTCCCGCACGACGGGCGGCTCGAGCGCCTGCACCGGCGCGAGCGAGTCGAGGCCCGTCGGAAAGCTCACCGTCGCGCCCAGCGGCGCGCGCACGCGCACCGTCAGGCGCACGACGTCCCCGACCGTCACCGTATCGCGGTCCACGGCCGCTCCCGCCTGCACGGTGATCGTCGACGTCGCGGGGACCGCGGCGCCCGCCTGCGCGAACGCGTCCGTCGCACCACCGCCGAGCAGTGCCGCGCAGCACGCGGCGCGCAGAGCGCTCATCGCCGGCGGGCGCGCGTCTCGCGCGCTCGGAAGAAGCGGATGAGCGGCTCGACGACGGTGCCGTCCGTGTGCACGGGGATCTCGTCGATGGCCAGCCGGCGCAGCAGCCGCCGGCGCGCGTTGACCTCCTCGTCCACGGACGCGGCGAACTGCTCGCGCACGCGGGGATCGCTCGTGTCGATGTCGATCGTCGCGCCCGTCTCGGGATCGACGAAGCGGGCGAGCCCGATGTCGGGCAGCGCCTGCTCGCTGGGATCGTCGACCGTCACCGCGACGACGTCGTGTCGCTGGGCGAGCAGCTTGAGTGGATGCTCGAGGTTCTCCGCCTGGAAGTCGGACACGACGAAGATGATCGACTTGTGATGCAGCATCTTCATGGTGTACTCGAGCGCCGCGGGCAGATCGGTGCGGCAGCCGACCGGCTCGAAGACGAGCAGGTCGCGCATGAGGCGCAGCGCGTGGCGCCGTCCCTTGCGCGGCGGCACCACGTGCTCGATGCGGTCGGTGAAGAGCACCGCGCCCACGCGGTCGTTGTTGCGGATCGCCGACATCGCCAGCACCGCCGCCAGTTCGCTCGCGAGCTCGCTCTTGAATCGCGCGCGCGTGCCGAAGCGCTCCGATCCGGAGAGATCGACCGCCAGCATGACCGTCAGCTCGCGCTCCTCGATGTAGCGCTTCACGAACGGGCGGCTCATGCGCGCCGTGACGTTCCAGTCGATCGAGCGCACCTCGTCGCCCGCCTGGTACTCGCGCACCTCGGCGAATTCCATCCCCTGCCCCTTGAACACGGAGCGGTACTCGCCCGTGAAGAGCGAGTTCACCAGCCCGCGCGTCTGGAGCTCGAGCAGCTTCACCTGCCGGAGCACCTCGGGGGAGACGCCGGGCGACTTGCTCACGGACTCTCGACCTTGGCCAGGACCCGGCGGACGATCTCGTCGCTCGTGACTTCCTCGGCTTCCGCCTCGTAGGTCGTCAGGACGCGATGGCGCAGCACGTCGGGCGCAATCGCCTTGATGTCGTCGGGAGTCACGAATGCACGCCCGCGCAGGAACGCGTGCGCGCGCGACGCCTGGGCCAGCGCGATCGTCGCGCGGGGAGAGGCGCCGAATTCGATCAGGGGCACGAGATCCTTGAGGCCGGCCGCCGCGGGCTCGCGCGTCGCGTGCACGATGTCGACGATGTAGTCCACGATGCGGTCGTCCATGTACAGCTCGGCGATCCGCCCGCGCGCCTCGAGGATCGCCTCCGGAGTCGCCGCGTGCCGCACGTCGATGGCGTGGCCGCTCGCCATGCGCCGCATGATCTCGCGCTCCTCGTCGCGCGTCGGATAGCCGACGCGCAGCTTGAGCATGAACCGGTCGACCTGCGCTTCGGGGAGCGGGTACGTCCCCTCCTGCTCGATCGGGTTCTGGGTCGCCAGCACGAGGAACGGCTCTTCCAGCTTGTACGTCGTCCCGCCGATCGTCACCTGCTTCTCCTGCATCGCCTCGAGCAGCGCGGCCTGCACCTTCGCCGGTGCGCGGTTGATCTCGTCGGCGAGGATGATGTTGGCGAAGATCGGCCCCTTCTTCACCATGAACTTGCCGGTCGACTGATCGTAGATCTGCGTCCCGATCACGTCGGCCGGGAGGAGGTCCGGGGTGAACTGGATGCGCGAGAAGCTCGTCGAGATCGTCTCCGCGAGCGTGCGCACGGTCAGCGTCTTCGCCAGGCCCGGCACCCCCTCGAGGAGCACGTGGCCTCCGGTGAGGATGCTGATGAGCAGCCGGTCGATCATGTACTCCTGTCCGACGACACGCAGCGCGACCTGCCGGCTGACGTCCTGGATCAGGCGGGCATCGGCACTCGACGAGACTTGTGTGGCCATGAGGGAGAGAACCGGTTGAGCGGTGAGGCGATGTCAGGGACACTACACCAACAGCGGATCGATGCTCCCGCCCGGCTAGATCTTCCCCAGCGCCTTGATCTCGGCTCGGGTGAGCGACCGCACCTTGCCGACGGGGAGATCGCCAAGCTCGACGGGACCGAACTTCACACGCACGAGTCGGTCCACCTGTAACCCGAGCGCCTCGCAGAGTCGGCGGATCTCGCGGTTCTTTCCCTCGGCGATCGTGATCGTCAGCTCCCAGCGCCCGCGGCCGATCTTCTCGCCGCGCAGGCGCTTCGGCTTCACGACACCGTCCTCGAGCTCGACCCCATGCTTGGCCTGCTCGATGGCGGCCTCGCCGTCGCCGAGGACGGAGGCGACGTAGGTCCGCTCGAGCTTCCGGCTGGGATGCGTGAGCCGGTGGGCCGCGGTGCCGTCGGTGGTGAGGAGGAGCGCCCCCTCCGTGAGGTAGTCCAGCCGGCCGACGTAGGTGAGCCCGGGGCGCTTGGGGACGAGGTCGAACACCGTCCGCCGGCCCTCCGGGTCCGCGCGCGAGGTGATGACCCCCGCCGGCTTGTGCAGCAGGAACCACTCGAGCGGCGCCGGGGCTTCGATGCGGGCCCCGTCCACCATGATGACGTCGCGGTCCGGATCGACGCTCTGCCCCACCTTCGCCGGCGCGCCGTTGACCGTGACGCGCCCGTTGGCCACGAGCTCCTCGGCCTTGCGGCGCGACAGCACGCCGGCGCGCGCCAGCGCGCGCTGGATGCGCATCGGCTCCGACATCAGACCGTCCTCGGCTCGGCGCGAAGCGCGACGGCCAGCTCGTCGGCGCGCGGCAGCTCCTCGAGGTGGCGAAGCGCGAAGTACTCGAGGAAGATCGGTGTCGTCCCGTAGAGCAGCGGGCGACCCATCCCCTCGCCGCGGCCGACGACGTCGATCAGCCCGCGCTCGTGCAGCGACTTGAGCACGCTGCCCACCGACACGCCGCGGATCTCCTCGATCTCGGCGCGGCCGATCGGCTGGCGGTACGCGATCAAGGCGAGCGTCTCCAACGCCGCCGCGCTGAGGCGCGCCGGCCGCGCGGCGAGCTGCGCGCGCTCGATCGCTTCCGTGTACTCGGACCGCGTGAGGATCTGCCATCCACCGCCGATCTCCACCAGCTCGACGCCATGGCCGTCCACGTCGTAGTGCTCCCGCAGCTCGTCGAGCGCGGCGGCGAGCGCCGCCTTCGACGCCTCCGGATCGAGCGCGGCCAGCTCCTCGGACGGGATCGGCCGCGCGCTGGCGAACAGCGCGGCCTCAAGCAGCTTCGCTAGCGGCGTCACGCGTGATCTCCACGTTGGCAAAGGGGCGCGGCTGCTCGACCCGGCATTCGCCGAGCTTCGCCATTTCGAGCAGGCCGAGAAGCGTCGACAGGACCTGCCACGGCTCGGCGCCGTAGGGCACGAGGTCGGTCCATCGCGCGCGGGCACGGATCGCGAGCAGGTCGCGGATCACGACGATGGCGCCAGGCACGTCGATCGCGCGCGGGATGACGTCGTGGATGGCCGGATCGCGCGCGACGCGCAGGATGCGATCGACGGCGGCGAGCAGCTCGCTCAGCGAGAGGGCGAGCGGTGCCTCGGGCGGCGCGGGCGCCTGCGGGACGTACGCGCGCGCGAAGCGATTGCGACGATCCTCCCCCGCGCGCTCGAGCACGTCCACGACCTCGCGCATCTGCTGATACTCGAGCAGCCGGCGCACCAGCTCCGCGCGCGGATCGTCCCACGCCTCTTCGCCGTCGGCGCGCGGGAGCAGCATCTGTGCCTTGATGCGGAGCAGTCGCGCCGCCATCTCGAGATAGTCCGCCGCCTCGTTGAGCTGGAGCGTGCGGATGCGCAGCACGAACTGCTCCGCGATGCGTGCGATCGGGATGTCGTAGATGTCGACCTGCTCCTCGCGGATGAGCGTGAGCAGGAGGTCGAGCGGCCCGGAGAACTCGGTGAGCTCGATGACGAACGACGGTGGCGGCGCGGGCGCGTCGGGCGCGGCCCACGGGAATGCCGCGGTCCCGGTCATTGTACCCACTGCCCCGTCGACGGCAGCCACCCCGCCTGCACCAGCGCGAACATGCGCTGCGCCACGCTGCTGAAGGGCGACATCCACGCATACAGGAATCGCTCGCCCCACGCGAGCAGGGCGATCAGCGCGAGCAGCCCGAAGCGACCGAAGTGCTCGTACTGCCTCGCGAGCGGCCCCGGAAGCAGATACTTGAAGACGTGCGAGCCGTCGAGCGGCGGGATCGGCAGCAGGTTGAAGGCGATCAACACCGTGTTGAGCTCCACGCCGATCACGCACATCGCCTGCACGATGCCGAGCGTACCGAGCAGCGCGGGCGCCGCGCTACCCAGCGCACCGGCGAGCGCGAAGAGGAGCACGCAGGCGACGATGATCAGCGCGTTGGTGGCGACCCCGGCGAGCGACACGATGATGTCGCCGAGCCGCGGATGCCGATAGTTGCGCGGATCCACCGGCACGGGCCTCGCCCCGCCGAACACCATCGGTCGTGCGCCCGCCGCCATCGAGCCAGCGATGGTCATGAGCGGGAGCAGGATGGTGAAGAAGGGATCGATGTGGGGCTTCGGGTTCCACGTGAGCCGACCCGCGTCGAGCGCGGTGCGGTCGCCCTGCCGGAGTGCCGCCCAGCCGTGCGCGATCTCGTGCGCGATGACCGAGAACAGCAGGACCGGCGCATACAACAGGATCTTCTGGATGATCTGCAACGGCGGCGGGCAAGGGCGGCGGCTCCCTGCGGGTCAGGGGTGCGCGACGGGCGTAAGGTAGTGGCGGCCCCGAGGAGAGTAAAGCGCTGTCCCAGCTTGACTTCGCTCGCGTCCGCCGGTAGCTTGGGGGTTCGCGACGATCGCGAGTCCTACCGAATTTTCTGGAGAGTTTTTTCGTGCCGAATATCGCATCCGCGAAGAAGAACATGCGGAAGTCGCGCGCCGCCACCGTGCGCAACCGCGCGCAGCGCTCCGCGCTTCGCACGGCGTTGAAGAAGGCCAAGGCGCCGACGGCCACCGCCGACGAGCGGTCCGCGGCCATCAGCCTGCTCGACCGCGCGGCTCGCAAGGGCCTCGTGCACAAGAACCTCGCGGCGCGTCAGAAGAGCCACCTCACCAAGGCCGCCACGGCCTGAGTCGGGCTCGAACGAGAAAGCGCCGGTCGGCATCGCTGCCGACCGGCGCTTCGTCGTTCCGGCCACCTCAGAGCGACGCGAGCTCGGCGCCGCAGCGCTCGCAGTACCACTCCGTCGGGTAGTTCATCGCCCCGCACTCGCCGCACTTCAGCGACTTCGCGGCCTCGCTGCTCTTGTCCTTGATCACGATCGGGATGTTCCCCGACACGTTCATGGCGAGTGGCGATCCGGCCGAGCGGCCCGATCCAGCGCCATGCAGCGTCGCGTCCGGATCGTTGGCGAGGTTCACGATGTCCTCGTCCGAGGCACGCTGCGCGAAGCTGTCGCGCCGGGCGCGCTCGTCGGGGCGGTCGGCCGGGGGCACGTCGACCACACCGGCCGGCGTGTCGACGACGGAGCTGAGGAAGGCGAGCTCGTCGAACGTCCCGGTCGTCTCGCCCGACAGGCGGCTCGCGTCCGCGCGCTGTGTCGGCGGCGGCGTGACGTCCGCCTCGCGGCGATCGGCCGACGCCGCCGACGCGCTGGCCGCCTCGGCGAGGCGCGCCTCGGCGGCGATCACCTGGGGCGGAAGCTCGGCGGGGACCTCGCTCGGGCTCGGAGCGGCCGCTGCACGCGCGGGCGCCGCGACCTCGCGAACGGGCACAGGGGCAGCCGCGGGCGCCTGCACGGGCGACGCTTGCACGGGCGGCGCCTCCTCGCGCTTGGGCTCGACGCGCGGCGGCGCGGGCGCCGCCACGGCCTCGGCTGGCGCCGCCTTCACGGCCGGCGCGGTGCGCGGCGGCGTCGGACGCTCTGCCTCGTTGAGGAGCTCGCGCGTCTTTCGCCGTTCGCTCTCCAGCTCCGCATGCTTGGCCGTGAGCCCCTCGATCGATCCATCCGCTTCGGCCGCGACCTGCGCCCACGCCTGCGGCGAGAGCTCGCCGACGTGCGCGCGCAGCTCGGCCTCGGCGCGCTCGTCGCGCCGCTGCTGCTGCTCCTCCTCGATCGCCGTCAGACGCAGCGTCAGCGATGCGAGCTCGGCGCGCAGGCCCTCGGTGTGCTCCTTCAGGTGCTCCACGACGGCTTCGAGCCGGTCGTGATAGTCCGCGTGGACGCGTGTGAAGACGCGGTCCGGCGTGCTGTCGCGACGGGCTTCGAGCGCGGCCAACCACTGCTCGTATTTCCGCCGCTCGGCCATGAGCGACTCGACCAGCGTGAGGGAGGAATCGTCCCCCGCGCCGCCCCGGGCATCGGCGCCCGTGTCGTGGTGTTCCTGCTTCTCGTCGCTCATTCGTCCTCCTCGACGTCCATGCGTGCGCCGTCCGCTTCCCATCCGGCCCGTGCCGCCGCTCGTGCCCGTTGGAGGGCGGCGACGTGCTCCGGTGGCAGCGGCGTCACGGCTCCGAGCTGCGACGCCGCGCACAGGATGCGCGCCGCATGCTCCAGGCTCTCCATACGCTGATGCGCCAGGCGCAATGTCGGCCCGACGGTCGTGGCGCCGTGGCTGGCCAGCAGAAAGGCATCGTGCTCGGCGAGATAAGGCGCCATGGCGTCCCCCAGAGCGGGAGTGCCAGGTAGTGCGAACGGCACCAACGGAACGCGGCCGAGGTGGAAGATAACTTCAGGAAGCACCGCGTCCATGAAATCGCGGCCCACGACGCCGAACGCGGTCGCGACGGGCGGATGGGCGTGCACGATCGCACGAACGTCCGGCCGTTCGCGGTAGATGCGCAGATGCATCCCTACTTCGGACGAGGCGCCAAGCCCCTCGGTCACCTGCCGACCCTCCGGGGTCAGCTCGACGAGCGCGGCCGCCGTGACGTCCACCTTGGAGAGGCCGGCGGGGGTGACGAGGATGTGCCCGCTTCCGAGCCTCACGCTGACGTTGCCGTCCTGACCGGCGATCAGCCCCCGATCGTACAGCCGACGGCAGACGGCGACGATCTGCTCGGCGATCGACTGCCGCGACATGACGCCGCTAGCCCGTCCGGCGATGGATCACGCGCCCGTCGACGACCGTCAGCTCGACGAGGCCGCGCAGCGTGTGCCCCGCGTACGGCGTGTTGCGCCCCTTCGAGGCGAAGCGCGCCGGATCGACCGTCCACTCGGCGTCGGGATCGAACACGGTGACGTCGGCGAGCGCGCCCTTTCGCAGCGTGCCCCCCGGCAGCTTGAACAGTCGCGCCGGCGCGCACGACATGCGCTCCACGAGCAACGGCAGGCCGACGATCCGCGAATGCACGAGCCACGTCAGGTTGACCGCCAACGCCGTCTCGAGCCCGACGATGCCGTTCGGCGCATCGGCGAACTCGCGCTCCTTCTCGTCGTAGTGATGCGGCGCGTGATCGGTCGCGATGACGTCGATCGTCCCATCCTGCACCGCCGCCTGCAGCGCCTCGACGTCGGCCTGCGTGCGGAGGGGCGGGTTCATCTTCGCGTTCGTGTCGTAGCCCTCGACCGCGGTGTCGGTGAGCGAGAGGTGATGCGGGCACACCTCCGCCGTCACGTTGATGCCGCGCTCCTTTCCCCAGCGGATGAGCTCCACGGAGCCGCGCGTGCTCATGTGGCAGAGATGGATGTGGCCACCCGTGAGCCGCGCGAGGAGGATGTCGCGGATCGCCATGATCTCCTCGGCCTCGGCGGGAATGCCGCGCAGACCGAGCCGAGCACTGGTGAGCCCCTCGTTCATCGCGCCGCCCGCCGCGAGCGTCGGCTCCTCGCAGTGGTCGGCGACGGGAATGCCGAAGGTGCGCGCGTACTCGAGCGCGGTGCGCATCAGCTGTGCGCTCACGACCGGCTTGCCGTCGTCGCTCACGGCCACGGCGCCGGCGCCGACCATCTCGCCGAACTCGGCGAGCGTCTCGCCCTTCTCGCCGATGGAGATCGCGCCGATGGGGTACACGCGCGCCGCCGCCGCGCGGCGGGCCTGGCTCAGGATGAAGCCCACCGCCGCCTGATTGTCGGTGACGGGATCCGTGTTCGGCATCGCGCACACCGCGGTGAACCCGCCCGCCGCCGCCGCGCGGGCGCCGGAGGCGATCGTCTCGACCTCCTCACGTCCCGGCTCGCGGAGATGGCAGTGCACGTCGATGAAGCCCGGGCTCACGACGCGGCCTACGCAATCGATCGTCTCGAGCTCGTCGCCGTCGCGGCGCACCTCGCCCAGACGGCCGACGCCTTCCACGACACCGCCGGACAGCAGCACGTCGCCCGTCTCGTCCAGGTTCTGCGAGGGGTCGAGGATGCGACCGCCGCGGAGGAGCAGCATGCGCGGCTTCGCGACGGGGCTCATCGGCCCCCCTTCGCGGCTTCGGCCAGCTCCGGGCGTCCGCCCGCGAGGAGATAGAGCACCGCCATGCGTACGGCCACGCCGTTCGTCACCTGGTTGAGGATCACGCTGTGCGGCCCGTCGGCGACGTCGGAGTCGATCTCGACGCCCCGGTTCATCGGGCCCGGATGGAGGATGAGCAGGTCCTTCGGTGCACGGTCGAGCCGCTCGCGCGAGATGCCGAACACGCGGTTGTACTCGCGCAGCGACGGAATGTAGCCCGCCTGCATGCGCTCGAGCTGCAGCCGCAGCACGTTCAGCGCGTCGGCCCACTGAATCGCGTCCTCGACGCGCGAGAACACCGTCACGCCCAGCTCGTCGATCGCGTTCGGGAGGAGGGACCGCGGCCCGCAGACGCCGACCTCGGCGCCCATCTTCGTGAGCCCCCAGATGTTCGACCGCGCGACGCGCGAGTGCAGCACGTCGCCGCAGATGCAGATCTTCAACCCCTCGAGCTTTCCGAAGTGGTCGCGCAGGGTGAGCAGGTCGAGCAGGCCCTGCGTGGGATGCTCGTGCGTGCCGTCGCCCGCGTTGATGACGTTGGACTCGATGCGCTCGGCGAGGAACTGTGCCGCGCCCGACGCCCCGTGGCGGATGACGACCATGTCGATCCGCATCGCCTCGAGGTTGCGCGCCGTGTCGACCAGCGTCTCGCCCTTGCTCACGCTCGACCCCGAGGCGGCGACGTTGACGGTGTCGGCCGAGAGGCGCTTCTCGGCGAACTCGAACGACACGCGCGTGCGGGTCGAGGCCTCGAAGAACAGATTGACGATCGTCGAGCCGCGCAGCGTGGGCACCTTCTTGATGGCGCGCTCGCTGATCTCCTTGAAGGGCTCGGCGGTGTCGAGGATGAGGCGAATCTGATCGCCCGAGAGGTGCTCCAGTCCGAGCAGATCCTTCCCGAGCGATCCCATCACGTCGCGCCGGCGAGGATCACGGCATCACGCTCGTCGAGCTCG
This sequence comes from Gemmatimonadaceae bacterium, assembly GCA_035760455.1. Taxonomy (GTDB): domain Bacteria; phylum Gemmatimonadota; class Gemmatimonadetes; order Gemmatimonadales; family Gemmatimonadaceae; genus AG11. The sequence goes on along the minus strand of DASTSX010000222.1, from coordinate 10,861 downwards.
TTGACGAGGACGTCGACGCGATCTCGCGGCGCGACCTCGAGCGTCTTGCCCACGACGTCGGCGTGGATGGGAAGCTCGCGTCCCCCGCGGTCGATCAGCACGGCCAACGCGATCCGCTTCGGCCGGCCGAAGTCCGCGAGCTCGTCGAGCGCGGCACGCACCGTCCGGCCCGTGTAGAGCACGTCGTCGACGATCACGACGTGCTTCCCGTCGATCGCCCACGGGAGGTCGGTCGGCCCGACCACGGGACGTGGTCCCACTGTCTGGAGGTCGTCGCGGTAGAGCGTGATGTCGAGCGCGCCACTGGGCACGTCGGCCTTCTCGCGTTCGCGGATCGACGACACGATGCGCGCCGCGAGCTGCACGCCGCGGCGCTGGATGCCAACGATGATGAGGTCGTCCGTCCCGTCGTTCAGCTCGACGATCTCGTCGGCCATCCGACGCAGCGTACGGTCCATGGCGCGCGCGTCGAGGACGATGGTCTGGCGGTCGGTCATGGGGAGGCAATATGGCCGGCGGCCATGGGAAATAGAAGCGGAGTCTGCCGCGCGCGCTTCGGGCGCCGGCTGGTGCGCCTTGACACGGCGACCCTGCGGGCGGTAGAACATCACCATCCCTCGCAGCTTCATACCATCGTGTTGCATCGCAACGACGCCGAGTGCGTCGGAGGAGGGGACATGGACAATCGTTCGCGGTGGGTCGAGACGCTGATCGCGCTGCTCCTGATCACGGTACCCGTGGGCGCGCAGCAGACCGGCATGGCCAGTTCCAAGGACAGCGCGATCGCCACGGTGCGCGCGTCGAGCCTGGCGTGGGCGCCGATCCAGCCGACCGGCTTCGACAGCGGGATGGAGATCGCCGTAGTTCGAGGCGATCCCGCTGCCGCAGGAAAGCCGTACGTCGTTCGGCTCCGCTTCAACGACGGCTACCGCTTTCCCCCGCACTGGCACCCCGTCGCCGAGAACCTCAGCGTGCTCGAGGGACAATTTCTCCTCGCGATGGGCGAGAAAGCCGACGAGTCGCGGCTGACGACGTATCAGCCCGGCGACTACCTCTTCATCGAGAGCAAGCATCCCCATTTCGGCGGCGCAAAAGGGCGCACGGCGATCCAGCTGCACGGCGTGGGGCCGTTCGAGATCGTCGTGGTCGGGTCGCCGCAGGACAAGCGGTAGCCGACGAGCGCGCCGCGGAACCCGGCACGCGACGCCCCCCGCGAGACGGAGAGCCTCGCGGGGGGCGTATGTTCACGGACGGGGTGGGATTCGAACCCACGGTACGCTTTCACGTACACACACTTTCCAGGCGTGCGCCTTAAACCACTCGGCCACCCGTCCCAGCTTTCGATTTGCGGTCCCATCAAGCCAAGCGCGCTGGCGGCGCGATCGCCGATCCAGCGCGCTGACGTCGTGCGGTTGTTCGAGCGGACAGGGTGAGATTCGAACTCACGGTACCGTTGCCGGTACGCCGGTTTTCGAGACCGGTGCTTTCAACCACTCAGCCACCTGTCCGGAGCAGCCGGAAAATTTAGCCGACGGCCGGAGGGGTGTCAACGAATCCGCTGCGCCGCCGCTCGGCGAAGAATTCGCGCAGCAGATCGCCGCACTCGACCTCGAGCACGCCGCCGGCGACCTCCGCGCGGTGGTTGAGCCGCGGATGGCGAAGCAGATCGGCGACGGATCCGACCATCCCCGCCTTCGGATCCCACGCGCCAAGCACCACGCGCGCGACGCGCGCGAGCACGATCGCGCCGGCGCACATCGCGCACGGCTCGAGCGTGACGAAGAGCGTGCAATCATCGAGACGCCAGCGGCCGAGCGCCGCACTCGCCGCGCGGATGGCGAGCAGTTCCGCGTGCGCCGTCGGATCCTGGTCACGGACGGTGCGGTTAGCGGCGCGCGCGATCGCCACGCCCTCGTGGACGACGACCGCACCGACGGGAACGTCGCCCTCGGCCGCCGCCGCACGCGCCTCGGCGAGGGCGGCCCGCATCCATTCGAGATCCGTCGCGCGCGCGCCCTCCGCGCTCATCCGACGGCACGCAGGAGGCGCATCACACCCCCGCGGGCTCGGGCGCGTCGGCGGGGGTCTCCCTCCCCGACTCGGCGCGCTCGAAGACGAGCGCTCCACCGTCGCCCTGCTTCGCGAGGATGCGATCGCCCTCCTGGAACCTCCCCTCGAGGATCTGCATCGCGAGTGGATTCTGGATCAACCGCTGGATCGCACGCTTGAGCGGCCGGGCGCCGAACGCCGGATCGTATCCCTCCTCGGCGAGCAGTCGACGCGCCCCAGGGGTCACCTCGAGCGACAGCTTCCGATCCGCGAGCAGCCGTTCGAACCGCTGCAGCTGGAGTCCCACGATGTGCTCGATCTGCTCGGCGCCGAGCGGACGGAAGATGATGATGTCGTCGACGCGATTGAGGAACTCGGGCTTGAAGTGCCCGCGCATCGCCTGCGTGACCTGCGCCTCGACGAACGCCCAGTCGTCGCTCGCATGCTCGAGGATGAACGTGCTCCCGATGTTGGACGTCATGATGATCACCGTGTTGCGGAAATCCACGGTGCGCCCCTGCGAGTCGGTGAGCCGGCCGTCGTCGAGGATCTGGAGCAGGATGTTGAACACGTCCGGATGCGCCTTCTCGATCTCGTCGAAGAGGATCACGGAATACGGACGGCGCCGGACCGCTTCCGTGAGCTGGCCGCCCTCCTCGTAGCCGACGTAGCCGGGGGGCGCGCCGATCAGCCGGGCGACGGCGTGCTTCTCCATGTACTCGGACATGTCGATGCGCACCATCGACTGCTCGTCGTCGAACAGGAACTCGGCGAGCGCGCGCGCGGTCTCCGTCTTCCCGACGCCCGTCGGGCCGAGGAAGATGAACGAGCCGATCGGGCGGTTGGGGTCCTGCAGCCCCGCGCGCGAGCGCCGGACCGCGTTGGCGACCGCCTGCACGGCCTCGTCCTGTCCGACGACGCGGCGCGCGAGCTCGCGGTCGAGCTTCGTCAGCCGCTCGCGCTCTCCCTCCATCATCCGTGTGACCGGGATGCCCGTCCAGCGCGCAACGACCTCGGCGATGTCCTCCGCGCCGACCTCCTCCTTGAGGAACTGCGGGCGGCCATCGTGGCTCGCGAGCTTCGACTCGGCCTCCTTCATCTCGCGCTCGAGCTGCGGGATGCGGCCGTAGCTGATCTCCGCTGCCTTCGCGAGGTCGCCCGCGCGCGACGCTTGCTCCGCCTCGACGCGGGCCTGCTCGATCTGCTGCTTGATCTTGCCGACCGCTCCCAGGGTCTCCTTCTCCTGTTGCCATTGCGCCTTCATGGCGGCGGAGCGCTCCTTCAACTCGGCCAGCTCGCGCTCGATCGTCTCGCGACGTTCGACCGATGCGGGGTCCTTCTCCTTCTTGAGCGCCGTGCGCTCGATCTCGAGCTGCATGACACGCCGCTCGACCTCGTCGATCTCCTGGGGCATGGAGTCGATCTCGATGCGCAGCCGCGACGCGGCTTCGTCCAGAAGGTCGATCGCCTTGTCGGGGAGGAAGCGATCACCGATATAGCGATGCGAGAGCGTCGCCGCGGCGATCACGGCTCCGTCCGTGACGCGCACCCCGTGGTGCGCCTCGTAGCGCTCCTTGAGGCCACGCAGGATGGCGATCGTGCTCTCGACCGACGGCTCACCGACGTAGACCGGCTGGAAGCGCCGCTCGAGCGCGGCGTCCTTCTCGACGTGCTTGCGATACTCGTCGAGCGTCGTGGCGCCGACGACGCGCAACTCGCCACGCGCGAGCATCGGCTTGAGCATCTGCCCGGCGTCCATGGAGCCCTCGGCCTTGCCCGCGCCGACGAGCGTGTGCAGCTCGTCGATGAAGACGACGAACTGATTCGGATCCTCCGTCAGCTCCTTGAGCACCGCCTTGAGCCGCTCCTCGAACTCGCCGCGGAACTTCGCGCCGGCGATGAGCGCCCCCAGGTCGAGCGACACCAGGCGCTTGTTCTTGAGACTCTCGGGCACGTCGCCGTTGACGATACGCTGCGCCAGCCCCTCGACGATGGCCGTCTTGCCGACGCCGGGCTCCCCGATCAGGACCGGGTTGTTCTTGGTACGGCGCGAGAGCACCTGCACGACGCGCCGGATCTCCTCGTCGCGGCCGATCACCGGGTCGAGCTTGCCCTGGCGCGCGGCGTCCGTGAGATCGCGCGTGTAGCGCTGCAACGCCTGGTACTGGTTCTCCGGCGTCTGGTCGGTGACGCGATGCGAACCGCGGACGGCTTCGAGCGCCGCCAGGAGCGCCTTGTGCGTGACCTTGGCGTTCGTGAGCAGCGTGCGGCTCTCGGCGCCCTTGGTCTCGGTGAGCGCGAGCAGGAGATGCTCGGTGGACACGTACTCGTCGCCGAGCGCCCGCGCATCCTTCTCCGCCTGATCGAGCACCGCGGTGAGCTCACGGGAGAAGGTGGGCTGCGCGTCGCTCTGCTTGGGGTACCGCGCGATCTCCCGCTGCAGCTGCTCGCGGAGCGCGGCGACGCTGGCGCCGAGCTTCTGGAGCACGGGCACGACGATGCTCTCGTCCTGTCCGAGGAGGACATGGAGGAGGTGCGTGTCGTAGACCATCGGGTTGCCGAGCCGGCGCGCTTCGGCCTGCGCTTCGGTGAGCGCTTCGCCGGACTTCACGGTCAGCCGATCGGGGTTGATCATCGGACTCATCGTTCGGGTTGCTTCGACCCAGTGTCGTGCCCTATCGAGCCTGCATCAAGGGCAACGGCGGTGCCGTGTGGGTCGCGCCGCGCTGGCAGTCGAGAATGCCGATGCGGCGCTTCTCCGGCGTGGGCCTGCCGAAGAGGCGTGACGGTGGCGGACCCGGCGCGCGACGTCGCTTGGCGGACGAGCGTGCTCGCGCAATCGGGAGGCAACGACAAAGCGCCCCGGCCGTGGGCCAGGGCGCTTCGGTCGAGCCTTGCGGGGGATCGCGATTACTTCGCGATGAACATCTTCTTCGCCGAGCGCTCGCCGTCTACGACGAGCTCGTAGATGTAGATGCCCGACGCGGCCTCGCGACCCGTGCGACGAACCTTGCCGTCCCAGTAACCGACGTAGTCTCCGCACGGCAACTTGATGTTGTCGAGCGGCTCGCCACGCCCCTGCACGACGGGGATGGCGACGAGCTGCGCCAGCACGTTGTAGATGCGGACGGATACGACGCGGTCGCCCCCAACCCCCTCTCCGCACGCGAGCGAGAAGGGAATGTGAGTTTCCGGATTGAAGGGATTCGGATAGTTCTGTCCGAGTGTCCCGGACTTACGCCCTCGGGGCTGCTGATCGGATTGCGCCGACTGCCCCGCCGCTGACTCTGGCGCCAGGCACCAAAGGGCGAGCACGAGCGCAAGTGCTGCCCAGCGGTGGAACATGTGTGCTCCGTTTGACGAGACAGGATTCCTGGTGCTGCTCCTGTGACGGGTGATGGGTGAACTACCGGTGGTGCGAACCTACGGATGATGACGCTGCATGTCAAGAAAAGGCCACGACTTACACCTCATCCACCTGCCAATTCCGTGCCCCGCTTCCGCCGGCCGAGCTCGTTTCGAATCGTGTAACCCTCACGGTCACAATACTCTAGGAATGGTATGAGAAACTTCCGTGTAACTCCAAGCAAGTCCCTCAACTCCGCCGGCCCGTAATCCACTCCGGGCTTCATCCCGGCCGACAGCAGGCTCCTGAGGTGAGTCACACTCGTCGGCGCGTAATGACGGTTAGCCTCCACGGCGACCAGACTCCCCTCCCGAGTGAGCACCCGGCAGATCGCGGCGAGTTCCTCGACCGGTCGACCGAGCATGCCGGCCAGCTCGTCGAGCGACGGCGGCTCACTGCCAGCGGCAACGACGCGCTCCCTGATGTCGTCGCCGATCGTGCGCTGGCGGTCGGTCAGTCGTGGCGCGTGGTGCGCGAGTCGCACGTCCCCCTGCACCGTCGCGACGCGACCGGCGCGCACCAGGTCGTCGAGCACGGCATCGACCGCCGCCTCCGCGGCTCGGACGCGTGTGCGAAGCCACTGGCGGGAAGCACCTTCGGAGAGCGGGTTGGCCGCGTGATGCTCGCCAAGCGTCTCCAGCAGCTGTCGCTCGATCGCGTTGCGCGCGCTCGGCAGGTAGACGCGCGCGCCGACCCGCCACGCGCCGGCGCCCTGAAGCAACGCGTCGAGCGCCGGCGCGGCCACGCCGAGCCGGATCGGCAGATGCGCGACGTCGACGCCCGCCGCGCCGGCCTCGTCGAGGAAACGTCCGAGCGCCGCGCCGGGCCCCTCGCCCACGAGCGTGAGCGCGCGCGACCGCACGGGCGCGAGGGGATCGGTGATCACGCCCCCGCCGACGGTACCGACGGGAGAGCCGCCACGCAGGACGAAGCGATCGCCGGCGCGCGCCACGATGGACTCCTCCAACACGACGCGGGCGGGCCGCGTCACTCCCGGCTCGAGCGCACCATCCAGCGCGACGACGCGCGCGCCGACGTCGCTCGTCCCGAGATGAAGGCGAAGCCTGCTCCGCGGCCCGATCGAGCGCGTCGGCGCCTCCAGGAGCGCGACGTCGGCACGCATCACGGCGGACGGGCGCCATGCTTCGCCGCTGACGAGCACCGCGCCGCGGCCGACGCGCGAGAGCTCCACGCCGGCGAGCGCCACGGCCGCGCGCTCGCCGGCGGCGATCCGTTCGACGGTGTGCCCGTGGGCCTGGAGCGAGCGCGCCCGAACGGTCTCGCCCGATGGATACAGCCGCATCGTCGCGTCGCGGACGAGCGTGCCCGACCACACCGTCCCCGTGACGACCGTGCCGGTGCCGCGGATGGTGAACGCACGATCGACCGGCATGCGAAAGAGATCCTCGACGCCACGCGCGGGCACGGCGCGCGCCACTCGACGCAGCGCTTCGCGCAGCTCGGGGAGCCCTTCACCGGTCACGCTCGAGACGGGGACGATCTCCGCATCGGCGAGCGACCCCTCGGACAGCGCCGCGCGCACGTCGTCGCGCACCAGCGCGAGCCACTCGTCGTCGACGAGATCGATCTTGGAGAGCGCGACGACGCCGGCGCGCACGCCGAGCAGGCGGAGGATGGCGAGGTGCTCGCGCGTCTGCGGCATGACGCCTTCGTCCGCGGCGACCACGAGAAGCGCGAGATCGATCCCGGTGGCGCCGGCGACCATCGTGCGCACGAACGCCTCGTGGCCGGGGACGTCCACGACGCCCAGCGTGCCGACGCCGTCGAGGCGGAGCGGCGCGAAGCCGAGATCGATCGTGATGCCGCGCCGCTTCTCCTCCGGCAGGCGATCGGTGTCGACGCCGGTGAGCGCACGCACGAGGGCGGTCTTGCCATGATCGATGTGTCCCGCGGTGCCGAGGATCATGGCGCGCTCCGGTTCACCACCGCGATTCCTCCCACAGCTCCATCGCGCGCAGCGGGCGGCCGTCGGTGAGGTGCTCCGTGAGGAACTCGCGCAGGAGTCGCTGGTGCGCGCGGCCGCTCGCGTCGTCGAGCCCGGACACCCGGCGGCCCGCCAGGAACTCGCGCACGGCGGCGCGGGCGTCGGGCGGCAGCACACGACCCGCCGGCGCGAGCCGACTGCACCGCGCGCACAGTGCGCCGCCCGAGGGGTGGCTGAACAAGACTGTCGCATCCTCGTCGAGGGGCGCATGACACTCGGCGCAGACGTCGACGGCCGGGCCGAAGCCGAGCTCCGCGACGATGTGCCAGGCGCTGGCGAGCGTGGTGCCGAGCGTCTCCTCGCGCGCCGCACCGGCGAGTGCATCGAGCGAGGCGGACACCGCGTCGAAGAGTCCCGGATCGGCGGCGTCGCGTCCGAAGCGCAGCGTGAGCTCAGCGACCGCCGAGGCACCCGTGAACCGTCCGAGATCTCCCGCCAGCTCCGCCCGGGCCCGGGTGACGTCGAACCCGCTCAGGGTATCGAGATCGCGCCCGGGCTTCGCGTAGAGCTGGGCGCTCCCCTGCGCGAACAGGTCCAGCGCGCTGCCGAATCGCCTCGAGGAGCGGCGCGCGCCCTTGGCCAGCACGCTGCGCACCCCCGCCTCGCGCGTGACGATGCGCAGGATGCGCGACGACTCCAGATAGTCGAACGCATGGAGGACGATCGCTTCGGTCGCGAGCAGCGCCATGCGTGAAAGATACCTCGCGGTCGCGCCGAACGACCGAGCTCGGCGCCATCCGAGGCTCAGAAGCTCACGCGGAGCCCGGCGAGCAGACGACGGCCTGCGGCACGATAGCCGGTGCGGCGAAGCGAGGCGTCGTCGGTGCGAGTGAAGTCGTAGTTGTAGCCGGCGGCATCGGTGTATCTCCTGTCGAGCAGATTCTCGATGCGCAGCGTGGCCACGACGCCGCCCGGCGATCGCAGCGGAACGAGTCGCGCTTCGCCCGAGACGTCGACCCTCGTGTACGCCGCGAGCGCGACACGCTGTGCGGGCGCGAACTCCGGTGGGTAATACACATCCTCGCGCGACCCCACGCGCAGGGCGCGCAGCTCGACGCCGTGTCCGCCGCGCCGATAGCCGGCCCCGACGTCGAGCGTTCGAGCCGGCCGGCGCAGGAGGCGCGAACCGGGCGCGAACGTCGCCGTCGCGGCGGTGCTCGTGCCGGGATCGACGACGCGAGCGCTGAGATGCGTGAACGCGACGTCCGCGTGGACACCCTGGGGCAGCGCCAACCGGCCCTCGAGCTCGACCCCCGACGCGCGCGTGCGGGCGAGGTTGAAGTAGTTCGGCTCGGTCGCCGAGTACTTGTAGTCGATCATGTCGCGGAACGAGTTGGCGAACCAGGTCGCGCCGACGGTGGCGGGGCCGAGCGTCTGCTCCACCCCGGCGTCGACGCTGAGGGCGTGCTCGGGGTTCAGCGCGCGGTTGCCGATGACGAAGCCGCTGCCCTCGGTCTCGAGGAAGGTCGGCTCGCGGAACGCGGTACCGACGCTGGCCCGCAGCCGCGTCGCGGTGGGCAGCCGCGTGCTCGCGGCGGCGCGATAGGTCCAGAAGTCGCCGAACTGCTCGTTGTGCTCGAAGCGGCCCCCGAGCGCGACGGTGGCATCCTCGATGGGCGACAGGAGCAGTTGCGCGTAGCCGCCGGTGCTCCGGCGCGACGACGGCGCCGGCAGGTCGTCGCCGAAGTTGCTCGTCGTGGCTGTCTCCTGCCACTGGCGCTCGACCTGCGCGCCGACGGTCAGCCTGCTGTCGGCGGGGAGCACGACCTCGACGCGCAGGTCCCCGCTGCGCCGGCGCGAGCGATCGCTCGTGGAGAACGCGTATCCGTCGTCGGCGGGGCTGTCGGGCTGATTCTCGCTGACGCCGTGCACGTCGTGCGAGGCGAGCGCAGCGCGGACGGTGACGAGGGGCGACAGTCGATACCCGGCGTCGAGGCCGAGCGCGAGGCGACCATCGCGGCGCACGGCGTTGCTGTCCACGACCTCGCCCGAGCCGTTCGTCGGATAGTGCAGCACCCGATCGGCGAACCGGGCGGAGAGACTCGCGTCGAGCTCCCCCACGCGCGTGCCGACGAGCGCGCTCGCGACGCTCTGGCGGAATCCGCTGTTGAACGCCTGGAAGCCGTCGGTCGTGTGCCGTGCGGCGCCCACCGAGTAGCTCGCGCGATCGCCGCCGCCGCGCACGCTCGCGTCGACGTCGCGGCTGCCGAAACCGCCGGCCCGCGCGCTGACGTCGCCGCGCAAGACGCCCGCGCCTCGCCGGGTGAACAGCTGCACGACACCCGCCATCGCGTCCGAGCCGTACAACACGCTCGCCGGGCCGCGGACGACTTCGATGCGATCGAGATTGTCGGTGGAGAGCGTGGAGAGGTCGAAGGCTCCGCCGGCGTCGTTGAGCGGCACGCCGTCGACGAGGATCTTGGCGTACTTGCTCTCTCCGCCGCGAATGAACAACGACGTGGCGCCGCCATAGGATCCGGACGGCACGACCGACAGCCCCGGAACGGCGCGCAGCGCGTCGGCGACCGTCGTGATCCCTTCGGCGCGCAGCTGCTCGCCGTCGAGGACCGTGACCGCGGCGGGCGTCCGTCCGGCTGGGATGGGCGAGCGCGTCGCGGTGACGACGACCGGTGCGATGCGCGCGGTATCGGGCGCGACCTCCTGCGCCTCCGTGCGGTGTGCAAGCACGAGACAGGCGGCGGCGACGACGGAGATGCGGCGAGCGGAAGCCATGGGGACGATCGAGTGAGTGAAAGGTGGAGGACGCATCAGGACCGCGGGCGCGAGCGAAGCGGGACAATCGCGGGGGCGCCGACGGCGGGGTCGCGCGCCACGACCAGCGGCCAGTCGTAGAGGGATTCGAGCAGGCTCGCCTGCATGACGTCGTCGGGGGTGCCCGCACCGGCCACGCGTCCGCGGTGCAGCAGCACCATGCGATGCGCGAACCGCGCGACGAGATTGAGCTGATGGCTGACGAGCAGCACCGCCATGCCGTCGGCGGCCAGGCGGCCGAGCAGCTCGAAGACGGCCATCTCGTGTCCGACGTCGAGGAAGGTCGTCGGCTCGTCGAGCACGAGCGAGCGCCCGCCCTGGGCGAGCGCGCGCGCGAGTCGAACGCGCTGCCATTCGCCGCCCGACAGCTCCGTGATGGTGCGATCGAGGTACGGCTCGATCTCGGTGCGCGCCACGGCGCGCGCGATCGCGTCGGCGTCCTCGCGCGCCGGTCCGCGCCACAGCCCGAGGTGCGGGTACCGGCCGAGCGCGACGTACTGCCGCACGCCGAGCGGGAACGCGGGCTCCTCGCGCTGCGTGACGACGGCAAGGCGTCGTGCCAGCACGGGACGCGCGCGATGCTCGACGGGTGCGCCGTCGATCTTCACGACGCCCGCCTCGAGCGGCAC
>DASTSX010000221.1:0-3356 GCA_035760455.1 Gemmatimonadaceae bacterium | reverse complement strand
ATGCGGGAGAACGCAGAGGCGGGGGAGGGGCCGTGGTTCGATCGGGAGGCGAGGGAGTATGTAGTGCGAGTGATGAACGGCTACTGAAGTACCCGGTACTACTGACGTACCCGGTACCCGGTACCCGCTGGACGCTCCCGGAAGGGGCTTCAGGTGCAGATCCCTCGACTCGCTGCGCTCGCTCGGGATGACGGCGAGCGCCAGCGCCGCCGTCATCCCGAGCGCAGTCGAGGGATCTGCACCATCACTGCTCGGTGGCCGACCGGATTTCCGGGAGCGTGCCACCGGTACCGGGTACCGCGTACGTCAGTACTGGGTACTTCAGTGGCAGTGCCGACATCCCCCTAACTTCCACCGATGCTCGTCGTAAAGGAGGACACCGAGAAGGCCCGCCAGTACGCCATCATGCGCCGCCGCGCGACGGGGCTGCTGGCGGGGTTCGCGGTGCTGTTCGTGATCGTGAGCGTCATCATCCATCTGCGGCCGGACCTCGCGCCGTTCTGGATGCGGCTCGTGCGCGCGACGTCGGAGGCAGCGATGGTGGGCGGCCTCGCCGACTGGTTCGCCGTGACCGCGCTGTTCCGCCATCCGCTCGGGATCCCGATCCCGCATACGGCGATCGTCGCGAACCGCAAGGACCGGATCGGTCGCAGCCTCGGCAACTTCGTCGGCAACAACTTCCTCGCGCGCGAGGTCATCGCGCGGCAGCTGGCGGGGATGCGGCTGGGCGAGCGCGCGGCACGGTGGCTGTCCGAGCCCGCGCATCAGGCACGCGTCGCGCGCGCGATCGCCGGCGGGATGGCGCGCGCCGCCGAGTCGATGCCCGACGAGGAGCTGCAGGCCAGCGTGCACACGACGCTCGTCGCGCAGCTCCGGAAGGCGCACGTCGCCCCGCTGCTCGGCGACCTGCTCACCCTCGCCACCACCGACGACCGGCACCAGGAGATGCTCGACCGGCTCGTCACGCTCGTGAGCCGCGTCGTGCACGACAACAAGGACCTCATCCGCGTGCGCATCGCCGAGGAGAGCCCGTGGTGGGTGCCGAACGTCGTGGACGACAAGCTCTATCAGAAGATCGTCGCCGGCATCGGGCGCACGCTCGACGACGTCGCGGCGAACGACGCGCATCCGCTGCGCGCGCAGTTCGACCGCGCGCTGAAGGACTTCACCGACAAGCTGCACAACTCGCCCGAGACGATCGCGCGGGCCGAAGGGATCAAGGAGCGGCTGCTCGAGCACCCGGCCGTCGCCGAGCTCTCGGGCGCCCTGCTCGGCGCGGCGCGCCAATCGCTGGCGAAGTATGCCGGGCCGGACGCGCCCTCCCCCGAGCCGCTCGAGCGCGCACTCGGCGGCATCGCGGAGCGTGCGCTGGCGAGCGAGCAGTTCCTGCAGGACATCGACGACGCATTGGAACGGCTGGTCCTCGGCGTGGTAGATCAATATCGTCCCGAGGTCGCCGAGCTCATCGCCCGCACGGTCGAGGGGTGGGACGCCACCGATGCGTCGCGCAAGATCGAGGTGCAGATCGGCCGCGACCTGCAGTTCATCCGCATCAACGGCACGCTGGTGGGCGGCCTCGTCGGGCTCGTGCTGTATCTCATCACCGTGCTCGTCGGCTGAGCGCGGAATCTTTCCGGAAGGAGGCTTCGTGATCCGCCGTCTCGTCTCGTCCCTGCTCCTCGTGCCCGCGATGCTCGGCGCACAATCGCAGCAGGAATATGCCGCCCGTCGCGCCGCGCTCGTCGCGGGCCTGTCCGACGGCGCGCTCGTCGCGCTCGGTGCGCACGAGCCGTCGCAGGACTACCTGAGCTTCTATCAGTCCCCCTCGTTCTACTATCTGACGGGCTTCAAGGAGCCCGGCGCGGCGCTGGTCGTCGTGAAGCGCGGCGGGCAGGTCGTCTCGTCGACGATGTTCGTGCAGCCGCGACTGCCGAGCCGGGAGGTGTGGACCGGCTCGCGGCTCGGCGTCGAGGGGATCGCCAGGCTCACGGGAATGAGCGGGCGCAGCGCCGACGAGCTGCCCAAGGTGCTCGACTCGCTCGCCGCCGCCGGCGTGCCGATGTCGGTGGTGGGCGATCTCGGGGAATCGGCCGAGGGCGCGTCCTCCCTCATTGAGGCGCGGAGCCCGGACGCGCAGGTGTTCGACCGGCTGCGCGCGAAGCACTCGGCGCTCAAGGTGACGCCGGTGAACCAGGCGGTCGAGCGGGCGCGCGGCAAGAAGAGCGAGGCCGAGCTGCGGCAGATTCGCCAGGCGGTCGACATCACGGTGCTCGCGCACCGCGAGGCGATGGCTGCGCTCGAGCCGGGAATGAACGAGTTCGAGATACAGGCGCTGATCGAGTACACCTTCCGCCGCAACGGCGCAGACCGGCCCTCGTTCGCGACGATCGTCGGCTCTGGCCCCAACTCCACCACGCTGCACTACAACGCCGACGACCGGTTCATCGGCGCGAACGACGTGATCGTGATGGACATCGGCGCGTCGTACAAGGGTTACGCCGCGGACGTGACGCGCACGATCCCGGCGAGCGGGAAGTTCTCGCCGCAGCAGCGTGCGGTGTACGAGATCGTGCGTGCCGCGCAGGCGGCAGCGGAGCGCCAGGCCAAGGTCGGCGCGAGCGCGCGACTGATGGATGACTCCTCTCGCGCCGTGCTCGCCGCGGGGCTCGCGCGACTCGGCCTCATCGAGTCGCCGACGGCGACGTACGACTGCGCCGTGGGCCAGGAGACGCGCCAGTGCCCGCAGTACCGGCTGTACTACATGCACGGCCTCGGTCACGGCATCGGGCTCGAGGTGCACGACCCGGAGCAGTACTACTTCACGGGTACGATCGCGGCGGGGAGCGCCTTCACGCTCGAACCGGGCATCTACGTGCGCGAGCGGGTGCTCGAGGAGATGCCCGACTCGCCGCGCAACCGTGAGGTCGCCGCCAAGCTCCGCGCGGCGGTGAGCACCTACCGCAACATCGGCGTCCGGATCGAGGACGACTACATCGTGACCGACAAGGGCGTCGAGTGGATCTCGCGCGCGCCGCGCGAGATCGACGAGATCGAAGCGGTGATGCGAGGCAGCTACGCGGGTCCGGCCAGGCGCGATCCCTCGCTCGTCGAGAAGTACCGCGGCGAGTAGCCTCCGAACGGCCCGGATGTGACGCGCGCCGGCCCGCACGAGGATGCGGGCCGGCGCGCGACGCAGCGGGGTGTCAGCCGAGCAGGTTGAACTTGAGGATGTGCCAGAAGGCGGCGACGCCGTCCTTCCAGTTGATCTTCTTCCCCTCGGCGTACGTCCGCCCGGCATAGGAGATGGGCACCTCGTAAATGCGGGCGTCCCGCCGGGCCAGCCGCGCCGTGATCTC
>DASTSX010000220.1:0-7989 GCA_035760455.1 Gemmatimonadaceae bacterium | reverse complement strand
CACCTCCCTCGTCAGGCAATGCCTGACGGGGTTGAGACCGTTTTGAGCGCGCGGCCGGTGAACAGTTGCTGCTGACGGTTTTTCGGTTATCGGTCTTCGGCCGACCGCTCACGTAGCCGCCCGACGAGACCACGAGCTGCGTCTCGCGGCCGCAGCCCTCGCACACCGAGGCGATCTTGCGGCGCACCTCGGGACGCAGGCCGCTCTTCGCCAGGCGCGCGTCCATCGCGTCGCACGAGACGGCGCACACCGGGCACATCGCGCCCGTGCAGGCTCGCCGATCTCCGGCAGATCAGCTCCGTGTCCGTGACGGTCGCCTGGCCGTCGGTGATCGGCTCATCGCTCAGCACGACGTGCACGTTGCTGTCCCGGGCCGGCCAGTACATCGAGAGCTCTCGCATGGCGCCCTCCGCGCCGAGTGTTCACCGCCCCGATCACTCCTTCAACGCGTCGCCGTCGTCGCAGCCGTGGGCGCGTGCTGCGGCGGCCGGCCTATGTCCCTTCAGGCCGTCCCCATCCCGGCGAACCCCATGAAGATCAGCGACAGCAACGCCGCGATCATGAACACGATCGCCGGGCCGCGCGCGATGGCCGGGATCGGCGCGAACTCCAGCCGCTCGCGCACGATGCCGAGGATGCTCAGCACCGCGGTGATGCTTCCGCCGGCCCGCGCATGGTGTCGGAAAGAAAAGGCTTCCGGTGCGACACTTCGCACCGGAAGCGCTCTTCCGCTGGTGGCTCCAGCTCTGCCAGCGAGACATCGCGAAAGTGCCGCGACTGGTTCTGGAGCCTTCCGTTCGACGGGCGGTTCCGCCGACCGTGTTCCGACTTTCATCGGGACCGAGGTTGCGGCCAGCGACATCGCAACCGGTTTGCCGGGTCTGCTCCGGCAGATCCCCCGTGCGGCAGCGTCCTGCCGCTCGGCTGAGCGATCGAGTAGAAACCGCGACTCTCTCGCTCCCGGGCAGTATGAAACCGGCTCCGGCGACGCGAAGTCAGGCGACGCCTGACACCACCGGATCGCGCCGCGCAGCGGCCTCGACGGCGCGCGAGAGCGATGACCTTGTCCGGCGACCGCCGACAGCGCGGAGCGCTCGCGCGTCGATCTTCGGGAGCGGACGGCGCGGTGCGACGCCGCTGCACGCCGAGGCTGTCGAACCCGTGAGGAACTCATGCCTACCCATGCCGAGCTCGCGACGCTGCAGCGATCGCTCCGTGACTCCCTCGTGCTGAGTGTCTACCTCGAGGGTCGCGTCCCCGATCCCGCCGCCCAACATGCCTGGCGCGTGCGGCTCGACCACGAGCTGGAGACGCAGCGCGCGCGGCTCGCCGCGGCGTCACACGAGGAGCGCGAGCGATTCGACGCGTGCGCGCGCGTCCTGGAGCGCACGCTCGAGTCCGACGATGCGCCGGTGGGCGGGCATGGATGGGTCGCCTTCATCGAGCCCGACGGGGTCCGCCACGCGAGCTCGCTGCTCGCCCCGCTGCCCCTCCTCGCCTGGTGGGGGCGCGGCGCGTTCATCACGCCGTACCTGCGGGCGCTGACGGAGCAGCGTCCCGTCGTCGTGGCCGTCATCGACGCGCGCAAGGCGACCGTGTACTCCTATCACGCCGGCATGCTGGAGGTCGTCGCCTCGCTGCACGCTCACTCCCACGCCGCTCAGCCGTCGCACATGGGCGACGCGCCGCGCTTGGGCTTTCACTCCGGTACGCGCGGCGTCGCCGGTCGCGACGCGCTGCAGCGGACTCGGCGCGCCGGAACGGGCCGGATGATCGCCGCACTGGTGGATCGCGTCACCACCGTCGCGGGCGACGACGGATGGATCCTGCTCGGCGGCATCCCTCGGGTCGTCGCGCATGCGGCGCGACCGCTCGCCGCCGCCGGCGCACGAGTGCTCGCGCTCCCCTCCCTCGACGTGCACGCATCGATGGCGCGCATCGCCGAGTCGGCGCGCGCCGGCGCGTCCACGCTCCGCGACGCATGGGCCAGCCGGCAGCTCGACGAGATCGCCACGCGCGCGAGCGCGGGCGGCCTCGGAGTCCTCGGACGCGAGGAGACGGCGCGCGCGCTCGCCCTCTCGAGCGTCAGGAGCCTCCTCGTGAGCGAGCGCTATCAGGCCGAGCATCCGGCCGACGTGGAGTCGGCCGTGCGCTCGGCGCTGGATCAGGACGCCTCCGTCGACGTCGTCTGCCGTAGCGCGGGGCGTGACCTGGACGCGCACGGAGGCATCGCGGCACTGCTGCGCTTCAGGTCGGCCGGCGACCCGAGCCCCTCGATCGGCGCCGGCGATCTGGGCGCGGCGGCCACGCCCCCGCACTGAGCCGCGCGACCGCTTCGTGGTGCCCGCGGGCGCGTCGCTCTACAGCGCGCCCTCGGCCCACGGGCCCCGGATCGCCACGGTCACTCCCTGCTGCGTGCCAGCGTCGCTCGTCGAGCCCATGATGTTGACGAACAGCGCGCGGCCGTCCGGGCTGAAGCACGCGCCGGCGAACTCCGTCTGGTTCAGCAGGTTCCGCGCGACGTCGAAGATCCGGCCGTCGCGCGTCAGGCCGCGGATGTGCTGCGCGCCGCCTCCGTCCTCGCACATCACGATGCCGCCGCGTGGGCTGACGGTGATGTTGTCCGGATAGTTGAGCATCTCGGCCGAGGGCGACTCGAACACCAGCCTCAGCGCGCCCGCATCGGCACTCGTCGGCCGGTAGAACCACACCTGGCCGACCTTCGCGTCACCGCCGTTCGTCGCGTGAAAGAACACGCCGCCGTCGCCCCACCAGCACCCCTCGAGGCGCGAGAAGCGCGCGCCCCCTTTCGTGAATCCCTGGGCGAACACCCCCGCGGTGTCTCCCCAGGTGCCACTCGGATCGGGTTGGTCGATCGCCACCCAATGCACTGGGAACGTGTCGCCCATCTGCTGCCCGTCGGCCGTGTCGTAGTTCGGCCGCCCGTCGATCGCCAGCATCTCCAGCCGGCCTCCGGCCGCGAGCACGCCGCGCTGCTGCGGGATGAAGCGGTAGAAGCCGGCGATCTGCCGATCTTCCGTCTCGTACACGATCCCGGTGTTCGGGTCCACCGCGACCGCCTCGTGCACGAAGCGTCCCATCGCCTTGAGCGGGACGCCGGTGACCGGTCCCTCGGCCGACGCGGGCACCTCGAAGACGTAGCCGTGCTCCTGCGCCCAGCCCTGGACTTTGCCCTCGGTGCTCTCCTCGCACGTCAGCCAGCTCCCCCATGGCGTGGGCCCGCCGGCGCAGTTCACGATCGTGCCGTTGAGGCTCACGAAGTCGCGCACCAGCGTCGCCGAGCCGTTTGGCTCGACCCGCACCTCGAGCGACGTCGTGCCCCCGCCCGCCTTCGCGTCGTACGCGCGCGCGGGATCACCCTTCACGCGCGCGATTTCCGGCCCGTCGCGGTTCTCGTGGTTGCGGACGAGTCGCACGTTGCCGTTCGGGAGCGCGAACGCCCCCATGCCGTCGAACGCCCCCGGCGTGAGGTTGCCGTCGGACATCGGCTTGCCGGTGAAGCTGAGCACCGAGTAGGAGAACCCCACGGGCAGGGCGAGCTCGGGCCCGGCGTCGCGAAGCGCACCGTAGCCGCCGGTCCCGCGCGTCGCGCGGGTGGGACGGCGACCAGGGCTGGTGGGCGTCGGCGCGGAGCGCGCGCACGCGACGAGCCCCTGCAGCGAGGGGGCGAGGATCGCCGCCCCGGCGAGCGCACCGGACCGGCGCAGGAACGCTCGTCGATTCTGTTTGCTCACACGATCTCGGGCTGGAAGTGGAATCGGCCGCGTCGGACATCAAGCTGCCAGCCCGTCACCCGAAGCGACAGTCGGCCGCCGCACGACGGACGCGCCCGCTCGTTGGAGCGCTGGCACGGTCTAGGCGCGTGAGGGTCCGTGGCCTGCGTCGGCCTGGCATCACCTCCACCAGCACACGACCGGAGACGGCGATGGATCGAGCGAGCTTTCTGAAGTGGCTCGGCACGACGGCCGGCGGCCGGCTGCTGCTCGGCGCGCGAGCACGCGAGGACGCGAGCGTCCGCGCCCCCGCAGCGCTCCCCGAGCGGCGGTTCGGCCGCACCGGCCTGATGATGCCGATCCTCGGGCTCGGCGGCTGGCACTTCGGCGATGCCGGTTCCGAGCGCGCGGCGCGCACGCTGCTGGAGACGGCGATCGCCGAAGGGATTCGCTTTCTCGACAACGCGGAGAGCTACCACGCCGGCACCGCCGAGCAGTGGCTCGGTTCCGCGATCGAGTCGCTGGGCGTGCGCAAGCAGGTCTACGTCATGACCAAGACCTTCGACCTCGAGCAGCGCGGCCGCGAGGTCGCGGCCCGCCACCTCGAGGGCAGCCTGCGTCGCCTCCGCACCGACCACCTCGATCTCTGGCAGCTGCACAGCGTCCGGTCGCCCGACGACACCGACCGCGCGTTCCGACGTGGCGGCGCGATGGAGTACATCTTCGAGATGCAGCGGCAGGGAGTGGTGCGTCACGTCGGGGTCACCGGCCATCGCGATCCCTTCGCCAACCTGCGTGCGCTGCACTACTGGGACGAGGGGATCCGCTTCGACGCGATGCAGATCCCGCTCAATCCGATGGACTATCACCAGCGCAGCTTCCAGCGGCACGTCCTCGCCGAGCTGGTGAAGCGCGACATCGCCGTGATCGCCATGAAGACGTCGGCCGATGGACGACTGCTCCGCAGCGGGGTGTGCACGGCGGCGGAGTGTCATCGCTTCGCGTGGTCGCTCCCGGTCTCGCTGGCCGTCGTCGGCATGGAGCGACCCTCGCTCGTGCGTGAGAACGCGCGCTTCGCGCGGGAGTTCAGGCCCATGAGCGAGGCGGAGCGCCGCGCGCTGATCGACCGCGTCGCGCCGCAGACGAGCCTCCGCCTCGAGCCGTACAAGGTGCGGGGCTGAGCGGCATCGCGCGCGACGCGGGCGTGAGCGGTGCCTTTGCGGCAGGCACTCCCCGGCGATAGTGTTGGCTGGCCAACCGGACCGCGAGGCCGCCACGCCGGATCGTCGTTCACTGCAGCACACCGCGAGGCGATGACCACAGCGACGCCCGAGGGCGTGATCTACTCCTTCGGGGAGTACGAGCTCGACACGCGCCTGCACGAGCTGCGTCGCGCCGGCGAGCGGCTGCACGTCGAGCCGCAGGTCTTCGACGTGCTGGCGCACCTGTTCGCGAGCCGCGATCGGCTCGTCACGAAGGACGAGCTGCTCGATCGCGTGTGGGGCCACCGCTACGTCGCCCCGACCACCCTCAACAGTCGCATCAAGCACGCGCGGCAGGCCGTCGGCGACGACGGCACGGCGCAGCGCGTCATCCGTACCGTGCACGGCCTCGGCTTCCGCGTCGTCGCGCACGTCGTCGAGCGCGGAGGCGTGGATCGGGATCCGGGCGCACCCGCACACCCGCGCACCCCCGCACCCGCGCACCCGCTCGAGCAGCGCATTCGCTTCTGCACCGCGGCCGACGGTGTGCGCATCGCGTTCGCCACGAGTGGCAGCGGCCCGGTCCTCGTCAAGCCGGCGAACTGGCTCACGCACCTCGAGTACGACTGGGAGAGTCCGGTCTGGCGCCACTGGCTGCGCGAGCTGTCGGGCCGTTTCACCCTCGTCCGATACGACGAGCGAGGGTCCGGCCTCTCCGATCGCGACGCCGACGACCTCTCGTTCGACTCGTGGGTCTGCGACCTCGAGACGGTCGTCGATGCGGCGGGACTGGATCGCTTCCCGCTGCTCGGGATCTCGCAGGGCTGCGCCGTCGCGATCGCGTATGCCGTGCGACATCCGGAGCGCGTGTCGCGACTGGTGCTCTATGGCGGCTACGTCCAGGGCGTGCTCGCGCGCGCCCGCACCGACAGCGAGCGCGAGGAGGCGGAGATGCTCACCAGGAGCATGCCGAGCTACTGGGGGCGCGACAATCCCGCGTTCCGGCTCTTCTTCGCGGCGCGCTTCGTGCCCGATGGCACCCAGGAGCAGATGCAATGGTTCAGTGAGCTCACGCGCGTCACGACGTCACCCGAGATCGCCGTTCGGCTTCGCACCGCTGCCTCGAGGATCGACGTCACCGACCTCGCGCCGCGCGTGCGCGCGCCGACGCTCGTGCTCCACGCCAACGGCGACGCCGCCGCCCCGTTCGACCAGGGCCGGCTCCTCGCCGCGCTCATCCCCGGCGCGCGCTTCGTCCCGCTCGAGGGCCGCAACCACGTCCTGCTCGAGCACGAGCCGGCGTGGCCGCGCTTCCTCGACGAGGTGGAGCGCTTCCTCGCCGAGGAGCCGGCGGCGGACAGCGCGTCCTCCGCCGGCACCGATTCTACGGCAACAAGGCGAAGACGGCCGCCGCCACCATCGTCGCGGCCCAGATCGCGTCGAGGTTGATCCACGCGCGGCGCAGCACGCGCAGGCCGACGCGCTCGTAGATCACGACCGCCAGCAGCGTCGTCACCGCCAGGTAGCCGAGTGTGTGTACGAGCGGTGCCATGATGCTCGTCGCGTCGGCGCTCAGCACGCCCGCCCACGCCACCGTCCGCGACGCTCCGCCCAGCGCCGAGGCATGGTGGTGTGCCATGGATGGGAGGGCGGGCGCCCCCGCGCCGAGCACGAACGGCAGCACCATCAGCCCGACGCCATGCGCGCTCGCCATTAGGAACGACCACGCGGTCAGCTCGCGCGCGCTCACCCGCATCCCGCCGAGCCGGACGTGCCGGTGCCGCCGGAGCCCGTCCACGCCGACGGCGAGCAGCGCCGCCGCGACGAGCCATCGCAACGCGTGCAGCGGCAGCACCCGCCCGAGTGTCGCCGCCACGGCGACCGCCACCGCGATCGCGAGCGCGTGGCCGAGTGCCAGCGGACCGAGCGCGCGCCAGAGCGCGCGCCGGTTCCGCTCCTGCAATCCTCGCGCGACCGCGAACAGCCAGCCCATCGCGGGGTTGATCCCGTGCACCGCGCCGAGCACGAGCAGCGACAGCCACGGAAGCGAGGCCTCGCGCATCGTCACTCCGCGTAGCAGAAGGAGTCCGACGACGCGTCGCCACCCTGCAGGCGCACCTGGTGCGGCAGCCGTCCCTCCTCGAACTCCACGAGGAAGTCGCGGTCGAACGCGATCCCGCCCTCCGCGCCGACGTCGAGCTTGGCCATCCATCCGCGGATGCCGTCCGGGTAGAACTGCGCGTCCCACGGCGTGTAGAGCGAGTTCGTGAGATACACGCGCCGGCCGTCGCGGCTCAGCTCGACCATCTGCGGCCCGCCGTTGAGCGGCCGATGGGCGTCCTTGGGGTGCGGCGTGCGCCGCACGATGCCGCCCACGTGCACCGAGCCGGTGAGCCTCGGCTCGAACGGATCGCTCACGTCGTACTGCCGCAGCTCGCCGGTGCCCCAGCAGCTCACGTACAGGAAGCGATCGTCGAGCGAGAGGTTGATGTCCGAGACGAGCGGCGGCACCGCCTTGAACCCCTTCAGCAGCGGCGGAAGGTCGTCGGCGTCCGCCGGCTCGGCCGGGATCTCGATCACCTTCTTCGTCGACCAGGTGCCCGTGTGCTCGTCCCGGTACCACGTCCAGATCGAGCTCGAGAGATCCTTCAGGCTCAGCACTACGCCGACGAAGCCGTAGCTGCGCCGCGGATCGTGCGCCGGCCGGAGCTCGAGCACCATCTGCTGCTCCGCACCCAGGTCCAGCGTCTGCAGGTGCGTGCGGCGGCGCAGGTCCCACACGTGCAGCGCGTGGCCGTACTTCCCCGCGAGCAGCAGCTCGGGGTTCACGCCGTTCCGCACCATGTTCGGCGTTCCCCACTCGCTCGTGATCATCACCTCGTGGCCGAGGTGCCACCAGAAGTCGTAGGCGAGATGCTGCGGGCCGCGCTCGCGCTCCCACGCCCCGCGCACCTCGAACGTCTCGTGGTCGAGCATGAAGATGCCCCCCGGGCCGTTCCCATCGGGACCGCCGAGCGCGTTGATGTAGATGCCGTCGGGCCCGCAGTGCACGG
>DASTSX010000219.1:0-12465 GCA_035760455.1 Gemmatimonadaceae bacterium | reverse complement strand
GGGAGTCGCGCGCCGGCGAGCGAGTCGATGAACGCGGGGAGCGCGGCAAACGAGCGCGCGCCCATGCCGAAGGTGCGCGTGACCTCGACCGACTCCGGACGGCGCCCGTAGTAGAACGCGCGCCGGGGCGCGATCGGCGTGAGGAACAGCGTGCTCGCGGCGCGGCCGTCGCGCACGACCATCACGAGCGCCGCGTCGGGCTCGTGGAAGTTCGTGAGATAATGAAAGGCGGGGAGCTGGTAGAACGGCCCGAAGTCGGTAACGGGCGTGCGGCCGCCAAAGCCGACGACGATTCCGTTCCGCACGCGGGCGGCGAGCGAGTCGCGCCGCGCCGCGTACTCGCCGGCTGGTATCTGGGCGAGCGCGGGGTTTGCAGCGAGGACCAGTACGAGGAGCTCGGCGATCAGCCGGACGCTTCTGACGCGGGTGGGCATAGTGATAGTCCGTCCTGGAGACATGTCGTTGCCGGGCAACGACATAGGGAGCAAGAACGCAATCTCGCACGGAGCGCGGCGCGGCGACAGTCAGCGCAGGGCTCTCGCTCGAGCTCGCCGCGTCGGGGAGTGTTCCCGACGCGAGTCGGTCGTTCCTCCCGACGTGACATCGCAGAAACGGCCGTCCATATTCGCGCCATCCGATCGGGTCGGACCACTCCAGCCATAGAGGCCACATGTCGACCACGTTCGATGCACGCGACGGAAATGCACCCGACGCCGGGTCGCCTGCCGTCGCGCTAGCAAACGAGGAGACGCTGCGCCGCGTCTTCCTCGAGGAGTTCGCCTCGCTCACCGCAGAGGCGCGTGCTGACCTTGGCGAGGACGCGCGCGCACTGGTCCCGAAGGTCGTCGAGGGCGCGTTCGTACGCGCCTGGGATGCGAGGGCACAGTTCCGCACCCCCGAAGAGGTCCATCAGTTCCTCGTCGAGGACGTTCATCACGCCGCCGCGCGGGCGTTGAGCCGGCGCGCGAGCGCTCATCGCCTGGCGGCTGGCGGCCGCGCCGAAGCCCACGCTGTGCGCGACGAGACGCCGGAGGAGGCGTGGACGCACATCATGCACGCGCTGCACGGCGAAACGCACAGCCCGCAGGCGCTCGCGGCGCTGGCGGCGCACTCGCGCCACGAGGCGGCCGAGCACATCAAGCACTCCGACAAGTCGACGCCGCTGTGGGTGATGCTCACCATCTTCGGCGCCGTGCTGGGGGCTTTGTTGATTGCCGCAACATTCATGGGCCGCGTGAGCGAGGATGCACGGATCGCCCACGCGCTCGACGCGTCCGACGCCAGGCCGGTGGCGACGACGTTCGCCAAGATGGGCGTCGTCACGCTCGACGACGGGACGAAGGTCCGCCTCGCCCCCGAGTCGCAGATCACGATCCCCAAGGAGTTCGGCCCCGAGCTGCGCGCCGTCCGGCTCGCCGGCATCGGCGAGTTCACGGTCGGCAAGGGGATGGAGACGCCCTTCCGCGTCAACGCGGGCCAGGCCGACATCGTGGCGACCGGCACGGTGTTCACGGCGCACGTGCTGGAGGACTCGAGCGTGACGGTCGTCGTCTCCGAGGGCTCGGTGCGGGTGGGCCGGCGGAAGGCGATGACGGACGTGCCGACGGGGGGCGCCGTCGTGGTGAAGGACACCGCAGTGCGGCAGGCCACGGCCGGCGAGCGCGACGAAGCCGACGCATGGCGCACGGGAACGCTCGTCGTGAACGACAAGTCGCTCGGGCGGACGCTCGATCTGATGAAGCGGTGGTACGGCCTGACGATCCTCGTGCCCCAGCAGAAGCTGATGGAGCGGAGGGTCAGCTTCCGCGCTTCGCTCGACTCGACCCGCCAGGCGATTCGCGGCATCGAGGAGAGCACGGGCCTGCAGTTCGGCTACGTCGGGCAGAACATGGCGTTCACGGAGAAGTCGGCGCCGGCGGCCAAGAAGCGGTGAGTGCGCGAGTGCGCGAGTGCGAAACGGCCTCGGGAGGCACCTGCTTCCCGAGGCCGTTCGACTACCGAGCACCGATCGCCGAAGAAGGCGTCAGGGCAGCGTCACGAACTGCGAGAGAAACGCGCGCGCGTCGTCCGTGTCCGTGCGATAGTCCCACGACGTGGCGCGGCAGTTGTAGTCGCCAGTTGTCACGGTGGCGTAGACGATGCCCGGATTCGTCTTCAGGAACTTCGGACCGCCCGAGTCGCCGTAGCAGTCGCCACCGAGACCCGTGGCGCTCTGGTTCATGAGGAGGCCGAGCCAGTACTGCTGGAGGCCCATGAACTCCGACTCCGACACGTAGCGCCGGCCGTCGTAGCTGAACTGCGGGATGCCGGTGCGCGTGGCCGAGTTGCCGTAGCCGACGTTGAGGAAGATCGCGTCGGTCAACGCGCCCTTGGCCGAGAGCAGGTCGAGCTCACCGCGCTTCGGCAGTGCATAGGGGGTCAACCCCCTCGTCGCGCGAGCGGGAAGGATGATCACCGCGAGGTCGTGGAGGTTCGCCTGATCGCGGCCGTACTCCGGATCGTAGGCGTACGACTCCGCCTTGATGACCTTGATCCCGTTCGCGTAGAGGTCCGGCGCGAAGGAGACGTACCACTGCGAGCCCGGTGGCGTGTACGACGACACCACGCAGTGCGCGGCCGTGAGAAACACCGTTGGGGAAATCAGGCTACCGGTGCAGAAGAGATCGTCCCCGTCGATCACGCCGTTCTCGTCGTAGTCGAACAGGAGCGCCCCGACGCTCCCGAACGACGAGCCGGTGTACGTGCCGTTGATGATGGCGGCGGGGGCCGACGGCGCGAGCGGCGACGTGGGCGTGGACGGCTCGGAGCAGGCCACGAGGGCGAGCGTGGCCAGCGCGAGCGTCGAGATGCTGCGAAAGGTCATGGGACGCTGAGCAGGGGCACCGAAGACGCGATCCACGGTTCCAGGGAACCGTGGATGGTGGATGCCGGCGTCGACATCGATCGTGAGTTCTAATCCTCGATCGGTGCCGGTGTCAATCCAGATGTTTGCAACGAACGCGGCCCCGGGGTGCGACCGCGTCGCCTCGGGTCACCAGATCCGCACCCTCTCCCCCTCCGCCCGATACAGCTTGTCTCCCGGCTTGAGGCCGAACGCCCGCTGGAAGGCGTCGTTGTTGGCGAGCGGAACGTTGGCGCGGTACTCGCCTGGGGCGTGGGTATCGCTGAGCAGCTGCTGGCGGAGGGCAGCCTCGCGATCGTTCGTGCGCCAGGCCTGGGCGTAGCCGATGAAGAAGCGCTGGTCGCCGGTGAAGCCGTCGATCACGGGTGCTTCCCTGCCCTTGAGCGAGATCCGGTAGGCGCGGTACGCCTGAGCGAGGCCGCTCAGGTCGCCGATGTTCTCACCCATCGTGAGCTTCGCGTTCACCTTCGCCCCCTCGAGCGGCGAGAGCACCTCGAACTGGGCGCCGAGCCGGGTGGCGCGCTCCTCGAACGCCTTCGCGTCGTCGGGCGTCCACCAGTCGCTGAGGTTCCCCGCTCCATCGGACTTGCGGCCCTGATCGTCGAAGCCGTGGCCGATCTCGTGGCCGATGATCGAACCGATCGCCCCGTAGTTCACCGCGTCGTCGACGGTGGGGTCGAAGAAGGGGGGCTGGAGGATCGCCGCGGGGAAGACGATCTCGTTGTTGGTCGCCATGTAGTACGCGTTCACGGTCTGCGGCGTCATGAGCCAGCGCACCTTGTCGACCGGCTTGCCGTACTGCGCGAGCATGTCGTCGTACGCCCACTGGCGCGCGCGCATGACGTTGCCGACGAGGTCGTCGCGCCGCACCGCGAACGAGGAGTAGTCGCGGTACTTGTCGGGGTAGCCGATCTTGACCGTGAACTTGGCGAGCTTGTCCTTCGCGCGCGCCTTCGTGGCCGGCGTCATCCACTCGAGGCTGTCGATGCCGATGCGGTAGGCCTCGCGCAGGTTGCGGATCATCTCGTCCATGCGGGCCTTCGCTTCCGGCTTGTAGTGCCGGGCGACGTAGAGCTTCCCCGCCGCGTCGCCGATCCCGAGCTCGACCTCCGTGACACCGCGCTTCCAGCGCGCGCGCATCACCTGCTGGCCGGCGAGCACCTTGCCGCGGAAGTCGAACCGCGCCTGCACGAAGGGCGAGGACAGCTCGGGCGCGTAGGTGTCGAGCAGCTTCGCGGCGAAGTACTCGCGCCACGTCCCGACCGGCGTGGCGGTGAGGATCGAGTCGACCGCGACGAGGTAGTCCGGCTGCTGGACGATGACGTTCGAGACGGCGCCAAGTCCGGCGGCGCCGAGGTAGCGCTTCCAGTCGAAGCGGGGCATCGCCTCGCCGAGCTGCGCGACGGTGCGCGGGTTGTAGATCGCGTTCCGGTCGCGGGTGCGGGCGCGCTCCCACTGCTTGGCGGCGATCGCGGTCTCGAGAGCGAGCACGCGCGACGCGGCTCCCGCGGGGTCGGGCAGCTGGGCCAGCGTGAAGAGCTGGGTGAGGTACGCGACGTACGACTGGCGCACCGCCGACATGCGACCGTCCGACAACAGATAGTAGTCGCGGTCGGGGAGGGTGAGCCCCGACTGGCCGACGAGCACCGTGTTCTCGGTCGAGCGCTTGGGGTCGGCACCGACGCTCACGGCGAAGGGACGAGCGATGCCGATGCGGGCGAGGTGCGCGAACAGCGCGGGGAGCTCGGCGTGCGTCCGGAGCGCCGCGAGGCGATCGAGCTCGCCCTTGAGCGGGGTGACGCCGAGCGCCTCGACGCGCGCCGAGTCGAGGAAGCTCGCGTAGAGGTCGCCGACCTTGCGCTCCTCGGAGCCTGCGGGCGCGCTCGATCGGGCCGCGTCCTCGAAGATCGCGCGGAGCGACGTCAGGCTGCGCTCGTACAACTCGTCGGCGGCGCCCCAGCGGGCGGCGTCGCTCGGGATCGGAGTCCGCTTGATCCACCCGCCGTTGACGAACCGGAAGAAGTCGTCCTGCGGACGGACGCTGCGATCGAAGGTCGAGGTGTCGATGCCGGAGGGTCGCGTCGCCTGCGCGGCGGCGGTGGACCCGACGGAAGCGAGCGCGAGCGCCACGGCGAGGGCGCGTGCGACGAAGGGCGTGACGATGCGTGCGGTCATGAAGAGGCGAACTCCGAGAGGGCTTATTTATGAAGTTGGGCGGCGTCCCGTCGCCCCGCTCGGACGATCCTGCTCGAGTCCGGCCGGGTGCCGGTGACGGCGCCGAATGACGTACGCCTGGCGGGCCATTATGTTGCGCTCGTCGTGACGCGGCGGCTCGCCCGAGCCGGCCGTTGCAACCAGCCCCCTGGAGAAGCGACATGAAGATTCGCTCCGCCGTGCTCCTCGCGCTCGCCACCCTCGCCCCGCTCGGCGCGGCTCGGGCCCAGGTGAGCAATCCCGTCAAGTTCACGATCTTCGCCGGCGCCGCGCTGCCGGTGGGCGACACGCAGGACGCCGTCAACACCGGCTACACGGTCGGCGGCGCGCTGGATTTCCGCGTTCCGCTGAGCCCCATCGGCTTTAGGGGCGAGCTCGTCTATTCCGGACTCGAGGCGAAGGGACTGAGCGGCAGCGGCGTGGATGCCGACGTGACCGATTTCGGCGCCAACCTGAACGCAGTGCTCTGGCTCCCGACCGCGACGCCCCTGCGCCCGTACATCACGGGCGGGCCGAGCTTCTCGCGGCTCAAGGTCGGGGTGTCGTCCGGCAGCTTCAGCGACTCGCAGTCGGAGAACGAGTGGGGCTTCAACATCGGCGGCGGGCTGCAGTTCTCACTCGGCGACCTCGGCACCCGACTCGACGTCCGCTATCGCCGGATCTCGACCGAGGGCGATGCGTTCTCGATCATTCCGATCACGTTCGGGATAACGTTCTAAAAGCCGCGATGGCGCTTTGCGCTTTGCGCTGAAAGAGAACGGCCTCGGGAAGCAATCGCCTCCCGAGGCCGTTTCGCATCGCGCACCCGCGCACCCGCGCACCTGTGTTGTGCATCACAGACGCGATGTGTGCCACCACAGCGCGCGACGTTTGCCGGAGGTGCACCTTCGGCTTCCCTCCTCCAGATGTCATGCGGACCGCTGTCCGGCCGCGGCATCCGTCCCGCCCCGCACCTCCCCTCCTCCCATGATCACTCCTCGTCTCACGTCGTTCGTCGTGCTGTCCGGGTTCGCCCTCGCCGCCTGCGGCCCCACGCCGGAGCACAAGCGCGCCGACAGCACCGCCGCCGCGGCCGCGGAGCAGCAGACGCTGCTCGCCACCCAGCTCGCCGCGCAGAAGGATTCGCTCACGCGCGTCGTGCTGCAGGCCGACGACTTCATCATGCAGGTCGACAAGAGCATGTCGCGGGTGAAGGGGCTGCCGAAGGGCAAGAAGAAGAACGACAACCTCGATCCGCTCGCGCGGCAGGTGGAGAACCGGAAGCTGGTGATGGAGCGCGTGGACGCGCTGGTGGCCCGCGCGCAGGCGACGGCGGCGCAGCTCGCGAAGGCGAACCGCAACAACGTCGCGCTCCGCGCGCAGATCGCGAGCGACTCGGCGCTCATCGCCGAGCTGAACTCGACGATCCAGCGCCAGACGGCGACGATCGAGGGCCTGTCGGTCCGGATCGACAGCCTGAAGTCGGCGACGCAGCAGCTCTCCGTGCAGCTCGCCGCGGTGGAGACGGAGAGCGCGAAGGCGTTCTACGTCGTCGGCAAGGAGGACGAGCTGGTGAAGAAGGGCGTGATCGTCCGCGAAGGCGGCACGAACCTGCTCCTCATCAAGCCCGGCCGCACGCTGCAGATCGCGCGCACGCTTCCCGTGGACGAGTTCACGACGGTCGACTCGCGCGGCCTGAAGGAGATCCCGGTGCCCGACAGCACGCGCCGCTACCGCGTCGTGTCGCGCCAGAGCCTGGACGCCGCCGAGGTGCACGACCGGAAGAAGAACACCTTCCGCGGCAACCTGCGCATCGCCGACGCGTCGAAGTTCTGGGGAGCGTCGAAGTACCTGGTGTTGGTGGAGCAGTAAGCGCCACTTCGAGTACCCGGTACGACTGCCGTACCGGGTACCCGGTACCGGTCGGAGGCTCCCGGACGGGCCTCGGGACCGCGACCCGGAGAGTGTGAAGCCCGCCTGGATCATCCCAGGCGGGTTTTCTCTTTCCCTCACGTCCGGGCCGACCGGCCTTCCGGGAGCGTCCCCCTGGGTCCGGGTACCGAGTACGTCGGTCGTACCGGGTACTTCAGTGGCCTTTCAGCCCTAACCGCCCTCCCCGCCCCACCATAGATTCGGGCAATGAGGACGATCCTGGTCGTCGACGACTCTCCGACCATGCGCCGGATGATCATGGCCGCGCTTCGGGAGCTCGGCGACGTGGCGTTCGACCAGGCCGGGAGTGGGCTCGAGGCGATCGAGCGGCTGGCCGTGTCGCCGGTGGACCTGGTCGTGCTCGACCTCAACATGCCCGACGTGCACGGGCTCGAGGTGCTCCGCTTCGTCCGCTCGCACGAGCGATTCCGCTCGCTGCCCGTCGTGGTGCTGACCACGCGCAGCGACGATCAGAGCCGCCGCGCCGCGCTGGACGAGGGAGCGACGCGCTACCTGACCAAGCCCTTCCAGCCCGCCGCGCTCGCCCCCGAGATCCGCTCGCTCCTGGATGTGGCATAGCA
The DNA here is from genome assembly GCA_035760455.1 of Gemmatimonadaceae bacterium. Taxonomy (GTDB): domain Bacteria; phylum Gemmatimonadota; class Gemmatimonadetes; order Gemmatimonadales; family Gemmatimonadaceae; genus AG11. The sequence goes on along the minus strand of DASTSX010000219.1, from coordinate 4,857 downwards.
TGTCGCCGACGGGTGGAGAGGCGTCGTTCTTCGATCAGTTCATCGAGGACTACTACTCGGAGTGCGACGAGCACCTCGCGACGGCGCGCCGCGTGCTGCTGGCCCTCGAGGGCTCGGCGGCGGACGGGTCCCCTGCCCCGCCGATGCACGAGCTGCTGCGGAGCCTGCACACGCTGAAGGGGCTGTCGGGCATGGTCGGCGACGCGTGCGCCGAGCAGGTGTCGCACGCGCTCGAGGACGCGGTCCGCGGGATCGAGCTCGCCGGCGGGCGCCCAGCCCCCGCCGCACTCGACGCACTGTTCGCCGGCGTCGACGGGCTCCAGCGCTGCGTCGCGGCGCACCGGCTCGGCGAGGCCGGCCCCGACGTGGACGCGCTGGTCGCGACGATCGCGGGACTCGCGCCCCGCGCCACGCCGGCGGACGCGCGGTCCGCGAGCGACACGCGAACCGTCGCCGAAGCCCTGGGTCGCGAAGAATCGACGGTGGTCTACCGGTTCGAGTTCGTGCCGAGCGCCGAGCTTTCGGGCCGCGGGGTGGGCGTCGACGCCGTCCGCGCGCGGCTGCGTGCGGTCGGCACCCTGCTCGACGCGAAGCCGCGGGTCTTCGCCGGCGGCGTGGTGTTCGACTTCCTCGTGGCGGCGCGAGCCGGGGTCCAGCCGGACGCCGCGTGGGCGGCCGACGGGCTGCGCTGGTCGCTCGAGGGCGAGCTGGCGCGCCCCGCCGCGGACGACGCGCCGGTCGCGCCGTCGGCCGATGCGCCGGCGGCACCGGCCTCGCCGCCCACGGCCGCGACCGGCGTCTCCGGCGCGAGCGTCGTGCGCGTGGACCTCGGCCGGCTCGACGACGTGATGCGCCTCGTCGGGGACCTCGTGGTGAGCCGCTCGCGCCTCGAGGACGCGCTGCGGGGCGCCGCGTCGGCCGACCAGTCGGCGCTGCTCGACGTGCTCGCCGACACCAACGCGGCGATGGAGCGGCAGCTCCGCCAGCTCCGCGAGGGAGTGATGCGCATCCGCCTCGTGCCGGTCGGGGAGGTGTTCGAGCGCCTGCGCTTCGCCGCGCGCGACGCGATCCGCGAGTCGGGGAAGCAGGTGCGGCTCGTCTTCCACGGCCAGTCCACGGAGATCGACAAGGTGGTGGTGGACCGCATGCTCGAGCCCCTGCTCCATCTGGTGCGCAACGCCGTGAGCCACGGCATCGAGGGACCGACGGAGCGCGTGGCGCGGGGCAAGGCGCCCGAGGGCACGCTGTCGCTGCGCGCGACCGCGTCGGGCGACCGCATCCGCATCGTGGTCGAGGACGACGGCGCGGGGATCGACGTGGACCGCGTGGTGCAGCGCGCCCGCGAGCACGGGCTCGCGCTGCCGGAGGAGGCGCTCACCGACGAGCAGCTGCTCGCCGTGCTGTGCGAGCCCGGCTTCTCGACGCGCGACGAGGCGGATCGGACGAGCGGGCGCGGCGTGGGGATGGACGTCGTGCGCTCCGCGGTGCGCGCCCTCTCGGGCGAGCTGGCGATGGAGACCGTGGACGGCCGCGGCACGGCGTTCACGATCGAGCTGCCGCTGACGCTGATGATCCTCGACGCCCTGCTCGTGGACGTCGGTGGGCAGCAGATGGCGGTCCCGCAGCCGGCGCTGCGCGAGATCGTGCAGGTGGAGACGGCGTCGATCGTGACGTTCGAGAACAACGCGGTGGTGCGCTACCGCGACGGCGTGCTGCCGATCGTGCATCTCGCGCGGCTGTTCGGCTTCGCCGAGGCGCCGGCGTCGCGCTGCTACCTGCTCGTCGTCGGCACCGAGGCGGCGCCGATGGGGCTGCGGGTGGACCGTCTGATCGGGCTGCGCGAGATCGTGGTGCATCCCGTCGCCGACCGGCTGGTGGCGATGCCCGGGGTGGCCGGCGCGACGGACCTCGGGAGCGGTCGCGTCAGCCTGATCCTCGACACCGCGGCGCTGCTCCGCATGGCGGAGGAGCAGCGTGACGAGCGGGCGGCCGCGCGGCTCGCCGCGCCGCCGTCCCGGCACTCATCCGGAGCACGCACATGAGCATGATGGGCGAAGGGGAGAGCTACGTGCTGTTCGAGCTGGCCGGCGCGACCTACGCGCTCCCGAGCCGGCAGATCCAGCAGCTCGACATGGTGGGCACCCCGACGCCCGTGCCGAACGCGCCCGCGTTCGTGGACGGCGTGGTCTCGGTGCGGGGCCAGGTGATTCCGGCGGTGAGCCTGCGCGCGCGGTTCGGCTTTCCGCGCGTCGCGCACGACGTGCGCAGCCGTCTGGTGATCGTGCGCGAGCTGGGGCGCACCGTGGGGCTGATCGTGGACAGCGCGCGCGAGTTCGCGACGATCGCGCCGGAGTCGATCGAGCCGCTCCCCGAGGGGATCGGTGGAACGAGTGGACGCTACCTGCGCGGCATCGCCCAGCAGGGGGAGCGACTGCTGTTGATCGTGGACGTGCACGAGCTGCTCGAGACGAGCGAGCAGCCGACGGATACGGTGCCGGCGGAAGCCGGCACCCTCATGTGAGCTTCGAGGACAGACTCATGGCATTCTGGACGCGCGGCGACGACCGCCAGGACAACGGAGCGAATGGCGCCGGCTCTCGATCGGTGGCGTCGGGCGACGCGCTGCGCGCGGCGGCGGCGATGTGGGAGGGCACCGAGGCGCAGGCGCGGCTGCTCGACGGCGCGCTGGCCGGCACCACGGAGATGACGGAGTCGCTGCGGCAGACCGCGCAGCAGGCGGAATCGGTGTCGACGTCGGGGGAGGAGCTCGCGTCGTCGGCGAACGAGCTGGCCGCGTCGATCGAGGAGATGACGGCCGGCGCGGCGACGCTGGCGACGTCGGTGGCCGAGACGGCGGCCTCCGCCGAGGAGACGAGCCGGTCGATCACCGCCGTGGCGGCGACGGCGACGCAGATGACCGAGGTCGCGATCGCGGTCGCCGCCGGGATGACGGAGATGGCGGCGTCGGTGCGCAGCGTGAGCGGGGACACGGACGCGCTGGCGACATCGGTGACGCAGATCGCGTCGTCGATCGAGGAGACGGCGCGCTCCATCGACGGGGTGCGCGGCAACGCGGACGATCTCGCCGCGGCGGCGGAGCAGACCTCGCGCTCGGTGGCCGCGCTGGCCACGGCGACGGAGCAGGTCGGCGCGAGCGCCGACAACATGGCGGGACTCGCCGAGCAGGTGGCCTCCTCGGTGGAGGAAGCGGCGCGCTCCGTGGAGGGCGTGGCGCGCAACGCCGAGTCGATCGCCGAAGCGGCGGAGAGCGCGGCGACGAGCGTGACGGAGCTCGACCGCTCCATGCGCAGCGTGTCGCTGCTGACGAACGAGGCGACGGAGCTCTCGCGGCGTGCGACACGCGACGCCGAGGAGGGGGGCAGCGCGGTCCAGCGCTCGCTCCAGGGGCTCGGCCGCGTCCGCACCTCGATGGGCGAGTCGGCGACGGTGGTGAAGGAAGTGGGCCGTCGCGCGGGCGAGATCAGCAGCATCGTCGATACGATCAATCTCATCGCCGAGCGCACCAACCTGCTCTCGCTGAACGCCTCGATCGAGGCGGCGCGGGCGGGCGAGGCGGGGCGCGGCTTCGCGGTGGTGGCGGAGGAGATCCGCAATCTCGCCGACCGCTCGGCGAAGGCGACGGCGGACATCGCCGCGATCATCCGCGCGCTGCAGGCGGTGGTGCAGGATGCGGTGTCGTCCACGGTGGAGGGCCAGCGCATCGCCGAGGAGAGCGGGCGGCTGGCCGAGGAGGGTGCGTCGGGGCTGAAGCGCATCGTCGGCGGGATCGAGCAGAGCTCGCAGAAGATCGCGCAGATCGCGAACGCGACGCAGGAGCAGCTCGGGGCGACGCAGCAGCTGGTGACGGTGGTCGGCTCGGTGACGGCGCAGGTGCGGCAGGTGTCGGCGGCGACGAACGAGCAGTCGACGGCGATGCAGTCGCTGGTGCGCGCGACGGGGCAGATGCGGAACGCGGCGCAGCAGGTGACGGTGGCGATGGACGACCAGGCCCGGTCGACGCGCGAGATCGTGCAGGCGGCGGAGAGCAGCGCGACGCTCGCGTCGCAGGTGCGCCGCGCCATGGCCGAGCAGTCGGCGGCCGTCGGCGAGGTGTCGAAGGCGGCGGAATCGATCCGGCGCGGCGCGGCGAGCACGTCGCGCGCGCTGGCCGAGCAGGCGCAGAGCGTCGAGAGCGTGAACAAGGAGGCGGATCGCTTCCGCCGCATGAGCGCGAGCGTCACGACGGCGATGGCCGAGCAGGCCGCGGCGGTCGGGCAGGTCGCGCAGGCGGCGGAGGACATGCGGCGCCAGTCGGAGCACACGAGCAAGGGGCTGTCGGAACAGGCGCGGGCGGCGGCGGAGATCAGCGAGGCGACACACAACGTCGCGCGGCAGATCGCGCTCATGGTGCGCGCCAACCGCGAGCAGTCGGAGAACGCGGCGGCCGCGCGGGAGACGATGGCCGAGCTGCGCCGCTCGACCGAGCGCGCGCGGGAGGAGGTACGCGCCGCCGGCGTCGCACCGGCGATCGCGGCGCTGGTGGGCGATCGGGCGCGCCGTGCTCCGGGCGCGCCCCAGGGGACGACGGATCGCCGGTGACGTCGGCCGGAGGAACCGCTGGCGTCTTCACCACCGACGCCGCACTGGTGGTGCAGTCGTGGGATCGGTGGCTCGCCGCCGCGACGGGGCTGGCGGAGGAGGAGGTACGCGGACGGCCGCTCGTCGAGCTGTTCCCCGAGCTCGAGCAGCGCGGCCTGCTCGCGCGGCTGCGGCGCGTGAGCGAGACCGGCGAGGTGGCGGTGCTCGCGCCGGCGTTCCACGAGTATCTGCTCCCCTGCGCGCCGCGCGCGCGCACGG
>DASTSX010000218.1:0-7603 GCA_035760455.1 Gemmatimonadaceae bacterium | reverse complement strand
CACGTTGGAGAGCGTCGCGAAGTTGCCGTAGGCGAAGGAGAGTCGATAGTCGTCGTCGCGCACGTACAACGGCTTCCGGAGGCCCTGTGGCAGCCCCTCGATGAAGCAGAACTCGCACTTGTTGGCGCAGCGGCGCACGTTGGGCGGCTCGAGCTCGACACCGAGCGCTTCGCCCTCGGGACGCTCGGCCTCGTAGACGATCTCCTCGCCGCCGGGAAGCCGAGCTTCGATGACGAGCTCGTCGTCCGCGGTGAGGAACTCCCAATCGAGGAAGTCGGCCAGGGCGCGGCCGTTCACCGTCAGGAGCTCCGTCCCGGCGACGACGCCCATCTCGTCGCAGATGCTTCCCGGTAGAACTCGACTGACGCGAACCATCGATCCTCGGGCCTCCAGGCCTCCGTCTGAGCGACGGGGGAAGACCGCACACTGTGAGGTTCTTCCCCCTTGAGCAACTCGAAACGCGGTGCGCCCCGATCTCATGCAAGCTAACAGCTTGAAGGGGGCAAAACAAGCAGAATCCATCACTTCGCTCGCGTCTGCTGCGCCAGTTTCTGAGGCGAGCGTGGGCAGAAATACGAAGGGCCCCGGCAGCTGCCGGGGCCCTTCGCCGTCACCGCGTGGAGCCCGCGATCACTCCGCGATCGTGTACCGGTACGCCTCGGCGTTGGCCGCCGGGATCGTGACCCTGAACTGCGCGCTCTTGCCGGGCTCCAGGGCTTCGGTCGTGATCGACTGCGTGCCGAGCACCGCGCCGCTCTTGTCGAGCGCCTCGAACTTGAGCGTCACCGGCTTCGGCGAGAAGGAGGCCTTGGCGGCGGCCTTCTTCGCCGCCGCGGCGCGAGCAGCCGCGGAGCGCGTGGTGGTGGTGGAACCCACGTCGGCCTCCGCCGCCTTGTCGCGGCGGTCGGCGACGCGGCCCACGAGCTCGAGCTGCTTCTCCCCCGAGTTGAACTCGGTGAAGGTCACCTCGACCGGCAGCTTCTGCCCGCGGCTGAACCAGGACACCGTGGTGTCGTTCACGGCCGCCGTGGCGGCCGCACCCTTCCGCGTCTTCGCGATGTCGACGTACGCGCGCGCGGCGAGGAGATAGTTCTCGGGGTTGCCCGGATCGACTGCGACGAGGCGCGTGACCAGGGCCGGCACCTTGTCGCTCTGGCCGAGGTTCAGATGCGTCACCGCGAGGTTGAACAGCGCGTCACGGCTGTACGGGTTCACCACGAGCGCATTCTCGAACAGCTTGGCCGCGTCGGCGTTCCGGTTGGCGCGGACGGCGGCCACGGCGGAGGTGAGCAGCTGCTGGTGGTCGAACGCCGTGGGGTTCGTGAGCATCTCCGCGTAGCTCTTGGTCACCGCGGTGGTGTCACCGACGATGAGCAGCGCCGACTGGAGGTTCTGGCGGCCGGCGACGGCGTAGGAGCCCGTCGTCCCGGGGATGGCGAGGAGCTGCGTGTAGACCTCCGCCGCCTTCTTGGCCGCCTCCACCTGTCCCGCCTTCGGCGTCTTGTCGTCGCGGGCAACGGCCATGTGGACGCTCGCGATGTTGCCGAGCACCTGACGCTGCACGTCGCGGTACACCGTGTCGGACGAGGCGGCCGTCGCCGCGGTCTGCCAGTGCTTCACGGCTTCGTCGTTGTTGCCCTTCTTGCTGGCGATGTTGCCGAGCACCATCGAGCCGTAGGGCGAACCCGAATACAGCGTGTTCGCGACGCTCGCGTAGTACTGCGCCGAATCCAGCTTGTCGGCGTTCAGCGCGGCGATGGCGTTGTTCACCATGTCGAGATACGCCTGCTGTCCGCCACGCCAGTACGCGGTGTAGTACGAGCATCCAGGCTTCGACGCCTCGACGATCTTGAACAGCGAATCGATCGTCGTGGGCAGGTTGATCGTCGCGTCGGGATTGGAGCTGAACCCGACGACGCTGCGCTTCGGCGTCAAGCCGACGTTGGGCTGGTTGAGCCACAGCGCGAGCACGCTGCCGAGCATGTAGGCACGATTGAGCTCCTCGCCCTTCGCGTTGCCCTCGAGCGTCTTCACCGCCGCCTGAAGGTTCTTCGCCGCGTTGGCGGGATTGGCCTTCTGGTCCTTCATCGCCAACTGGAGGCTCAAGTTGGCGCGGGCGCCTACACTGCCACCGGGCTGCGAGGCTTCACACACGGGTTGCGCGGGCGTCGCCTGCGCGCTCAGCGACGTCGCGGTCGCAACGAGCAGCGCGGCAGCCGGCAGTATCCTGACGAGCACAGCCATCTGAGAGATCTCCAGAGAGAACGGGTCGCGCCGGGAGCCGGCGTGTGCAGCGGGTACCCCGTGGCCGTCAGCGGCGTTCCGCCGCCAGGGCAAGCTGATAAATATCGAAAGCGCTGCGTCCGGTCGCCAGTGCGACGCGATGGACGTCGTCGAACTCGGGCTTGGCGCGCCGCACGCCATCGGGCAGCGTGACGACCTTCAACCGGACGTCATGGCCGAGCACGTCGACGCGGCGCTCCTCGCGAGGCAGCACAGTTCGGCTGACCTCGGTGCGACGGACGCCGATCGTGGTCGTCTCGCGCAAAAGGAGCGCCTCGAAGCGTTCCGCATCGCTGGTACGGCACAGAAGCTCGATCCGCGTGCCCTGCCGCCCCTTCTTCATCGTGATCGAGACGAGGACGGCGTCGAGCGCGCCTTCGGTGCGCGCGCGATCGGCGACGGCAGCGAGGTATTCCGGCGACATGTCGTCGAGGTCCGCGGCGACGAGCACGACCGTCTCGCGGATTCCCGACGCGGCCGCGTCGACGCCGACGTCCGCGAGCACGATCCGCAGCGCATTGGCGCGACCGGGAAAGTCCTTCGTGCCCGCGCCGAACCCGCTCGCTCGAGGCACGTACTCCGTCGGCGGCGCTCCCGACGACAGCTCGCGCACGAGTGCGGCGCCGGTGGGGGTCACGAGCTCTCCGGCGCCCTCCGGGCCCGGCCCGACGCGATGGCCCTCGAGAAGCTTCAGCGTCGCGGGCGCCGGCACCGGCAGGAGGCCGTGCGCGGCGCGAACGGTCCCGTCGCCGGTGCGAATGAGGCCGCAGCGCACGTCGGTCACGCCGAGCTCGGAGAGGCCCCACACCGCGCCCACGACGTCGAGGATGGCGTCCACGGCTCCGACTTCGTGCAGGTGGACCTCGCCCGGGGGGAGGCCGTGGATCTCCCCTTCCACTTCGGCGATCGACCAGAAGACGCGATCGGCGCGCTCGCGCACGGCGTCGGGGGCTCCGGACGCCGCGACGAGCTCGCGGATCTGGTCGATGTGGCGGCCGTGCGGCTGCGGCGGGATGTCGAAATCGACCTTCCAGCAGACGATCTCACCGCGCAGCACCTCGCGGATGTCGACGCCGACCTGCGCCAGCCCCATGCGCGACGGCAGCGCGCGCAGCCAGTCCCGATCGAGCCCCACGCCGATCAGCGCGCCGAGGGTCATGTCGCCGGAGATGCCGCTGAACGGATCGAGGATGGCGGTAGTCATGCGGTGAAGATAGGGCGGCGGCTCGAGCGTCGGGATGCCGGGTGCGGCGCGTGCGTCGAGCGCGCAGCGCTCAGGCTCGATAGGACGCGCCGCTGCCGGTATTGAAGACCAGCACCTCGGCGTCGCGCGGCACGCGTCCCGTGCGGGCGAGCAGCGCCAACGCGCCGAGCGCACACCCGCCCTCCGGCGCGGCATCGATCCCCGTGGCGTGCGAGAGTCGCGCCGTGCACTGCGCGATGACCGCTTCGGAGACGGACGCCGCGTCACCGTCGCTCTCCCTGATCGCGCGCAGGATCAGGCGATCGCCGAGCGGGCCGGGGACGCGCAGACCGGCGGCATGCGTCTCGGGGTTCTCCCACGGCGTCGCCGATGTCTCGCCGCGCTCGAACGCTCGCACGATCGGCGCGCAGCCGTCCGCCTGCGCGGAGATCATCCGCGGGAGCCCGGCCGCGGCGTCGAGCCAGCCGCCATCGCACATCTCGGCGAACACCTTCCACATCCCGATGAGCCCCGTGCCGCCGCCCGTCGGATAGACGATGTGCGTCGGCAGCCGCCATCCGAGCTGCTCGGCGAGCTCGATCCCCATCGTCTTCTTCCCCTCGATCCGGTACGGCTCGCGGAGGGTCGACATGTCGAACCAGCCGTGCTCCGCAGCGAAGGCGCGCGACCGCTTGCCGGCGTCGCCGATGTGGCCGTCGACCAGCTCGAGCGCCGCCCCCATCGCGCGCACGGTGGCGAGGATCGCCGGCGGCGTGCTCGCCGGCGCGAAGACGCGCACGGGGAGGGCTGCCGCGGCGCCGTACGCCGCCAGGGCCGCGCCCGCGTTGCCCGCGGTGGGCACGACGAGCCCCGGCACGCCGAGGGCGCGCGCGCGAGTCACGGCGGCGCTCATCCCCCGCGCCTTGAACGACGCCGTCGGATTGCGCCCCTCGTCCTTGATCCAGAGCCGGCCGACGCCGACCTCGCGTGCGAGCTGCGGCGCCTCGAGCAGCGGGGTGACACCTTCGCCGAGCGACACGGGCTGCTCCGTGTCGTCGATCGGCAGCACGGCGCGATAGCGCCACATGTCCCACCGCTCGCCGACGACGTCCCGCGCCGGCCACGGCGAGTCGTAGCGGACGAGCAGCGGCTGACCACAGCGTGGACAGACCGACGCGATGGCGCGACCGCTCCCGACGTGGTCGCACGCCGAGCACTCGAGGTGCCATTCGCTCACTGGGCGTCGGGGTCGGGCCGCGCGTCGATCGATGCCGGCTCGCCGTTCGGCGCGGCGGCCTCGCCCGCGAGGGCGGCGTGCGCAGCCGGCGCCGGAGCCGCGGACGGTGCGACGACATCCGACTGTCGCAGCGCGTCGAGGATCCGCTGCCCGCTCCTGACCGAGAACCCCGGCAGCGCGCCGATCTGCTCTGGCGTCGCGTCGCGGATCGCCTGCAGGCTGCCGAAGGTCGTCAGCAGCAGCCGGCGCTTGGACTCGCCGATCCCGGGGATGCGCAGCAGCTCCGACGTGATCGTGCGCACGGTGCGGCGCTTCCGCTGGAACGTGATGGCGAAGCGATGGGCCTCGTCGCGCGCCTGCTGCAGCATGCGCAGCGCGGGCGACCGACGCGAGAGATTGAGCGGCTCCGAGCGGCCCAGGAGAAAGACTTCCTCCTCGCGCTTGGCGAGGCTGACGATCGGAAGCGAACCGAGTCCGAGATCGGTCAGGGCCTCCGCCGCCGCGTTGAGCTGGCCTTTGCCGCCGTCGATCACGACCAGATCGGGCAGCGCACGCTCCTCGTCGAGCCGGCGCTGGAAGTACCGTCCCACGACCTCGCGCATGGACGCGAAGTCGTCGATCCCCTCGACGGTCCTCACCTTGAACTTCCTGTACTCGGCGCGGTGCGGCCGTCCGTTCTGGAACCAGATGCACGAGGCCACGGTGTCCGTGCCCTGCGCGTGCGAGATGTCGAAGCAGACGAAGGCACGCGGCACCTTCGCGAGGCCGAGCTGGCGCTGCAGCTCGTACACGGGATCGCCGGCACGCTCCTCGGTGGCCTCCCCGGTGAGCCGCGCCTCCTCCAGCAGATGCCGTGCGTTCTGCTGCGCGAGCTCGATGAGCTCGCGCCGCGGTCCACGCTGCGGCACGAGAATCTTCGTGCGCTCGAGCGACTCCTCGACGACGGCACGGTCCTCGACGTCGAACGGGATCATGAGCTCGTGCGCACGCTCCTCGAGCAGCCGGTACGGTCCGGCGAGATACGTCTCGAGCACCTCCTCGTCGCGCTCACCCTCGATGTTCTCGACGAACTGATGGTCGCGCGCCAGGAGCTTCCCCGCGCGAATGCGCATCAGCGCGATCACGGCGTCGGCGCCGTCGCGCGCGTAGCCGACGACGTCGCGATCGCCCCCCTCCACCTCCATGACGATGGTCGGCTCCTCCATCCTCTCGAGATGCGCCAGGACGTCGCGGAGCTGGGCGGCGCGCTCGAAGTCGAGCGACTCGGCCGCGAGCGCCATGCGCTCACGCATCTTGCGCTCCACCTCCTCCGGCTTGCCGTTCAGAAAGTCGAGGACCTCGTCGATCATCGCGGCATACTCGGCCTGCGACTGCGCGAAGATGCACGGCGCCTTGCACCGGCCGATGTGGTAGTCGAGACACGGCCGGTCCGGCATCTGCTTCGGCATGTCGAAGTTGCACGACCTGACCGTGAACAGCCGCTTCACGACGTCGAGCGATCGCCGCATGGCGCCGACGTCCGTGTAGGGCCCGAAGTAGCGCGCACCGTCGTTCTGCAGGCGGCGCGTCACCCACACCCGCGGAAAGGGCTCCTGCACCGTCACCTTGATGTACGGGTACGACTTGTCGTCCCGCAGCGCGATGTTGAATCGCGGCTTGTACTCCTTGATGAGGTTGGCCTCGAGGATGAGCGCGTGGGCCTCACTCGGCACGACGATCGTGTCCAGCGCCTCGGCCTGCTGCATCAAGGCGCGCGTCTTCACGCTCTCGCGGTGATCGGTCGCGACGTAGCTGCGCACGCGCGAGCGTAGTCGCTTGGCCTTGCCGACGTAGAGGACCTTTCCCTGCGCATCGCGCCAGAGGTACACCCCCGGCGACTCGGGCAGGTGCGGGATCTTGTCGAGGATGGTCGCGGGGACGGACATCATATCCAAAATATTACCCCGCGCGGCGATGCGGCGTTCGCTAGCGTTTCACGCGCGCGACGAGCGCTCGCGCCTCGGGGACGCCGAGCGCGAGGGTGACGACGCCGTACACCAGCGCGAAGCCCGCGAGCGCGATCGCAGCCCGCACGGCGTCGGGCGCGGCGAGCGGCAGCCGCGTGACGCCCCAGCCCGCCGCCGCGGCGAGGAGGCTCGCCCCCCACAACCGAAGCGCCGTGGCCCGCGGGATGGCGACCGGTCCGATCTGCCGACCGATCGCACGCCGCAGCAGCACGTACTCGAGCCACCCGGAGATACCGGACGCCGCGGTGAGCCCGACCGCGCCCACCCACGCGGGAAATCCGAGCGCGCGGGGGACCGGGAACGCGAGGAGGTAGCCGAGCACCGCCGCGACGACGATGCGCGCCAGGGCGAACCAGAACGGCGTGCGGGTATCGCGCAGCGCGTAGAACGTCGACGAATAGAGCCGGCCGAGGGAGCTCGCCACGAGCCCGAGCGCGTAGCCGGCCAGGATGGCCCACGTGCGCAGGGTGTCGCCGCGCGTGTATCGGCCACCTTCGAGCAGCAAGGTGACGATCGCGCCGCCGAGCACGATGAAGCCGATCGCGGAGGGGACGACGAAGTACGCGACGCGCGGCAGCGCGGCGCCGAGTCGCGCCCGCAGGCGCTCGTGCACGGCCTCGCGCGCGCCGGAGTCGCGCGACATCTCGGGCAGCTCCGCGGCGGACACCGACATGCTGAACAGGCTGATCGGGAGCAGGTAGATGGTCTGCGCGTTGGCGATGAGCGCGACGGCACCCACGTCGGCGATGTGGCTCGCGAGCCGGACGTCGATGAACGCGCTGATCTGGACCACGCCGCGGCTGGCGAACACCGGACCGAAGCTGCGGATGACCTGGCGCACGGGCGGATAGGCGTGGTCGAGCGAGAACCGCGGTCGTCCGAGCAGCCTGAACA
>DASTSX010000217.1:0-10374 GCA_035760455.1 Gemmatimonadaceae bacterium | reverse complement strand
CGTCCGCGCCCGTCGTTCCTCGGTACAAGCTCCCCGAACTCTACGCCCTCGCCGCGGTGCGGGAGGAAGCGTTCGCCAACGGCACCACGCCGCCGCCGGGCGTCACCCTGGCCAGCGCGGACACGCATCGCGGACAGGCGGCCGGATTCGAGGCGGCGAGTGTCGCGCTCCGGTCGCATCGCCGGCTCACCGACGCCGTCGACATGCTGCGCCGCCTGATGCACCGGCTGGAGCTGCGCGGAGACGAGACGATCTATCCCGCGGAGTGGCGCGAGGGCTACCTGCGTGCCGTCGACGACGCGGTGCAGACGATCGAGCGCACGCTGGCCGCCGAGCAGTTCGACGCCGCGCGCGAGCGCCGGCTCGAGCGACGCGTGATGCGGATCGAGCTGCAGCGGTGAGACGGGTGGTGAATCAGCGAACCAGTGAGTCGGTGAGTCGATGAACGGCCTCGGGAGGAAGGAGCTTCCCGGGGCCGTTTCCGATTCACCGATTCACTGACGCACTGCTTCACTGATTCACCGATTCACACCTCGCCCTGCTCTCCGTCCCCACAACCATCCTCGGCACGCGCTCTGCACACCGCGGAGGTCCATGCAGTGGACTCACACCGTGGAGAAGGCACATGGAGCGCAACGCGAACGACAACTTCGGTAACCAGAACACCAGCGACGCGACGTCGGGCGCAGGCTTCGGCGGCACGAGCGGCGCGGGCTCGCAGGCGGGCTCGCAGGACACCAGCGCGTCGGGGACCGGCGGCTTCGGTGGGAGCACCGGCGGCAATACGGGCACCGGCGGATACGGCGGGACGTCGGACGCGAGCTTCTCGCGCGACACGAGCACCGAGACCGGTGGCATCGCCGACCGCGCGAGCGGCGCCATGGGCACGGCGAAGGAGAAGCTGGCCGACGCGGGCTCCACGGTGCGCGAGAAGGCCGGTACGTTGAAGCAGTCGTTGGCCGACGCGCTCGAGTCGGGCGCCGAGCGGCTGCGCCAGCAGGCGGCCGGTGGCGGGCAGACGGCCGGCGCGGCGGCGACCGGCGGCAGCGTGGGCATGCTCGCCGACCAGCCGAACCGCGTCGCCGACTACTCCAACCAGGTGGCGGGGGGGCTGCAGGGAGCGGCCGACTGGCTGCGCGACGCCGATCTCGATGGCCTCAAGTCGGGCCTGGAGCGGCAGGTGAAGGAGCACCCGGGTCGGACGCTCGCCGTCGCGGTGGGCCTCGGCTATCTGCTCGGCAAAGCCATTCGGAAGTAGGGAGGGCACATGGCGGTCGATCACTCGAACGACGGCCGTCGGGGCCTGGGCTCGCTGCTGCGCGACCTCGCGGAGGGCAGCGCCGAGCTGGTGCGCGGTGAGGTAAGGCTCGCGCGCATCGAGCTCGGGAGCGCCGCCGGGGCCGCCGCGAAGGGGACGGCGTACACCGCGCTCGGTGGCGTCCTCCTGCTCCTCGGCACCCTGGCCGCGTTCACCGGCCTGATCCTGCTCATCGGCGATCAGTGGCTCCCGCGCGATCTGTACTGGCTCGGCGCACTGCTCGTTGCACTCATCGCCGGCGGCGTCGCCGCCTGGCTCGCTCAACGAGGGCGGAAGGCGCTCTCGCCGTCCGCGCTCGCACCCCACGAAACGGTGGCGACGCTCAAGGAGGACAAGGAATGGCTGAAACAACGGCTGACGTCCGGCGCGACATCGAGCTGACGCGCAACCGGATCTCGGACACGCTCGAGCAGCTCGAGCAGAAGCTCAACGTCACGCAGATCGTGCGCGACAACCCGTGGCCGGCGCTCGCGTTGGCCGTCGGCGCCGGCGTGCTGCTGAGTGGCTCGCGGGCCGACGTGAAGGCCGCCGCGGCCACCGTGACCGCGACCCGCGGCGCCAGCGGCCGCATCGGCACCGTGCTCGACGATCTCGTCGCGCAGGTGGTGCAGAGCTTCCACGGCGTGATCGAGCAGCGGATCGAGGGGCTCGCGATGCAGGTCAAGCAGGCGATCGGCGCACCCGTGACCCCACGCACCGGCTCGAACCTTCCCGTGGCCCAGAACGCCGACTCGTCACTCGGCTTCCGCGGCAGCAACGTCGGCGACGGCGTGTCTACGGCTCCGCGGGCTGATTGACAGCTTCCGGAAGGGCTGGCGGTGAGTTGGTGAGTTGGACAGTGGACTCGTTGGTCGGTTGTCGAGTGCGTTGAGCGGCACATGCTACGAACCAGCCAGTGACTCCCTCAGCGGGGCTTCCAGGCTGGTTCGTGGCTTTTCGCGGCTCAACCCACCAATCAACCGACTCACCAACTCGCTATCCAACTCACCAACTCACCCGCGGTGAGGCACCCAGCGCCTCACCGCGCGTACCTGATCCACCGTGCCAGCTCCGCGAACGACGGCTTCTTGCCGTACATCAGCAGTCCCACCCGGTAGATCCGGCCCGAGAGCCAGATCGCCGCGGCGCAGGCGGCCGCGACGCCCGAGAGTGCGCCGACGACCTCGAACCAGGGCACCGGCACGAGGGTGATCCGCAACGGCATGATGATCGGCGCCGAGGTCGGCAGCATCGACATCGTGCGCGCCATCGCGCTGCCCGGGTTCGCCATGATCGGTCCCATGAACACCACCGACGAGACGAGCAGCAGCATCACGGGCGTCGCCGCCTGCTGGACGTCCTCCTGGCTGTTCACCATCGCGCCCACCGCCGCGAACAGCGAGGCGTAGAAGATGAAGCCCATCACGAAGCAGCAGAACAGCGCGACCGCCGCCCACAGCGGCACGGGCGGGATTCCGACCGAGAGGATGCCGAGCATCGGCGGGCCGGCCCCCGCGGTGCCCGACGCGGCGGCGACTGCGGCGGCGCGTCCCTCCTCGCCGAAGACGAGGTGCCCGCCGTAGCGCATCGCGGCGATCGACAGCACCACCCACGACAGCACCTGCGTGATCGCCACGAGCCCCACGCCGAGAATCTTCCCGGCGAGCAGGACGTCCGTGTTGACGCTCGACACCACGACCTCGGCCACGCGCGTGGTCTTCTCCTCGAGCACGCTCCGCATGATCGCCTGGCCGTAGATCACGATCATCATGTACAGCAGCAGCGCCACGGCGTAGCCGAGGAAGATCTGGCCGAGCTGGTTCGCGTTCTCGCGTCCCTTGTCGCCGATGCGCTGCGTGTACATCGCCAGGCGAAATCGGGAGAACGCAGCCACCTTCTGGGCGTCGATCCCCGCACCCTCCATGCGCTGGGCGAGGAGTTGGGTGCGCACGGTGGATCGGATGGCTTCCACGTCGGCATACGAGTTGGCGTTCCGCCCCTCGTATCGCACCGAGTCTCCCGCCACGGTGGCCGGCGTGAGCAGGAGAAAGCCGACGATCTCCTCGCGTTGCACGCGAAGAACCGCGCGGTCCTGCGCGGCGCCGATCCCGGCGGAGTCCACCACCGTGAGCGTGGGCGTGCGCGAGAGCGGATAGCGCTCGCGCAGCGCCCCGACGATGCGCGCGCCGAGCCCCGCGCCGGTCGCGTCGATCACCTCGATGCGCGCCACCTCGCGCGTCCCCTCGCCGCCGCGGCTGCCGATCAACCGCGGCGCGCCGGCGACGAGCAGGAAGAACACGGGCCCGAGCAGCGTGCCGAACACGAACCACTTCGACCGCACGCGCTCGAGATACTCGCGGGAGAACACCACCCACAGCTTAGCCATGCCCGGTCATCCCCTCTTCGATGCCCCGCGCGCCGACGCGCTCGAGGAAGATCTGATGTAGCGACGGCAGGACGAGCTCGAAGCGCTGGATCGCCGCGCCGGTGGCGACGACGCACCGCAGCACCTCCTGCGCATCGGCGCCGGCCGCCAGCTCGAGCTCGTAGTAGCGGTTGTGGTCGTCGACGCGCGCGACCAGTCGCTTGTCGTTCAGCACCGGCGCCACGAGGTGGCGCGCCTCACCCTCCACCGCGAGCGCGACCATGCGCCCGCTGTGCGCGCGGCGCACTTCGGCGACGCCGCCGTCCAGCACCTTCCGGCCACGCGCGATGATGCACACCGAGTCGCAGAGCCGCTCGGCGTTGTCCATCAGGTGCGTGCTGAAGATCACCGTCTTCCCGCGCGACTTGAGCTCGACGATCGCGTCCTTGAGCGCCTGCGCGTTGATCGGATCCAGCCCGGAGAACGGCTCGTCGAGGATCACGAGATCCGGGTCGTGCACGAGCGTGCCGATGAACTGCACCTTCTGCTGCATGCCGCGCGACAGCTCGTCCACCTTCGCCAACCCCCAATCCCTGTCGCCGTTCTTGAGGTCGAGCCGGCGCAGCCACGCGTCGATGCGCTCGTCCGCCTCGCGCCGCTTCACCCCCTTCAGCTCGGCCAGGAAGCGCAGGACGCGGCGGACCTGCATCTTCTTGTACAGCCCCCGCTCTTCCGGCAGGTAGCCGATGCGATCGGTGATGCCACTCGCGCGATGCGACTGGCCCAGCAGCGTGATCGAGCCGCTGTCGGGCACGATGATGTTGAGGATCATCCGAATGGTCGTCGTCTTGCCGGCGCCGTTCGGGCCGAGCAGCCCGTAAACGCTGCCGCGCGGCACTTCCAGCGAGAGATCGCTCACGGCGACGTGCTGGTCGTACCGCTTGACGACATTTCGAATGTCGATGGCGAGTTCGGACATCGAGGAGGGAATGGGACGGCCGGTCGGGCGCTCGTGCAGGCATCTGCAGGCGCAGCGCGGCACTTGCCCATACTGTCCTCGTGCAACGAGATTCGCCACATGCGGCCGCTCGGATTCGCGATTCTCGTATCGTGGCTCTCCGTGGCGCGGCCGTGCGCCGCGACACCGGCGCCTCGCGCGGATACCGTCGTCGTCTTCACGGCCGCCAGCCTCGCCCTTCCGTTCCGCGTCGCGCTCGACAGCTTCGCGCGCCGGACGGGCACCGTGGTCCACCAGGAGAACGGCGCATCGCTCGAGCTCGCGCGGCGCATCACCGACCTGCATCGGGTGCCCGACGTCATCGCCCTCGCCGATCAGGAGGTGTTTCCGCAGCTCCTCGTGCCGCGCGCCACCGCGTGGTACGTGCGCTTCGCGCGCAACCGAATGGTCGTCGCCTACACGGCGCGCTCGACGGCCGCGACGCGGATGACCGCGGCCGACTGGCACCACACGCTGCTCCGGTCCGACGTGCGCGTCGGCCGGAGCGACCCGAAGCTGGCACCGGTGGGTTACCGGACGCTGCTCCTGTACCGGCTCGCCGAAGCGCACTACCGGCAGCCGGGGCTCGCGGCGCGGCTCGAGCGGCGAACGCCCCCCTCGTTGCTGCGTGCCAACGCGTCCGAGCTCGTCGCGCTCCTCCAGGCGGGCGAGCTCGATTACATCGTCGACTACGAATCGCTCGCGCGTGCCAACCGGCTGCGGTTCGTGCGGCTGCCCTCCGAGATCGACCTCGGTGATCCCGCGCTCGCCTCGTGGTACGCGCGCGCGTCCGTCCGCGTCGTGCGACGTACCGACGCCACGACGTACTCCGGCGCGCCGATCGTGTACGCCGCGAGCGTGCCGCGCGGGGCGCCGCACCCGGCGGCCGGCGCGCGCTTCCTCGCCTACCTCCTGTCGCCGGCGGGGCAGGCGGTGCTGCGCGCACAGGCGGTCGATGCGCTCGCGATTCCACGCTTCGTGGGCGACTCGGTGCCGGCGGCGCTGCACCCGTCGAAGCGGTGACGGACCACGCGATGCGTGGTCGTGGCGCCCACCGCGCTGCCGCCACGGCCGTCGTCGTCGGCTCCCTGATCCTGCTGACGCTGCTCGCGCTCCCCATCGTCGCGCTGCTCCTGCGCGGCGGGGCGGCGGGACTCGCCCAGCTCGGCGCGGACCGGGAGCTGCGCGGCGCGCTGGCGCTGACGGCACAGACGGCCACCCTCGCGACGCTGATCACCGTCGCGCTGGGTACCCCGCTCGCCTGGCTACTCGCGCGCGAGCGAATGCCCGGCGGCGCGGTGGTCGGCGCGCTGCTCGATCTGCCGTTGCTGATCCCCCATCCGGTGGCCGGGATGGCGCTCCTGCTGGCGTTCGGCCGCGCGAGCCCCGCGGGGGCGGCGCTCGCTCAGGTCGGTCTCGCGATCGTCGGCTCGCGCACCGGGATCGTGCTCGCGATGCTGTTCGTCGCCGCGCCGCTCTACGTGAGCGCGGCTCGCGAGGCGATCGCCCGCGTCGACGAGCGCTACGAGTCGGTCGCGCGGACGCTCGGCGACTCGCCCACCCGCGCCGCGTGGCGCGTGACGCGGCCGCTCGCCGGCCGCGGGCTCCTGGCGGCCGCGGTGGTGATGTGGGCGCGCGCGGTGAGCGAGTTCGGAGCGATCGTGATCCTCACGTACAATCCGAAGGTCGCGAGCGTCCTGAGCTACGACCGGTTCACCGGCGAAGGGCTCGACGCGGCCCTTCCCGTTGCGGCCGTGCTCGTGATCCTCGCCGTGGTGCCGCTTCTGGTGCTGCGTTCGCTCCGCGGCACCGCCGCCCTCGGCGAGCCGGCGCGATGATCGAGGTGGCGTCGCTCGCCGCGCACGCGGGTGCGTTCCGCCTGCACGACGTGTCGTTCACGCTGCCGCGAGGCGCGTGGGGCATCGTGCTCGGCTCGGCCGGCGCGGGAAAGACCACGCTGCTCGAGACGATCGCCGGAGTGCGGCGGGCCGCCGCGGGACGCGTGTCGCTCCGTGGTGCCGACGTCACCCATGTCGCGCCGGAGGCGCGCGGTGTCGGGATCGTCTATCAGCAGGCGTTCCTGTTTCCGCACCTCTCGGTCGAGCGGAACGTGCGCTACGGCGCCGCCGATCCGGCCCACGCGCTCGACATCGCGCGACGCCTCGGCGCCGGCCACCTGCTCGCGCGCGGCGTGCGCGACCTGAGCGGCGGCGAGCGGCAGATGGTCGCGCTCGCCCGCGCCCTCGCCCCGCGACCGGACATCCTCCTCCTCGACGAGCCTTTCGCTGCGGTCGACCCGCGCGGGAGGACGCGGCTCCGGCGCGAGCTGCGCGCGCTCCAGCGCGAGCTCTCGCTCACCGTGCTGCACGTGACGCACGACTTCGGCGAGGCGGGCACGCTCGGCGACCTGGCGATCCTGCTCGACGGGGGCCGCCTCGTGCAGGCGGCGGCACCGGCCGCCCTCTTCCATCGCCCCGCGTCCGCCGCCGCGGCCGAGTTCCTCGGCGCGGAGAACGTGTACGCCGGCACCGCGACGCCGCTCGAGCCCGGGTCCGACGACGAGGCGGGAACGATGCTGTTCCGCGCGGGCTCGCTCGCCCTCGTCGGACTCGGAGAGAGTGCCGCCGTCTCGCACGCGGTGATCCGCGGCGAGGACGTCACGCTCGCGCGCGAGCGTCGTGGACTCAGCTCGGCGCGCAACGTCCTGGACGGGGTCGTCGTCGAGGTCGTGACGCACGGCGCGCTCGCGCGCGTCACCCTCGACGTGGGCGAAGTGCCGCTCGTCGCGACAGTTACGGCCGGGTCCGTCAGTGAGCTCGGCCTGTTGCCGGGGTCACGCGCGGTGGCGACTATAAAGGCGACCGCGGTGCACCTCTGTTGAGCCACGCTCCGCGTTGTTGCTCGGCCGACACGCGACGCGTCTACTGAGCCGAGGCAGGCGTCGTGCCGCCTCCCGCACCGAAACAGCGCAACTCAATGTCAGAACGAAAGATCGCGGTGATCGCCGGCGCCGGCCCGGCCGGTCTCACGGCAGCCTTCGAGCTTCTCGCGCGCACCGACATCCATCCCGTCGTGTTCGAGCGGACGCATGCGATCGGTGGCATTGCGCAGACGTACAACTACAAGGGCAACCGCATCGACATCGGCGGGCACCGGTTCTTCTCCAAGGACCAGCGCGTCATGTCCTGGTGGTTCTCGATGATGCCCCGTCAGGGCAAGCCGGCCGCCGACACGGCGGAGCTCGGGCACGACATCGACTACGTCGCGGAGTCCGTCGTCCGCCGGTTCGCCCCCGAGCTGATGGACGAGGATGGGGACGGCGAGGGCGGCACCGCCGTCGCCGCCGGGGTTCGCATGCGCGAGGAGCGCCGCGTCGCCCCCGACCCGGAGAAGGAGGACGAGGTCCTGCTGCATCGGCCCCGGCTCTCCCGCATCTATTACAAGCGCCACTTCTTCCCGTACCCGATCGGGATCACGCTCACCGTCGCGCGGCGGCTCGGGCTCGCGAACACCGTGCTGATCGGATTCAGCTACATGAAGGCCCAGCTGACGCCGAAGAAGGACGAGACCTTCCTCGACGCCTTCTTCGTCAACCGGTTCGGCCAGCGGCTCTACGAGACCTTCTTCCGCGACTACACGGAGAAGGTGTGGGGGGTGCGCTGCGACGAGATCCGCGCCGACTGGGGCGCGCAGCGCGTGAAGGGGCTGTCCCTCAAGAAGGCCGTCGTCCACGCGGTGAAGGATCTGCTCTCGAGCGACTTCCAGAAGGCGCAGCAGGAGCGCGAGACGAGCCTCATCACGCGCTTCTTCTATCCGAAGTACGGCCCGGGCCAGATGTGGGAGATCGTCGCCGGCGAGGTGACCAGGGCAGGGGGCGAGATCCGGCACGGCTACTCCGTCGTCGGCGTCCGGACCGAAGGCGACCGCGTGACCGAGGTGGAAGTCGAGGAGATGGCGACGGGCGCGCGCTCGCGCGTGGCCTGCGACTACTTCTTCTCCACCATGCCGGTGAAGGAGCTGGTGAAGCAGACCACGCCGCCGCCGCCGGAACCGGTCCGCGAGGTCGCGAACGGGCTCGTGTACCGTGACTTCCTCACCGTCGGCCTCCTGCTCGACAAGCTTCACGTGCAGGTAAAGGGCTCGAAGCCCGCGGCGTCGGTGGAGGACAACTGGATCTACGTGCAGGACGGCGGCGTCCAGGTCGGTCGCATCCAGGTGTTCAACAACTGGAGCCCGTACATGGTGGCCGACCGGAAGAACACGGTGTGGATCGGCCTCGAGTACTTCGTGAACGAGGGCGAGGAGCTCTGGAACATGAAGGACGCGGACCTGATCGAGCTCGGCACCACGGAGCTCGAGCGCATCGGGTTCATCAAGCGCGAGGACGTGCTGGACGGCTGCGTGCTGCGCATGCCGAAGGCGTACCCCGCCTACTTCGGCACCTACGACCGGCTCGACGTCGTGCGCGACTGGTCGCTCGGCATCCCGAACCTGTTCCTCGTCGGGCGGAACGGCATGCACCGCTACAACAACCAGGACCACAGCATGCTCACCGCGATGATGGCGGTGGACAACATCGTCGAAGGACGGACGGACCACTCCAACCTGTGGGACGTCAACCTCGACATGGTCTACCACGAGGAAAAGACGGAGAAGTCGACGTAGCGCGATGCGCTTCCTCGTCGTGGTGTTGCTGGCCGCGCTCGTCGCCCGCTTCGAGCGCGGCCGGATTGCTTCCCGCCTCGGCGGCGTCCAGCGCGCGCTGGAATCCCGGTTCGCGCCGCTCGTGTTCGGGCTCGTCTTCGGCGCGACCGTGTGGTGGACGTGGGGCCAGGTGCAGCCGACCGGCCTGCTGCACGACGAGCTCGCGTACCTGCTCCAGGCCAAGCTGTTCGCGAGCGGGCGGTGGACCGCGCCCGCTCCGCCGCTCCCGGAGTTCTTCGCGCAGCCGCACGTGCTGAACGATCCCGTCGTGGCGTCGAAGTATCCGCCCGGCCACTCGTTGCTGCTCGCGGTCGGAGAGCTCTTCGGCATGCCGGCGCTCGTCGTCGCCGCGCTCGCCGCCCTGCGGGGGGCGCTCGCCTTCGCCATCGCGCGGCGCTTGACCAACGGCGCGATCGCTCTCGGCACCGGCATCCTGCTGCTGCACGGCCAGTCGCTCTACTTCGGCGCGAGCTACTTCTCCCAGACCACGACCGGCGCGATGCTCCTCGTCGCGTGGTACGCGCTCCTGCGCTGGCACCAGGAGGGTGGGCGCGGCTGGATGGCGCTCGTCGGGCTCGCCGTCGGGTGGTGCGCGATCACGCGTCCGTTCAGCGCCGTGCTGTTCGCGCTGCCGATCGCCGTCGCCGTCCTGCTCCACCTCGCGCGCACGCGGCGCTGGCGCGAGCTCGGCGTCGGGCTCGCCGTGGGCACCGCGGTGGTGGCGATCCTTCCGCTCTGGAGCGCGCGCACGACCGGCGATTGGCGCGTGTCGCCGGTCGCCGTGTACATGCGCGACTACATGCCCTTCGACCATCCGCACTTCGGCTACGACTCGACGCCGCCGCGCCGCACGCCGCCGCCGGACCTGGCGTTCGTGAACACGTCGCTCGACTCCGTGCAGCGCGCGCATACGATCGCCAACGTGCCGCGGATCGCCCGTCAGCGGTGGACGTTCCTCGCGGCGCAGAGCTGGTGGGAGCCGATCCCGCAGACGGGGTTCGCCCTGATCGG
>DASTSX010000216.1:0-14457 GCA_035760455.1 Gemmatimonadaceae bacterium | reverse complement strand
CAGCGGGTCGCGATCGCCCGGGCGCTCGTCGGCCGGCCCGCGATCGTGCTCGCCGACGAGCCGACCGGCAACCTCGACAGCGCCACCGGCGCGTCGATCATGGCGCTCATCCGCGAGCTCAATGCCGGCGGTGCGACGATCCTCATGATCACCCACGACGCGGGCCTTGCCGATCAGCTGCCGCGCCAGATCAGGATGCTCGATGGCCAGGTGGTCTCCGACACCGCCACCGGTCTCACCGGGACGTCCGCGCACGCGGCGACGGACGGACAGCCGTCGTGAGCGCCGACGCGGGACGGTTGCGCCTCAACGATGCCCTGCGCGTGACGAGCGTCGGCCTGCGCGCCCGCCCGCTGCGCGCCGCGCTGTCCGCCCTCGGCATCGCGATCGGCACCGCGGCGATCGTGGCGGTCCTCGGACTGTCGTCCTCCTCCCAGGCCGGACTGCTCGCCGAGATCGACCGCCTCGGCACCAACATGCTCACCGTCGAAGCCGGCCAGAGCATCACCGGACAGGAGGCGCAGCTCCCGCGCGAGGCGCCCGGGCGGATCACCCTCCTCGACCACGTCGAGCAGGTGGCGCACACGGCGCTGATCAAGAACAAGGGGGTCTACCGAAGCCGGCTGATCCCGGCCACCGACACCAGCGGCCTGCAAGTACGCGCGACGAGCCTGAACCTGCTCTCCGTCCTCAACACCGGCGTCGCGCGCGGCGCCTGGCTCAACCCCGGGACAGCCCGCGAGCCGGTCGCGGTGCTCGGCAGGACCGCCGCGCGACGGCTGGGCATCGACCGGACCTTCCCCGACCAACGCATCTGGCTGGGAAGCCAGTGGTTCAACGTCGCAGGCGTCCTCGAATCCTCGCCGCTCGAACCCGACGTCGACACCAGCGCCCTGATCGGCTACCCGGCCGCCCAGCGGTACCTCGGCCATCTCAGCCTCGACCGGGGCGAGCGCGAGACCGGGCCGCCGAGCTCCATCTACGTGCGCGCCAACACCGACCACGTCATCACGGTGCAGTCGCTGCTCGCGCCGACGGCCCACCCCCAGTCAGCCGACGAGGTCAACGTCAGCCAGCCCTCAGACGCCCTCACCGCCCGAGCCGCCGCGGCCGGCGCGTTCGACAGCCTCTTCCTCGGCCTCGGCGTCGTCGCCTTGATCGTCGGAGCCGTCGGCGTCGCCAACATCATGATCATCTCCGTGCTCGAGCGCCGCTCGGAGATCGGCCTGCGCCGCGCCCTCGGCGCGACCAAGCGCCAGATCCGCAGCCAGTTCCTCGGCGAGTCGATCCTGCTCGCCGCCATCGGGGGCGTCGTCGGCGTCCTCGCCGGAGCCATCGCGACGGTCGTCTACGCCAGCTCGAAGCACTGGCACATCGTGATCCCCGTCGAAGCATGGACCGGCGGCATCGCGTCAGCCATCCTCATCGGCGCGGTCGCCGGCCTGACACCGGCGATCCGCGCCTCCCGACTCCCGCCCACCGTGGCACTGCGGACGGCATGAGCCAAGCGGGTCGCAGTGAGCGCTTCGACGCGCGTCGCAGCAGACCGTGTCGATCCAGATGCTCGCCGACGCGGCCCGCATGGGCGCCCACTGGTCGCCGCGCCGACCCCCCCGAGGTCGCTCGCGGAGCGTCGCGCCCGGCGTGCCGCCAACCAGCGCGATGCGGCGCTCTACGTGCTCGCCGCCTGCGCCGGCCTGCGCGCCGGCGAGCTGCGCGCCCTGCGCTGGGGCGATGTCAGCTTCGCGCGTGCGACCGTGCAGACGCCCCACGCCACCATGCCGACGCCCCCACCCCAGCCCGGTGGTTGGTACCCAAGTTGGCACCCACTCGTGGTCCCCTGCATTTGCAGGGCTTTTATTACCGGAGCGACGGGGCTCGAACCCTGGGTGGGACCTCTGATCGAGATTCGGGTCTGAGGGCGGGTCAGCGCTGCGTCAGCCGCGTGTCAGCGGTCGGCGCCGTCGCGTCGCGCGGCGTGCAGCTCGTCGTACGCGATGCGCATCGCCTCCTCCACCGTCAGCGTGCTCATCGCCTGCGCCTCGTGGAGCGCCTCCAAGCCGAGCTGCCGGCGAGCCGCGCGTTCGAGCAGCTCGGCATCGGTCAGCGACGCGCCCGCCGGCATCGAGGCCTCGCGCAGTCGCGCCATCAGCGCGGCATCGACCTCAACCGTCGTCTTCCCGCCATCGGCCATGCCGCCGACGCTAGCAACGCCTTGACGTGCTCAATCCGCTCCACAACACAGATGCTGTTGAGCCGCCGGCGTCAGCGCGCAACACTCGCGGCATGACGCAGTCCCAGCCCGATCCGGTCGCATGGATGCTCGACCACGCCCCGCTCGACGACGAGCCAGAGACGGATGAGGAGCGCCGAGCCGTGGCGCTGGTCCGCGCCGATCGTGCCCGCGGCATCGAGCCGGTGCCCCTCGACGAGGTGCTGCGCGAGTTCCATTCCACCCTCGACCCGCCGGACGTCGAGGACTTCGCTCGCTGGCTCGACTCGCGCCCCGAGGACGATGAGCCCTTGACGGCCGCAGAGCGCGAGGCGCTCGCCGAAAGCGACGCCGACATCGCCGCAGGACGCACCGTCTCGTTCGAGGAGATCAAGCGCCAGATCGGCGGCCAAGCCAGATGAGCGCCTCTCGCACGGTTGCAATCGGGTATGACCGGGTTATACTGCCCAGTGTGAAGACCGCGATCTCAGTCCCAGACGACACCTTCCACCGCGTCGACCATGCCGCCAAGCGGCTGGGCGTCTCACGTAGCGAGTTCTTCGCACGGGCGGCAGAGAAGGCGCTCGACGCGCTGGATGACGACGGCACGACCGACGCGATCAACCGCGCGATCGCCGGTCTCCCAGCTGACCATGCGTTCGCGGACGCGGCCGCGGCCGCGTTGGCCGCCAGCGATCAGCGCTGATGCTGCGAGGTGAGCTCTGGTGGGCCGACCTCGGCCTGCCTCGGGGCTCGGCCCCCGCGCTGCGCCGACCGGTCCTGATCGTCAGCTCCGACAAGTACAACCGCTCCAACCTGCGCACCGTCACGGTGGCGATCGTTACGACCAATGCTCAGCTCGCCGCACTGCCCGGCAACGTCGCGATACCAGCCGACGTCGCCGATCTCGAAGCGGACTCCGTCCTCAACGTCACACAGATCGCGACCGTCGACCGCGGCGCTCTCGAAGAGCGCATCGGGGCCGTGCCCGACTGGCTCATGGCCCAGGTCGACACCGGCCTCGCCCGCGCGCTCGCGCTCGCTCACCCCTGACGCGGTGAGGCTCGAGACGGGCCGCCGGTTCGTGCAGCCCTACTTGGTCTCATCGTACTTTCGGGACTGACGGACGGGGTGCTGCCACGCGGGCGGGCCTACGACCGCTGAGGGCGCCCACCGTCCCGTCGTCTGACGCCGGTCACAGTGCCCGCTCCACGATCTACCAGTGCGGCACGCGCCGCCGCGGCGACGACTGCACGCAGCGCATCGTCACGGCCGAGCCGCTGGAGCAGCAGCTCGTCGACTGGCTGCGCGACTTCCATCCCGACACCGAGTTGCGCGCGCTCGTCCTCGAAGCGATCCTGGCGGCGGCCGGGAACCAAGACGACGACCAAGCGCGCCGCCGCGACCTGCACGGCCAGCTCGAGCGCCTCAAGGACCTCTACGTCATGGGCGAGCTCAGCAAAGACCAATACGTGATCCGCCGCCAAGCGCTGGAGCAGGAGGTCGAGCGGATCGGCCCGCCGATCGACCCCGACATCGCGCGGGCCGAGGCGCTGCTCGACGACTTCGCGCGCTTCTGGGAGATCGAGGAGAAGCCCGCCGAGCGCCACAAGCTGCTCGGCCAGCTGTTCGAGCGCGTCTGGCAGGACGGCGGCCTGATCGTCGCCGTGACACCGCGCAAGCCCTTCGCCCGCTACTTCCAGAAAGCAGCGGAGGCGGGGTGTCCAAAGCGGGAGCGACGGGACTCGAACCCGCGACCTCCGGCGTGACAGGCCGGCGCTCTAACCAACTGAGCTACGCCCCCACAGGGGGCGTGAAGTATGGCATGCGCCGCCGCGCGGCGACGGCGCGCCGCGCGGGTTCGCACGCATCGTCTAGCTGCAGGTCCCGAGACCCAGGTTTCTGATGGCGCCGTCGAGCTTTCTGCCGGCCTCCTCGGCGTCTGCTTCCACCTCTCTCAACACTCTCTGACGGTCGGCTCTTGAGGCCGCTGCGACCTCTTCGATCGCATCCATGCGCGCCCTGACGCCCTCTTTGAAGTCGTCGAAGGCGTCCTCCGCCTCGCCGGAGCCGGCGAGTCCTTCGATCCTTTCCAGAAGCACTCTCTGGCCGGCGCGGAGCACCGCTATCGGATCCGGCGTTCTGGTTGCTTCGGCCTGCCTCGTCGACGCCGCCTGCGCGGCCGTGCACGCGGCTTCGACCCGTCTGACGAGCGCGGCTCTGCTCAGCGTCGTCGTGTCCGTCTCGCTCCCCCCGCAGCCCGCGGCCACGAGCGCAAGCGCCGCGGCGATCGCGACTGCGACCTTGCGATGCATCAGTTCCCCCTCCTGCGATGTGTAGTGCGCGATCACACTACCTTCTGGTGAAGAGGCGCGTGACGGACCTGGCGCCACCATCCTGGCCAGCCAGCCAGTACGCTGTCCCGCATGAGCGTCGTCGCGCCGGAGCCACTTTCGAGCAACGCCCTGCGCCGGATCGTCACCGACCTCCAGGCGGAGCGCTCCGCCGCCGTCCCGTTCCCGCCCGGGCCCAACGGCTTCAGCGTCGAGCGCACGTTCCGCTTCGTGCGCGATCCGCTGCCGATCCTGCTGCCGCTCTACCTCGAGTACGGGCCGATCTTCAGCATGCGCGTCTTCCACGGCCGCGTCGTCTTCATGCTCGGACCGGAGGCGAACCACTTCGTCACCGTCTCCAACGCCGACAAGTTCCACTGGCGCGAGGGCAGCATGGGCGACCTCATCCCGCTGCTGGGCGACGGCCTCCTGACGATCGACGGGGCGTACCACCGCCGCGCCCGGCGCATCATGCTGCCGGCGTTCCACCGCGAGCGCATCGCGGCCGCGTACGACACGATGGTCGAGGAGGCTGAGCAGGCGCTCGACGACTGGCGCGTCGGCGAGGTGCTCGACGTCTACCACTGGGCGCGCCGTCTCACGCTGCGGATCGCGATGCGCGCGCTGTTCGGCCTCGACCCCGACGAGCAGGGCAAGGGCGCGCAAGCGGCGATCGAGTTCGAGCGCGCCCTGAGCTTCTACGGCACCGACTTCGTCGTGCGCGTGATGCGCGGACCGCGGACCCCGTGGCGGCGCCTGCTCGCGGCGCGCAAGGCGCTCGACCAGATCGTGTACGCCGAGATCGAGCGCCGGCGCGCGCATCCGGACCCGGAGCGCACCGACGTCCTGTCGATGCTGATCGAGGCGACGGACGCGGAGGACGGGTCGCGCCTGTCCAACAGAGAGGTGCGTGACCAGGTGATGACGCTGCTGTTCGCCGGCCATGACACGTCGACGTCGACCGTCTCCTTCATGCTCTACGAGCTCGCGCGCCACCCGACCGTCCTGGCACGGGTGCTCGACGAGCAGGACCGCGTGCTGGGCGGCCGCACGCCGACCGCTGCGGAGCTGATGAGCGGCGAGACGCTGCCGGAGCTGGAGATGGCGCTCGACGAGACGCTGCGGCTCTACCCGGCGGCCTGGGTCGGCCCGCGCAAAGCGGTCGAGACGTTCGAGTTCGGCGGCCACCACGTCCCCCAGGACGCCTACGTGTACTACAGCTCGTGGGCGAGCCATCGCCTGCCGGACGTGTGGCCCGAGCCGGAGGCGTTCGTGCCGGAGCGGTTCGCGCCGGAGGCGAAGGCGAAGCTGCCGAAGGGCGCCTACGTCCCGTTCGGCGGAGGCTCGCGCACCTGCATCGGCATGCGCTTCGGCCAGCTGGAGATCAAGGCGATCGTCACGCTGCTGCTGCAGCGCGCGCGGCTCGAGCTCGTCCCGGGACGAACGATGACCGTGCGCCAGATGCCGACGCTCAGCCCGCGCGAGCCGCTCCTGATGACGGTGCGCGAGCGGGGCGTGCCGTCGGCGCTGGCCGCCTGAGGCCTGCGATACTCGACCGATGACGGAGCGCGAGAACTCGTTCACGACGCTCTCGGGGGAGCCGGTCGAGCCGCTGTACACGGCGGCAGACCTGCCGGCCGACCTGGATGCGGCAGTCGGCCGGCCCGGCGAGTACCCGTTCACGCGCGGGGTGTACGAGTCGATGTACCGCGGCCGGCTGTGGACGATGCGCCAGTTCGCCGGCTTCGGCACGGCCGAGGAGACGAACGCGCGCTTTCGCTACCTGATCGACCACGGCCAGACCGGGCTCTCGACCGCGTTCGACATGCCGTCGCTGATGGGGCACGACTCCGACCATCCGCGTTCGCTCGGCGAGGTCGGCCGCGAGGGCGTGGCGGTCGACTCGCTCGCCGACATGGAGACGCTGTTCGGCGGCATCGACCTCGGCGAGGTGACCGTCTCGATGACGATCAACGCGCCGGCGGCGATCATGCTCGCGTTCTACGTCGTCGCAGCGGAGCAGCAAGGCGTCCCGGCCGAGCGGCTCGGCGGGACGATCCAGACGGACATCCTCAAGGAGTACATCGCGCAGAAGGAGTGGTGCTTCCCGATCGACCCGGCGATGCGGCTCGTCGGCGACATGATCGAGTGGTGCTCGCAGCGGATGCCGCGCTGGCATCCCGTCTCGATCTCCGGGTACCACATCCGCGAGGCGGGGGCGACGGCCGCGCAGGAGCTCGCGTTCACGTTGAAGGACGGGCTCACATACGTTGAGCAAGCGGTCGAACGCGGCCTCGACGTCGACGACTTCGCGCCGCGGCTGTCGTTCTTCTTCAACGCGCAGATCGACTTCTTCGAGGAGATCGCGAAGTACCGCGCCGCGCGGCGAATCTGGGCGCGCGAGCTGCGCGAGACGTTCGGTGCGAAGAACCCGCGTTCGTGGCTGATGCGCTTCCACACACAGACCGCCGGCGTCTCGTTGACGGCCCAGCAGCCGCTGAACAACATCGTGCGGACCGCGATCGAGGCGCTCGCCGGGGTCTTGGGCGGCACGCAGTCGCTGCACACCAACAGCTATGACGAGGCGCTCGCGCTGCCGACCGAGGAGGCGGTGCGGATCGCGCTGCGCACGCAGCAGATCATCGCCCACGAGACGGGCGTCGCGAACACGGCCGACCCCTTGGGCGGCAGCTACTTCGTCGAGGCGCTGACCGATCGGATGGAGGCGAAGGCGTATGAGTACTTCGCCAAGATCGACGAGCTCGGTGGGATGGTCGAGGCGGTCAAGCGCTCCTATCCGCAGCGCGAGATCGCCGACGCCGCCTACGAGCTGCAGACCGAGATCGACGAGAGGCGGCGGATCGTCGTCGGCGTCAACGCGTTCACCGAGGGTGGCGACGGACAGACGCCGATCCTCAAGATCGACCCCGCGCTCGAGCGCAAGCAGATCGCACGGTTGCAGGCCGTGCGCGCCGGCCGCGACAGCGCTGCCGTGGAGCAGACGCTCGACGCCGTGCGAGAGACCGCCGCACGGGACGGCGCGAACCTGATGGAGCCGCTGCTCGCCGCCGCACGCGCCAACGCGACGGAGGGCGAGATCGTCGAAACGCTTCAGCGCGTCTTCGGCCGCTACACCGAGGCGCCGGTCTTCTAAGGACCGGTCCCGCCCAGCCCGTCGCGCGCCGCCGCCGCCTCGACCGGCTCGGCGAAGTCGCCCTCCTGGCGGCGAATCCCTTCCAACAGCCGCGTGATCGTGTCGAGCGCCTCGTCGTCGAGCGGGTCCATCGCGAAGCCGGCCTCGTTGAGCACGGCAGTCGCGCGCGCAGCCAGGTCACGGCCCGCCGGCGTGATCTCGATCAACGTCGAGCGGCGGTCCTCCGCGTGAGCGACGCGCGTCACGAGGCCGGCCTCCTCAAGCCGGTCGGCCATGTGGGTCATGCTCGTGCGGTGGACCTGCAGGCGCTCGCCCATCTTGCCGACGGGCAGTGAGCCGGTGCGGCTGAAGACGAGCACCATCAGCGTCTCGTAGCGCGGGAACGTGAGGCCGAACGGCCGCAGCAGTTCACCAAGGCGCGCGAGCAGGATCTGCTGCACGCGCATGATGGACGTGACGGCCGCCATCGGCCGCGCCGGCTCCTCGCCCCAGCGGTCAACCCACTGCCGGCGCGCCTGGGCAATCGGATCGAACGAGAGCGGCTCGGTCATCGAGCGCGAAAGCGTTGCAGACCGCCGCCGGACATGCCGCGCGCCGCGTCGCGGAGATGGGCGGTGCTGGGTTCGAACCAGCGACCCCTTCCTTGTAAGGGAAGTGCTCTACCAGCTGAGCTAACCGCCCGCGGACCTGGTGGCATGGTAGCCGCGGCATGTCGGCGCGGAGCGGCCAACCGCGCGGCGGCGCTTGCACGAACGCATGCAGGACAGAACGCGCGCGCGCCGGATGCAGATATTCACGGCATGGCAACCGCGACGACCGACGTTCAGCACCTTTACGACGTCGACCGCGGTCGGGGCGACGCGTCCGACGTCGTCGTCGCGATCCTGCCGCTGCCGTCCGCACGGCGGATGTTCGGCGTGCTCGCGTTCGCCGCGGCGGCGCTGTGCGGGCTCAGCCTCCTCGACCTCGCGCTCGGGCAGACAAGCCCGCTGCTGCGCCTCTTCGACACGGCCTACGAGGGAAACGTCCCGACCTGGCTGTCGTCGGCGATGTGGCTTGCGGCAGGGCTGTTCGCGTATGCGATCGGCGTCGCCGCCCGGCGCCTGGAGGACCCAAGCGGCGGCCGCTGGCTGCTGCTCGGCGGGTGCTTTCTGCTGCTGGCGGTGGACGAGACGGCGCAGGCGCACGAGCTCGTCGTCGGACCGCTGATCGACGCGGTCGAGCAGGTGACGGGGCTCGCGCACGGACCGGCGCGGCTCGCAGCCGTCGCGTGCGCCGGCGCTGGACTGCTCGCGCTCGCCGCGTGGCTGTGGCCGTGGATGCGCGCGCTGCCGCAAGCGCTGCAGGCGCGGCTGCTGGCCGCCGGTGTCGTGTTCGTCGGCGGCGCGCTCGGACTCGAGGTGCTCTCGCGCCTGGTCGAGACGCAGTACCTGTCGCCGTTCGAGGAGCTGGGCGAGATGCTCGGCGTCGCGCTGCTGCTGACGGCGCTGCTGCCCTACGTGCGCGCGATCATCGCGCGCACGCCCTGACGAGTACCCCCAGGGGGTCGTAAGTCGAACCCCGTCGCGACAATCAGGGGCGAGGCGATCTCGCTGCCGCGATGATGCGGTCCAGAACGACACAACCCGCCTCGGCAGGCGGGTTGTGCGCGGGGAGTCACCCCGGACCGGCTGATAACCACTTCTGAGGATATCCGGCGCCGTCCAAAAGGCAACCTCGCTGCGACCGGCTGACCGGAGAAGCGTGCGGGAGTCACCCGCAGGCGCATGATCGTCGCGCCCGCTCCCCAACCCGGTCGCCGGTCGAGCAAGGACTTGGCGGAGGGCGGGAGACTCGAACTCCATCCGGGGGACTAGCCCGGACTCCCGGTTATCAGCCGATCGCGCCGCCTTGACGCTTCACCCTCCGTCCCGACGGACTCTACGACGGCGGGTGTCGTCGGTCTACAGCATCTATGTGGAGTCCACCGGGAGCTGATCGACACGACGGGCAACTCGATAGACGAGCATACGTGCGACAAGTCCGATCCCATGATGTACCTCCGCACGCGTCGGCGTCTTTGCCCCTCTCCGTCCGTGCGCCGGATCGTTGCGAGCGTCGCGGAGCGTTCCGAACAGCAGGCTACGCTCAGATTCCGTGAGCGGCACACCATCGGT
The DNA here is from genome assembly GCA_035760455.1 of Gemmatimonadaceae bacterium. Classification (GTDB taxonomy): domain Bacteria; phylum Gemmatimonadota; class Gemmatimonadetes; order Gemmatimonadales; family Gemmatimonadaceae; genus AG11. The sequence goes on along the minus strand of DASTSX010000216.1, from coordinate 4,602 downwards.
GTCGAGCTGACGCATGGCCCGCGATCTGCGCGCTCGGTGGTTCAGCCCCCCGACTGCCTCCACGAATCGCGAGCGCTGCTCCTCGTTCATCCAATCAGGCGGCGCATCACGCAACCGATCCAACTCTGCCCTTGAAAACAGTCTTGGCGACTTGTCGGCTGCGGCATAGAACTCGACAGCCTCCCACAGCGCGTGGAGTTGATCCTCGACCGTCGGCGCAGACGTAGCTCGACGCAGCGCTGACAGCGCGTGGCGCTCGTCGGATGTGAAATCCGGTGGATGGGGTGCTGCGATCAGCGCCGAATCCTGGTCAAGGCTGCGGGTGATCGGCTCAGCAGCGGGGCGTCGGTTCCGCAACCAACAGCGACCACTCGTGAGCCCGCGGACCAGGACAACAGTCCCGGCTTCGGGGACACGGAGCGCTTCCCCCCGCACAAATGGCTGCGCTTGGCCACCTGGCAACCGGGCCAAGCCGTAACGTGCGCGCGCGACGAGCCACGCCACCGCCGTCTCGATCGCGGTAACACCTTGCTCTCTTCGGCGCCGGGAAGTGCAACGTCTGCAACGTAGGTCCGTCCATAGCTCTCGGCGCTCGCAAACGCCGCCTTCAGGCGCACTACCGCCTCTCCATTCCGCCTCGCGGTCGACGCGCGCGCCGGCGGCGGCTCGCTGCGCGAGTGGTACGGCGAGCGCACCGCCCAACGCCTGTTCGGCGGCAGTGTCGCGCCTGACGGCTACGGCGTCGTGCGCCTCTCGGACCACGACCCGCTGCATGTGCTGCTCGAACTCGACCGCGGCACCGAGCCGCTCGGGCGCATCCGCGAGAAGGTCGACGCCTACGCGAGCGCCATCCCACGCAGCGAGCTGGCCGACCTCGACCCGCTCGTCCTGTTCGCCGAGCCGAGCCCGAGACGAGCCGCTGGCGTCTCGACTGCGCTGGCCTCCCACGATTCTGACGGCGAGCGGTCGCCGTTCCGGGTGATCGTCTGGTCGGACGGGGACCAGGAACGGACCTCGACGCTGCACCAGGTGCTTGCGGTCCGCGACGCGCCGAGCTGACCGGCTTTGCCGCCGGGCCGCAAGCCGCAGCAGGGTGGCCCGGCGGTACCACAGCGGCGGCCGACCGGACGTTTCGTGAGTGGGACGCGCCTCGCCGGCCGACCACTCGTTGACAACACAAGGGACGCAGTCGATCGCCCGCTGGCTCGCCGACCGCGGGTACCGCACCCGCCGCGGCGTGCCGTTCAACCCCAAGGCCGTCCTGACCATCCTGCGCAACCGCGTCTACATCGGCGAGATCTTCTTCCGGGACACCTACTACCCGGGGCCGCACGAGCCGCTGATCGACCTCAGCGTCTTCGACCGCGCCCAACAGATCCTCGCCGAACGCGGCGACGACCTCGCGCTGCGCCGCTCCAACCAGTCCGGCTACCTGCTGACCGGCCTGCTGCGCTGCACCAGATGCGGCAGACGCCACGTCGGCGCGCTCGCCAGAGGCAGAAGAAGAACCTACAACCACTACGTCTGCTTCTCACGACACCGCTACGGCAGACAGACATGCGACGCCGAACGCATCCCAGCACCCGCGCTCGAAGCCGCCGTGCTCGACCAACTCACCGGCCTGCTCCAGCAAACCGACCTCATCCGCGACGCGATCCGCCAGGCCGCCGCCGACCTCGACGCCTACCGACCCCGCTGGGAGCAGGAGCGTAAGGCGCTCGACGCCGAGATCGCCAGGACCGACACCGCGCTCGACCGCTACTTCCGCGCATTCGAGAACGGCACCATGCCCGAGGCGCTCTGCGGCGAGCGAATCGACACGCTCACCCGCCAGCTCACCGGCCTCAAAGCCCGACGTCAAGAGCTGACAGACGACCGACGGGACGCTGACCCGGCGCTGACAGACGCCGACATCGCCGCGCTCCAAGCCCAGGTCGAGCAGACGATCCGCGACGGCGACCCCCCGACGAGAAAGGCGCTCATGCAAGCCCTCGTCGGCGAGATCCGAGTCGACGGACGCGACCGGATCCTGCCGACGTACCTGCTCCCGGCCGGGGTTGCTCCACCAGCCGGATCAGTACCCCCAGGGGGAATCGAACCCCCGCTACCAGCGTGAAAGGCTGGCGTGCTGACCGCTACACCATGGGGGCAGGGGGACTGCGGGTCGCACGGGGCTGCCGTGCAGGATAGGACGTTCTCATCCCGCCCGGACGCTCAGCGTGCGAGGATGCACATGCGCGTCTAGCTCATCGGGTTAGAGCACCGGACTTTTAATCCGGCGGGCTGGGTTCGAGTCCCAGGGCGCGCATCGGGCCGGGCGGCGTAGCCGACCCGGCCTGCGCAGGCTCGGCTCAGGCGCCTTTCGCGAGCTTCACGCCGCCCGAGCCCTCGGGTTCGAGGATGCCCTTGCGCTTGAGCTGCGAGATGGTGGTGTGCACCGTCGGCTTCGCGATTCTCGTGATCTCAGCCACCTCGGCGGCGGACACGCCGGGGCGTTCACGCACGACGGTCAGGATCGCCTCGCGGTTGGCGCCACGCGGTGCGCGGCGCCCCTTGCCGGCGGCGTAGGGGGCACGTCCGGCAGCGCGCGGCGTCGTGGCGCGCGGGCGCGGCGCAGCGGGAGCGGTGGCGCTTCCGTTCGTGAGCGCAGCAAGCACGGCTTCGAGCCGCTCCTTCTCCTCGATCAGCGGCCGCAACTCCTGGAGGCGCTTCTCGATGTCGCGCTGAATTTGCCCGACGAGATCTGCCATGTACGTGACTCCTAGTAAGCCTGGGGGGTGTTTCTAGGCTAGCAATATACGCCTCTGCATTGAACCCATGGGGAGGTTCTCGTCAACAACCTGGCGCTCTTCCGTTACAAAAGCTTGAATGGTGAAGCAATCCTTACGAACCAACGCAATCGCGGTCGAGGCGTGCCGCCAGGGGCCCTGGACGTCCGATGTGGAAACCCTGGGCATAGTCGACTCCCAATTCGCGCAGCAACTCGACGGTCGCCTCGTCGCCGACGTACTCGGCGATCGTCTTCTTCCCAAGCCCACGGGCGATGTCGACCGCGGCGCGGATCAACAGCTGGTCGGTCGTGCTGGTTGTGCACGAACGAACGAACTCGCCGTCGATCTTCAGGAGATCGAACGGAAGGTGCTTCAAGTAGTAGAAACTCCCAAATCCTGCTCCAAAGTCGTCAAGCGCAAACCGACAACCAAGCTCGGCAAGTCGTGCAGCGAACTGCTGCGCTCGTGGAATGTTGGCGACGGCGGTGGTCTCCGTCACCTCCAACACGAGATTTACCGGATCCACACCGGTCTCAGCCAACTCGCGCTCGATGATCGTCAGCAGCTCTGGATCGCCGGTCGAGCTGCCTGAGATGTTGACCTCGAACACCAGCTCGCGGCCGGCCGCGCGCTGCTCGGCCATCAGCCTGATCGCCCGCGCGACGACCCAGCGGTCGATGTCCTGCATCAGGTCGAAGCGCTCGGCGACGCCGATGAACGCCGCCGGCGGAATCACCTCGCCGCGCTCGTCGACCATCCGCAGCAGCAGCTCGTGTTGGCGCACCTCGCCGTCGGCGAGATCCACGATCGGCTGCGCGTACAGCGTGAAGCGATCCTCCTCGAGCGCCTCGCGGATGCGCTCAGCCCAGGTGATGCGCGCCTTCATGCGCGACGCGCCGCGCTCCTGCGAGGAGTAGACCGCCGCGCGGTCGCGACCGGCCTCCTTGGCGTCGTACATCGCGAGATCGGCGTTCACGAGCACGTCCTCGGCGCTCAAGCGCTCTGTCTCGCTGAACAGCGCGATGCCGATCGAGGCCGTGATCGGTCGGCGCCGGCCGGCGGCCGTCAGCACCGACTGGGCGCGCACGGCGCCGAGCACCGCGTCGGCGACGCGAGCCGCCTCGGCCGCACCGCCGCGCGGCAGCAGGATCGCGAACTCGTCGCCGCCGAGGCGCGCCAGCACGTCGCTGTCCCGCAGGCGCGTGCGCAGCGTCTGCGCGACCTTCACGATCAACTCGTCGCCGACGTTGTGGCCGAGCGTGTCGTTGATGTGCTTGAAGCGGTCGATGTCGAGCACGAGCGCGGCGCCTTCGGGCCCGTAACGCTGCACCTGCTGGATGTGCTCATTGAGCTCGCGCTCGAACGAGCGGCGGTTCAGCAGTCCGGTGAGCGGATCGTGGTCGGCCATGTGCTGGAGCTGCGCCTCGTAGCGCACGCGCTCGCTGACGTCCTGGATCTGCCCGAGGAAGTGCTGCGGGGTCCCGTCGGCCGCCCGCACGAGCGTCGCGTGGACGGCGACCCAGACGACCTGCCCGACGACGTCGACGTAGCGCTTCTCCATCCAGTACGTGCTCTGCTCGCCGGCGAGCAGGCTGCGCATCATCTCCTCCTCCCGGTCGGCGTCGGCCGGGTGGCTGAGATCGGCGAAGCCCATCTCCTCGAGCTCTTCGCGCGTGTAGCCCGTGATCGCGCAGAGCGCGTCGTTGACCTGGATGAAGCGGCCGTCGAGGTCGGAGAGCGCCATCCCGATCGGTGCGGCCTCGAACGCGGTGCGGAAGCGCTGCTCGGCGGCCGCGATCCGCTCGACGCTCTCGCGCAGCGCGGCCTCCGC
>DASTSX010000215.1:0-4209 GCA_035760455.1 Gemmatimonadaceae bacterium | reverse complement strand
GCCTGGCAGGCGGCGCAGGTCATCCCCGAGACGGGGATGCGGATCGTGCGCTCGCCCGCAACGGGCGGGGCAGGGGGCGCAGGCGGTGGCGCCTGGGTGTCGTCGATGACGGAGAGCTGTCGTGCCATGATGGTTCTCCTACGCCTCGGCGACGACGGCGCCGCGCAGCATGGACATCCCGCACATGAAGTCGTACCGGCCCGGCGCCGGCGGCGTGATCTCGATCGTGGTCGGCTGGCCCGTCGGGAGGAACTTCCGGATCCCGAACGCGGGGAAGACGACCTCCTCCGAGCACCCCGAGGTCTCCTGTCGATCGAAGACGAGCTTCACCGGGCGCCCTGCGGGCACCCGCACGGTCGCCGGGTCGTAGCCGCCGCGCACCGTGATCCGGACCTCCGGCACCACGCCGCCGACGGTCGCCACCACCGCTGCGGCCGTCCGCCGTCCCGCGACGAAGAAATACCAGTTCACCCACCCGATCGCCGCGAGCCCCGCGACGATCACCAGCCAATCCGTGCCCGAGAACATGAGAGCCTCCCTGCGGGGGGTCATACCCCGTAGGGGTAGAGTAACATACCCCCACCCCCTATCGCAATGGGCAACTCCGGTCGGGATACGGCCTCGCGCGCAGCGTTCCTCTCCATCCAGAACCCCAGGATCCCCCCTGAGCTGCGGCGCGCGGATCTCTTCGCCGCAGATCCGTTCGATCCGTTCGATTCGGGTCGGAATCCGTCCTCTGCCGTGCGGACGCCACGCGACTCGTCGCGATCGCCGATCGGATCCCTTCCGAATCGCCGTGAGGGCTCGGCGACGCACTCGCCACCCGATGAAATCCCAATCCCGAAACGCCGCCGACGCTCGGTCGTTTTCGGGGTGACGATGCTGAGCCGAACTGAACCATTCGCCGCTGTCCCCGACGTCGTTCCCGACGTCACCCCGCTCATCCGCCCGAGCCGCATCTCCGCGCAGCTCAGGGTCCAGGGGCGGATCAGCCTTTCCGAGGTCCTCTCCGCGCTCTCCTGCGCGCTCGACCTCACCGAAGGCGCCCCTGCCGGTCACACCATGCGCACCTGCCTGATCGGCATGCGCATCGCCGAGGCGATCGGCCTGGACGTGGAGCAGCGCTCGGCGCTCTACTATGCATTGCTCCTGAAGGACGCCGGCTGCTCGAGCAACGCGGGGCGCATGGCCGCCCTGTTCGGCGCCGACGATCAGACCGTCAAGCCGCGCATGAAGGTGGTGGACTGGCATGCGCGCGTCCGCCTCGCCCTCGAGACCGCGCGCACCGTCGCGCCGGGACAGCCCCTGCTGCGACGCGCTCGGCAATTCCTGACGATCGCCCGCACCCCGGAGGCGACGAAGGAGCTGATCGAGATCCGATGCGACCGCGGCGCGTCGATCGCGCTCCAGCTCGGGTTCCCCGTGGCGACGGGAGAAGCGATCCGGTCGCTCGACGAGCACTGGTCCGGGCGCGGCTACGCCCGGGGACTCGCGGCGGAGGACATCCCGCTGCTCGCGCGGATCGCGAACCTCGCCCAGACCGTCGAGGCGTTCCACGACCGTGGCGGCGTGGACGCGGCGCATCGCGTCGTCCGCGAGCGCCGCGGACGCTGGTTCGACCCGACGCTCGCGCGCATCGTGCTCGCGTGGTCGAAGGACGACCCCTGGTGGGCGCTGCTTCGCGGCGACGTCGCCGGGGCGGTGGTGGCGGCGGAGCCGGCCGATCGCGCGATCGAGGTGGATGCCGACGGCCTCGACGGCGTCGCGCGCGCCTTCGCCGACATCATCGACGCGAAGACGCCGTTCACGTTCGGCCACTCGATGCGGGTCGCCGAGACGGCACGCCTGGTTGCGCGGCGCTGCGGGCTCGACGCGGAGCAGCAGCGCCGGATCTACCGTGCCGGTCTGCTGCACGACATCGGCAAGCTCGGCGTCTCGAACCGGATCCTCGACAAGGATGGTCCGATGACGGACGAGGAGCGCGCGAAGATGGAGCAGCACCCGCGCTTCACGCTCGACATCCTCGAGCGCGTCTCGGCGTTCCGCGGCTTCGCGCGGACCGCCGCGCTCCATCACGAGAAGCTCGACGGCTCCGGCTACCCGTTCGGGTACACGGCGGAGGACCTCGAGCTTCCCGAGCGCATCCTCGTGGTGGCGGACATCTACGACGCGCTCAGCTCGGAGCGGCCCTATCGCAAGGCGATGGTGGAGCCGGTCATCACGAGCATCCTCGAGCGCGATCGCGGCACGCGGCTCGACCCCGAAGCCCTCGACGCACTCCACGCCGTCCGCGCCGAGCGCGCGACCGCCGCACACGCATCCAGAACGGAGGGTGCAATCGGATGAGGCGGATCGAGCGGATGCTGGAGCGCGTCACTCACCCGCCCAACTGCAACTGACCGACGCGGAGGGCGCGGAGCTCGGCAGTGATGCCTCCGTGGGGCATGCCGTCATCACTGCATCTCCGAGCCCTCGCCGTTCTCCTCCGCGCGCTCCGCGTCGATCTGTTGAGCCGCGCGCCCGTGACGGAGGTGCAGATCCCTCGACTCGCTACGCTCGCTCGGGATGACATCCGCTGTCATCCTGAGCGGAGCGCGCAGCGCGGCGTCGAGGGATCTGCACTTGGCCTTCAATTGCCGTTGCCCGCGCATCCGCTCGATCCGCGTCATCCGATTAGGCCCTCCGTTCTGGATGCCGGCCCAGAGCGCACCCCGCACCCGAACATTCGTCAGCCGAGATTGCAATCTCGACCGTGCAAATCTCCCGGAACCATGCAAACCATCCGCTGATTGGATGTGTATAACGAATGGAGAGCACACACCGGAATGAACCGATGAATTGGGCCAGAGCACTGCACGAGATCGCCGAACACGGCGCGAACGATAGCACCATCCGCGCGGCACTCGCGCGCGACACCGTCTACATGCCGTCCGAGCTGGCGGCGCGCCTGCTGCCGGACGACGTCTTCTGCCAGCACGCGCCGCCGCATGCGCACGAGCGCGTGATGTGGGGCTCTACGGCGCTGGGTGGAGGTCGTCGATCGCAGGTCCGTTGAGCACCTTGCCGAACGGATCGAAGCGCGAGCCGTGGCACGGGCAGTCCCAGCTCTTCTCGGCGGTGTTCCAGTCCACGATGCACTTCACGTGCGTGCAGGCGGCCGAGCGCTCGTGCACGCGACCCGCATCGTCCTTGTAGACCGCGACCTTGTGCGCGCCGCGGCGGATGACGCGGCCCTCGCCCGGCGGGATCGACGAAACGTCGTCGACCTGACCGGGCGTGACGTAGTCGCCGAACTGTAGCGCGACGTCCGCGTTCTCTTTCGCGAGCGTCCACAGCTCGCGCGCGTGCAGCGTGACGCGCTTCGGGTCGAACGCCTTCGCCCACTCGTGCGGCTTCCCCTCGAGCAGCGTCGGGAGCAGCAGCGCGGCGATGGTGCCGTGGGTCATCCCCATCCCGGAGTCCCCGGTGTGGAGCCACACGTGCTCCGCGCCATCGGGGTTCTTGCCGGTGAACGCGAGATAGTCGTGCGTCTCCATCACCTGGCCGGACCACTGGGCGATCCGGGCGCCGGCGCTGGCGAACCGCTCGCGCGTCCACTTCTCCAGGTTCTCGAACCGGGTGCCACCGTCGTCCTCGTGCGCCGTCTTGTGGTCCTCACCGCCGACGATGAGGGCGTCGCGCGCGCCGTCGAGCGGCTGGAGCCGCACGTAGTGGTAAGGATCGAGCGTGTCCCAGTAGAGCGCGTCGACGATCGCGCCCTTCGGTACCTCGAACGCCACGACGAACGTGCGGTACGGCGCCATCTTGGTATGCGTCACCACCATGTCGCTGATCGGGCTGTTGGTGCACACGACGACGTCGTCCGCCGCGACGGTCTTGCCGCTCGTCGTCGTCACCATCGCCGGCGAGCCTCCCTCGATCTTCTCCACACGCGTGCCGCCGAAGATCTGACCGCCGCGCGACTCGATCGCGCGCGCCAGACCGGCGAGGTACTTCAGGACGTGGAAGCGCCCCTGACGCGGAAAGCGGAGCGCGGGGCCGAGCGTCGCGCCCCGACCCGGCACCTGCTCGACGCGAGTCACGTCGGTGAGGCCGGCGCGATGCGCCGCCTCGAGCTCGTCGTCGAGCAGCGTCGGCTCGTCGCCCGCGCCGAGGAAGAGGAACCCATCGAGGCGCGCGAAGTCGCAATCGATCTGCTCGCTGCGCACC
>DASTSX010000214.1:0-14764 GCA_035760455.1 Gemmatimonadaceae bacterium | reverse complement strand
GCCCGAACATGGCGACGGTCTACAGCGATCGAGGCCACGGTGTTCGCGCTCCAGTCGTGTTTTACAACCGCAGCAACGAAGCCGCGGCGCTGCTCAAGCCGGGAGACTTCGATTGGAAGGCGATTTTCGCCGGGGGCGTGCGCTGGTTCCACAGTGGCGGCATCTTTGCCGCCCTGTCCGAGACATCAGCTGAGCTGATCATCGAGGCGATGCAGGTTGCCAAAAGCAGCGGCGCGATCGTGTCATTCGATTTGAACTATCGCGAGAAACTCTGGAATGCCTCGGGAGGCGGGCACAAGCGCGCGCTCGACGTGATGTCGCGCATCGTGCAGCACGTCGATGTTCTCGTGGGAAACGAGGAGGATCTGCAGAAGGGGCTCGGCATTGCCGGTCCCGAGGTCGCCGCGACCTCAGCGCTCGATCCCAGCGCCTTCTTCGGCATGATCGATCGCGTCGTCGGCCGCTATCCACAGATCAAGGTCGTGGCGACGACGCTGCGCGAGGTGCATTCGACGAACCGTCACGAGTGGGGGGCGGTGGCGTGGCTCGACGGGCAGACGTTCGTGTCGCCGACGTGCGCGCTCGACGTCTACGATCGCGTCGGCGGCGGCGACGGCTTCGCGTCCGGCCTCGCCTACGGCTTCCTCGAGGGGAAGGGTCCGCAGGCCGCGGTGGAGTACGGCGCGGCGCACGGCGCGCTGGCGATGACGACCCCCGGCGACACGTCGATGGTGCGTGTCGAGGAAGTCGAGGCGGCGATGAAGGGGAAGGGGGCGAGGGTGATACGGTAGCGCGCACGCCGGTGAGCTGGTCAGTGCGATAGCGCGCTAGTGGGAAACGGCCTCGGAACGCTTTGCTTACTGAGGCCGTCAACTCGCGAGCTCACGATCCCACTCACCCACTCACCGCAGCTCGTGCCGCGGCCGCAAGCGCCTTCGCCGTGAACGGCTTCTGGAGGAACGCGCTGTCCACGTCCTTCAAGCCGCGGCGAATCATGTCTTCGTCGGTGTAGCCGGACACGAACAGCACGCGCAGGTCCGGCCGCAGCAGGCGCAGGTGGGCGAACAGGTCGCTGCCGCCGAGATTGGGCATCACCATGTCGGTGACGAGCAGATCGATCCGCGCCGGGTAGCCGGCGGCGACGCGGATCGCCTCGCGCCCGTCCCGCGCCTCGAGCACGGTGTAGCCCTCGCGCTCGAGGATCCGGCGGCTGAGGGCGCGGATGGAATCCTCGTCCTCCGTGATCAGCACCACTCCCGAGCCGCGATCCGGAACGGCGTCCGCCTCCGGCTGCGCGACGTGCTCCTCCGCCGGCACGAGTGGGAGGAGGACGGTGAACGTCGTGCCGACCCCTTCCGTGCTGTCGCACCAGATGTAGCCCTCGGACTGCTTCACGATGCCATACACGGTGGAGAGCCCGAGCCCGGTGCCGCGCCCCTGCTCCTTGGTGGTGAAGAACGGCTCGAACACGCGCGCCCGCGTCGCGCGATCCATCCCGCAGCCCGTGTCGCGCACGACGAGCGAGACGTACGGGCCGGGGATCACGCCGTGGCCGCCGCGCATCTCCTCGGTGAGCGTCACTCCGGACGTCTCGATCGTGAGCGTGCCCCCCTGCGGCATCGCGTCACGCGCGTTGACGACGAGGTTCATCACCACCTGCTCGAGCTGTCCGGCGTCGGCCTTCACGGCGCCGAGCCGCTGCGCAACGTGCAGCTCGATGCAGATGTCCTCGCCGATCAAGCGGCACAGCATCGGCTCCATCCCCTGCACGATCTCGTTCAGGTCGATCGAGCGCCGCACGAGTACCTGCTTGCGGCTGAACGCGAGCAGCTGGCGGGTGAGTGCGGCGGCTCGCCCCGCCGCCTTCTGGACCTCGATCGCGTCGGCGCGCAGCGGGCAGCCGTCCTCGATCTGCTCGAGCATGAACTCGCTGTACGTCTTGATGACGGTGAGCAGATTGTTGAAGTCGTGGGCGACGCCGCCGGCGAGCTGGCCGACCGCCTCCATCTTCTGGGCCTGACGAAGCTGTTCCTCGAGCGTGTACCGCTCGGTGACGTCCTCCACGGTGCCGAGGGTGCCGACCAGCGCACCGTGCTCGTCGCGGCGCGGCGTGGCGCGGATGGTGACGCGGCGGACGGCGCCGTCGGGAAGCACGACGCGGAACAGCCCCTCCTGCGGCGCGGAGATGCGCGCTGGATCCTCGATCCACGCAACGAGGTGCGGCGCGTCGGCCGGATGGACCCGTTCGATCCAGCTTCCATCGGCGAGCGCCGAATGGCCCGTGTCCCAGATCGCCTGCATGCGGTCGTTCGCGTACACCACCGCTCCGCGCAGGTCGGTCTCGAAGACGCCGATCGGCGAGCAGTCGGCCAGCGCACGTACGCGCGCCTCGCTGGCGTGCAGGCGCGCCTCGAGGCCCGATTCGTCGGTGCGGTCGTGACCGACGGCGAGCACGAGACCCATGCGGTCGCGCGGCCCGGTGCGCCAGCTGACCGTGCGATACGCGCCGTCGCGCCGGCGCAGGCGGCACGCGAAGCCGACGTCGCGCGCGCCCGCGCGCAGCCCGGCGAGATGCGCCGCGACGGGCGCGCGATCGTCGGGGTGGAGCAGGGCCTCGAATGCGAGCTCGCGCAGCTCCGTGCCGCCGTAGCCGAGCACCACCTCCGTCGCGGGGGTGGCGATCAGCCACGCATCCTGGGCCCCGATCGCGCACAACAGCTCGCGCCCGAGCGCGAGATACCGTTCGCCGAGACGCTCGACGACCGGCTCGCTGCAGCGCGGCGTGGGAAGGGGGAGAGACATGGTGATGGGGGGGAGTATCGGCACGTTGTGAACTACAACTGAAGTACCCGGCACTACCGACGTACGCAGTACGCGGTACCGATGGGAGGCTCCCGGAAGTCCCCTCGGCAGTGCGGATCCCTCGACTCGCTGCGCTCGCTCGGGATGACGGCCTCCGTCATCCCGAGCGCAGTCGAGGGGTCTGCACGTCCGTCATCCCGAGCGCAGTCGAGGGATCTGCACTGTCGCTGCCGGGGTGGCCGACCGGATTTCCGGAAGCGTCCAGCTGGTACCGGGTACGAGGTACTTCAGTACCGGGTACTTCAGCGGCAGTTTCACCGAGCCCCCTCCGCATGCCCGGCGAGTCGAACCCCGACCGTCGGCACCTCCACCGGCCCCTCACCCGACGCCGGATCCACCCACCAGAGACTGGTCTCGCCTCCGACGAACCGCGTGAACACCACGCGTCCGTCGGTGACCCACCCGGGCTGTCCGGCCGGATCGGCCCCTGAGGTGAGCTGCCGTGTCGCGCTGGTGCGCACGTCGAAGAGGAAGATCTGCGTCGCGCCGGATCGGGTCGACGCAAAGGCGATGTGGTTGCCGTCCGGGCTCCACGCCGGCTCGACGTCCGTCTGCTCGCCGCCCGATCCCGCGACGGCGGCCGGAACTGACCCCGGCGTCGATGCGGTAGTGAACAGGTTCGAGCGGCCAGTCGTCGTGGACGCGAACGCGATCCGGTCGCCCACCGGCGACCAGGTCGGATCCGCCTCCAGAGTGAAGCCGAACCCGAACGCCGTCGACGTCAGCCGCGTGGAGCTCGCGAGCGTGATCGGCGCGACGTGGACCCTCGGCGCGCCCCCGGCGTCGCTGACGAAGGCGACCGACGTGCCCGCCCTGTTCAGCGCCGGCTGCGTCTCGCTCGCCGCCGTGGTCGTGAGCCGCTGCTCGGCGCTCGGCGCACCGGTCGACATCGCGTACAGCTCGGCGTTGCCGTGTCGCAGTGTGCTGAACACGAGCGTCGCTCCCGCCACGCTGGGATGCGCATCCTCGCTCGCGGCGGTCGTCCAGCGCTTCAGGTCCCCGCCGTCGAGCGCGACGCTGTAAACGTCGCGGTTGCCGCTCGCGACCGCGTCGAACCACACCGTCGGCGGCGCGGCCACGTCGAGCACCGCGCTGATCGTTCGGCCGTCGCTCCCCCGCGCAGACACCGTCACCGAGCCGCTCTGCAGCAGCCGCACCGTGGTGCCGCTCACCGCGCCGGCGCCGGCCGGCGTGACCGCGACGTTGGAGACGGCGGAGTCGGCTGCCGACACTCCATCACGAGCGACGATGCGTACGGTCGCGCCCCGCTCGACACGCCCGACGGCGACGAGTCGCTGGCTCGGGGCTGTCGGTCCACTGTCGCCGCATGCGACGAGCGCGACGAGACCGAACAGCGTCGTGACGGTGTGAAGGAAGCGATTCATCGGAGGGGGACGACGTGCGACGGTGATCCGCAATCTCGTACCGGGGCGCGTACCCGCGCATCGCGTGCCCGATACGACCCGTCGATCGTCCCACGAAGGCAGAATCGCCACCACGAGCCTGGAGAACACGTGTCCGAGCGTCCCGAGCCCCGGCCCCAGCCGGAGGCTGCCCCCCGAAAGAGCTGGACCCCGCCGCGGATCGACGACCTGCCTCGCCTCGAGAACCTCACGCTGCAGACGAGCGTCGTGGGTGATCCGGTGGACGGCGGCAGCGGCTCGATCTTCTAGACCGTGAATCGGGATCGCGAGTCGGATCCCGCTTCGTCCTCGACCCTCTCCGTGCGCGCCTTCATGCTGAAACGCCTCAGCGCTTTGGTCCTCTCGGCCTCCGTCATGGCGGCCTGCTCCGATTCTGCCACCAGTCCGTCCGACGCGGCGCAGACCCCGTTGGCGGGACGCGAGCTGCTCGCGGAGCTGACGTGCAAGGCCGACGTCGCCGCCGGTCGCCTCACCTGCGCGCCCGCGTCCGCGAGGGTCAGCTCGGGCGCGCTCGGTGATCTCATCATCGGTGGGCAGAACATCTACGTCAAACTCACGAGCTCCGGGCTCGTCAACAACGGCACCACGCTCTCGGCCGACGTCACGGTGCAGAACCTCACGGTGCAGCCGTGGGCGACCGCGAACGGCTCGACGGCGCTGACCGACGGCGTGCGCGTCTTCTTCCACACGCTTCCGAGCAACGGCGCCACCGTCGCCAACGCCGACAGCATCGGGACGTTCACGGGGTCCAATCAGCCGGTGTTCAAGTACACCGGGAGCGCGCTCGGCGGCGACGGCATCCTCACCGCGAGCGAGACCTCGGCGTCGAAGACCTGGACGTTCAACCTCAACGGCGCCGTCAGCTTCACCTTCCAGGTCTACGTCCTGACCAAGCTGCCGGACGACCTCGGCGTGCTGAAGTGGACGCAGTCCTCCGTGAACCAGTTCAGCATCGAGGCGATCAACGCGGTGTGGGGCAGCTCGGCGAGCGACGTCTGGGTCGGCGGCACCAACGGGCCGAATGCGCTGCAGCGCTGGAACGGCAGCACGTGGACGTCCACCTCCGACACGCTGGACGTGCTCGGCCTGTGGGGCAGCTCGGCGACCAACGTCTATGCGGTGGGCGGCAAGAAGATCCAGCGCTTCGACGGCACCTCGTGGACCGAAGTGTCCTCCGGCGCAGCCAACCCTCTGCTGTCGATCTGGGGAAGCTCGTCGACCGACATCTATGCCGGCGGCTTCAGCGGCACCCTCGTCCACTCGACGGGCGGCGCCTTCACTCCCGTCGCGAGCACGGGGATCGGCGTCGAGGCGATCGCCGCGATCTGGGGAAGCTCGTCGAGCGACGTCTACGTCGGCGCGACGAACGTCTACCGCTACAATGGCACGTCGTGGGGCACGGTGAACACGGGGCTCTCCAACATCCGCGCGATCTGGGGCAGCTCGTCCACGGACATCTGGATGGGCGCCACCTCCGGCAACATGACGCACTACAACGGGACCTCGTGGACGACGTCGGCCGTGGGAACATCCACCATCGCCGGCATCTGGGGCACCTCGTCGACCGACGTCTACATGGTGAACCGCACCGGCGAGATCTGGCACTACAACGGGACCAGCTGGGTGAAGTATGCGCTCACCAATACGGGCTTCACCGGCATCTGGGGCAGTGGCCGCACCGACGTCTGGGCGGTCGGCGGCGACGCACTCTTCGAGGTCAATCGCGTGTACCGCGGCACGCGGTAGCGGCGGCGAGTCCGCCCGTGGAGATCGGCTTCGCCCTCACGCAGCACTGCAACCTCCGCTGCGCGCACTGCATCCGCGACGACGTCACCACGGTGCAGAGCCTGCCGTACGACCTCGTGTCGTCGGTGCTCTCGCAGGCACGCGCGCTCTTCGGACCGCGCGCGGTGAGCTTCACCGGAGGCGAGCCGCTGCTGCATCCCGAGTTCGGGCACATCGTCGATCTGCTCGCCGCCGAGGGACATCCGTACCGCTTCGTCAGCAACGGCTGGCACCTCACGCGCGCGCTTCCGCACCTCGAGCGCTACGCTCCCACGTCGGTGCGCCTCAGCCTCTCGGGCGCGACGGCGGACGTGCACGACGCCGAGCGCGGGCGCGGCAGCTTCCACCGCGTCCTGCTCGGCGCCGGCGTGCTCACGAGCCGCGGCATCCCGCCACACATGTCGTTCGTCATCGACTCGCGCACGCGCGGACAGCTGCGCGCGGCGGCGGACCTCGCCGAGTCGGTCGGTGCGCACGAGCTGCACTACATCCTTCCACAGCCCGTCGTGGCGAGCGTGATGCGCGGCAGCGATCTCCCACTCGAGGAGTGGGCGAGCGTTCGCGACGAGATCGACGTGCTGGCGCGCGAGGGCCGTGCGCACGTGCGCATCGTGCGCGATCACGGCTTCCCGTCCGACGGGCCGGAGACGCGGTGCCGCACCATGTCCCGCACGCGACTCTTCGTGGACGCATGGGGTCGGCTGGTGAGCTGCTGCCAGCTCAGTGACTACGGCTTCAACGACGCCGAGGTCGTGGCAGACCTCACCGTGACGCCGCTCGCCGACGCGCTCGAGCGATTCCACGAGCACCTCGACCGTCTGATCGAAGCGAGCGCACCACGGTCCGACGTGCTGGCCGAGCGATTCCCGTGCATGCGCTGCGCGCGCGCCAACGGGAAGCTGGCCTGGCTGCGCGACCACGCTCGCAGTCCATGGGCCGCGGTCGCGTCGCACGCGGAATCGCTCGACGTTACCACTTCCCCCCTCGCCACGTCCGGCCTGGCATGAACATCCCCTCCGAAGTCCTCGCGGCGCACCTCGGCAACGAAGCCGTCCTGCTCGACCTGAACGCCAGGCGCTACTACCGCCTCAACGCAACGGCAGCGAGCGTGTTCAAGGCCCTCGAGTCGGGGGAGGGGCGCGACGGCGCGATTCGCCGCCTGCTCGCCGAGTTCGAGGTCGACGACGCGGAGGCGACGCGCGCCGTCGACGGACTGCTCGGCGACCTCGAGGCGCGCGGCCTCGTGAGGCCGAGCACGGCGGACTAGTCGGGACTTCCGAACCCCGGATCCCGGAGCGCGGACCCCAGCCGCTCCGCCAGCACGTCGCCGCGCGCGTAGCCGTCGCGCCCGAGCGAGACGGCGAGCGACGCGCACGACGCCGTGGCGCGCAGGAGCGACATCACCGCCGGCGCCGCACCGCGATCGGCCATCAGCCACGGCGACTGCCGCACCAGCGCCGCGAACGCCGAGGCCTCGTCGATGCGCCTGGCGCGCGTCGGTGCGTCGGCGTCGACGCCGGGCAGAAGCACGCCGCCGAGCGGCGCGCGCGCGAGCCACCGGTCGCCCCAGCGCTCGCGCAGGTCCATGGTGCCGCGCGTCCCTGTGACCACCGCGTCGCGCCATCCCTCGTCGAGGTGCGCTCGGCGCGGCCACCCCTGCACGTCGACCGTGCCGCTTTCCGCGTCGCCGAAGCGCAGCACGACCTGGTCGTCGGCGAGCCAGCGCCAGCCGGCATCCACGAGCGACACGCACGTCGTCGTCTTTCCTGCGTGGGTGTCGCCGACGAGGAGCCACGCGCGCCCGACGGGGTCCACGACGCCCGCGGCGTGGACGAGCGCTCCCCCGAGCCGGCCGAGCAGGAATGCCGACGCGAGCGTGAGCATCGAGTACGCGTCGCCACGAACCCGCGCGTCGTCGCCCGGCGGCAGGTGCAGCGAGGCGCAGCGCGTCTCGAGCGCGACAGCGCCGCGTGCTCCCGAGACGCCGACCAGCGCGAGCGTCTCGCCGTGCGCGTACGCGCGCACCCCGTCGACGCGGAGCAGGGGCTCGGCGGAGTCCTCGACCTCGTCGATCGGGCGCGGCATCGTGGTGACGTCGATCGCCGCCGCACCGGGTACTTCGGTGCGCGGCGTGGCCGCGTGCAGCGGCAGCCACGGCTCGACCACCGGCTCGACCGCGACGTCGCATCGCACGACGAGCGCGTCGTCGTGCACGAGCGACCACCCGCGCCGGGTCACGCCGGCCGTGCCGAGAGTCGTTCGAGCTCCGCCGCGCCGCGTGTGGAGAGACACTGCATCCCCTCGCACTCGACCCATGCGTGGGCCATGAGTCCCAGCGCACCGGTGTCCGCGCCGACGCCGATCACCACGCGCGCCGGATGGCCGAGCCTGCGCAGCACGAGACACTCCGTCACGCTGCGATAGAGACAGGTGGACCGCCACCGCGCCGGCCGGATGCGTGCGAGGTTGCGCAGCACGCGATGCGAGACGTGCACCGCTCGCCGGGCGTCGTCCGGGTGGGCGCGCACCGACGTGATCGTCGCCGGCGCGAGCAGCTCGGCCAGCGACCCCTCGATCACCGCCGGCGCGCGCCACGCCGCGGGCGCCCCGAGCAGCACGGCGCGCGCCGCGCCGCCGAGGGCGGTGGACCTGGCCAGGCGATTGGGGATGACGATGGGCGATCGGGTCTGCACGCGATGGAGTGCGAGGGTACTCGTCAGCCGTTGTAGATCGTGCCGCTCTTGGCGCGGTACCGGTCGAGCACGGCGATCGCCTCGTCGCGCAGCACGTTGCGCACGATCGTGATCCCCCGCTCCTCGAGGTATCGGTACGACTCGGGGAACACCGGCCCCTCGTCGAAGCGGAGCAGGGAGGCGTCCTCCCGTCCCGCGCCGTACACCAGGCGCCGCACTCCGCTCCACAGCGTGGCGCCAAGACACATGGCGCACGGCTCGCACGACGTCACCAGCTCGTGGGCCGGCAGGTGCGGGGCATTCAGCGTGAACGACCGCACGCGCGCCTGCGCCATCATGAACGCCACCATCTCGCCGTGCAGCGTGCAGTTGTTCAGCCGCACCACGCTGTTCATCCCCACGGCGACGAGCCGCCCGGATTCGCTCTCGAACACGGCGGCGCCGAACGGGCCGCCCGTGTCGCGCTCGACGTTCTCGCGCGAGACGGCGATCGCCAGCCGCATCCGCTCCTCGTCGGTGCGATAGACCGCGTCCCACGCGATCGTGTCGCGCACCCACTCCGGGTAATCGATCTGCACGACGTCGCGAGGCATCGCCGGAAGATGGATCATCGACGCGACCGACGACAGCCGCGTCAGCGGGTCGCGTCGCCGCGCAGCGGCGCGAGCTGGCGCACCTGCGCCAGCAACGCGCTCCCCGTGAACGGCTTCGCGAGGAACGCCGTGTTCCCCTGGTCGCTCGCGTCGAGCACCACGGGATCGGGGTCGTAGCCGGAGATGAACAGCACGGGCAGCGACGGGTTCCGCGCGCGCAGCGCTTCGGCCACTTCGCGCCCGCCCACCTCCGGCATCACGAGATCGGTGATCACGAGCTCGATCGGCTGCTCCATCGCCGCGGCGAGGTGCAGCGCGTCCGCGCCGTGACGCGCCACCGTCACCTGATAGCCCTCGCGCACGAGGATCCGCTCGACGAGCCGCCGCAGCGGGTCCTCGTCCTCGACGACGAGCACCGAGATCGACCGCACGGGCGCGCGCGCGGCACGGCGCGCCGCGCGCGCCTCGCCAGACGGCGCCGGCTCGACCGCGAGCTCGGTGTCGCCCGACGCGACCGGGAAGAGCAGACGGACGACGGTCCCCGCCCCCGGGGTGCTCTCGATCTGGATCGAGCCGCCCGACTGCTCGACGCTGCCGTAGATCATCGCGAGGCCGAGGCCCGTTCCCACCCCCGGTCCCTTCGTCGTGAAGAACGGCTCGCCCACGCGGGCCAGCGTCTCCGGGTCCATCCCCGTGCCGCTGTCGCGCACGGCGATCGTCACGACCTTCGCGCGCACGGTCGTGTCCACCGTGAGCGTACCGCCATTGGGCATCGCGTCGCGCGCGTTGACGGCGAGATTCAATAGCGCGCCCTCGAGCACGCTCGGGTCGATGTTGATCCGCGCCGGCACCGGCGAGGGGTGCGCCGCGAAGGCGATCCGCTCGTCGAGCACGCGCGCGAGCATCGGCTCCAGGTCGGCGATCAGGGAGTTCACGTCGACCACGCGCGGCGCGAGCAGCTGCTTGCGGCTGAAGCCGAGCAGCCGGCGCGTGAGCCGCGTCGCACGGTCCACGGCGCGCGCCACCTCCTCGAGGTCGGCGCGCGCCTGCGGTGGCAGCAGATGGCTCTCGTCGCGCACGAGCGCGAGGTGGCCGGCGATCACGGTGAGGATGTTGTTGAAGTCGTGCGCGATCCCGCCGGCCAGCTTGCCCACGGCCTCGATCTTCTGCGCGTGGCGGAGCCGCGTCTCGCGGTCGGCGAGCAGCCGCTCGCGCGTGCGCGCATCCGTGATGTCCGTGGCGATCGACCGCACGACCGGCTCGGCGACCCCCTCGCGCCGGATCGACGAGTGGAACTGCCAGATGCGGCGCGTGCCGTCCGACGCGACGACGCTGCCGATGCCGTCGGCGCGTCCCTCGCGCTGGACGCGCAGCAGGTACTCCTGGAAGCCCGGGCGGTGATGCGGAGGCACGAGGTCGCCCAGACTCGGCGGTACCTCGCCGGCGCGCATGCGCAGCGAGCGCAGCATCGCCGGGTTCACGGAGAGCAGCCGGCCGTCGAGCGCGTGCGAGGTGAGGATCTCCCCGCTGTGCTCCACGAGATCGCGATAGCGGGCCTCGCTCTCCCGCAGCGCGGCCTGGGCCGCCCGTTCGGCGCGCAGGTCGCGCACGACGGCCACCGCGCCCACGATCTCGCCGTCGTCGTTCCGGATCGGCGTGGCGCGGCATTCCAGGGGGATCTCGGTGCCGCCGGCGCGGCGAAGCACCATGTCGTCGGCGACGACCGTCGCCCCGCGCAGCGCCTGGGCGAGCGGTCGCGTCCGCGACGAGTAGGGCTGGCCCGTGACGGCCGAGTAGGCCTCGAAGAACGGGAGCGGATCGCCGTTGTCGTCGCGCGGCGTCTCGATCCCGAGCGACACCGCCGCCAGGTTCGTGTAGCTCATGATCCCCTCGGCGTCGGTCACGACGACGCCGACGGGGAGCGACTCGAGGATCGTCGCCGTGCGGCGCTCGCTCTCGCCGAGCGCCGCCAGGGCCTCCTGGAGCGCGAGCGCCTGCCGCTGCTGCTCGGTACGGTTGCGCAGCACGGCGACGAACAGCCGGACGCCGTTCTCCTCGTGGTCGGCGAAGGAGATCGTCACGGGAGTGTGCATGCCCGTGTCGAGGCGCTGCACGATCCCGTCGGTCGCTTCCCAATTGAGGCTCCGCTTCCCGGTCGCGAGATAGCGCGCCATCCCGGTGCGATGTCGCTGCGCCATCGCGGCCGGCATGAGGTCCGTCAGCGACCGCCCCAGCAGCTCGGCGACCGTGCCGCCGAAGAGTCGTTCGGCCGCCGGGTTCAGCGCCCGGATCCGGCTCTCGATGTCCATCGCCACGATCGCGTCCGCAGCGGCACGCGCCAGGAGCGATGTGAGCGCGTCGCCCGATGGCGCGGACGCGAATGGGCTCGTCGGAGTACCGGCGGAGGTCGTGGACAATGGTGCGGCCAGCTCGGTGACGAGGCCTCCCGAACGAGGAGACCCAATAGGACGATCGGCGCGTCCGGCCGAAACCCGCGCCGTACCAGTCTAGCTCGCCGCCGAATCCCCATTGCTAATTTTCCAGCAGATGCTAATTGCCTAGCACCTGGACCGGAGCACGACATGAGCGACGAGACGCGGGACCTGAGCCGACGCGAGCGGCAGATCATGGACTTCCTCTTTCGCGTCGGCCGCGCGACGGCCGCCGAGGTCCTGGATGGTCTGCCCGACGCGCCGAGCTACTCGGCCGTCCGCGCGCTGCTCCGGATCCTCGAGCAGAAGGGACACGTGCAGCACGAGGAGGAGGGGCGAGCCTACGTCTACCTCCCGGTCGTGCGGCGCGACACCGCGCGGCAGCGCGCGCTGTCACACCTGCTCAAGACGTTCTTCGACAATTCGGCCGAGCAGGCGGTCGCCGCGCTCCTCGCGATCAAAGGCGAGAAGATGAGCGAGGCGGAGCTCGACCGGATGGCGCGGCTCATCGACGCGGCCAAGAAGGAGGGGCGGTGAGCGAATCGTCGGCGCGCTCGGTCGCGCATGGTGAGTCGGGTGTGAAAGCATGACGACCTCGGGAAGCAGGAGCCTCCCGAGGTCGTCCACTCACCAGTCCTCACGCGCTACACGATACGCGTCGATCAGTAGGCCGAGAAAAGCAGGTGGTTGTTGGCCGTCGAGGAGCTCGTCACGATGCTCTTGGTCGTGGCGGCATACAGCGCGTCGCGCACGGTCTGGGGGCTCGCGCCAGGGCTGCCTTGCAGATACAGCGCGGCCACGCCGACAACGTGTGGAGTGGCCATCGAGGTGCCGCTGATCGTGTTCGTGGCCCCGTCGCTGGTGTACCAGGCCGACGTGATGCCAGACCCTGGCGCGAACCAATCGACGCAAGGACCGTAGTTCGACCAGGACGTCTTCGTGTCGGTCTTGGTCGTGGCGCCGATCGTCATGGCCTCGGCCACCCGCGCCGGCGAGTACTTGCAGGCGTCCTGCTGCCGGCCGCCCTGGTTGCCGTTGCCCGCCGCTACGCCGGTGGACACGCCGGCGGCGATCATCCGCCTCGTCGCGTCATCCACCGAGGTGTTCGCGCCGCCGCCGAGCGACATGTTCGCCACGGCCGGCGAGAGGTGATTCGCGGTGACCCAATCCATGCCGGCGATCACGCCGCTCCAGGTACCCGAGCCACCGCAATCCAGCACCCGTACGGCCACGAGCTTGACGCCTTTGGCGATCCCCCACGTGGCGCCACCCACCGTACCGGCGACGTGGGTTCCGTGCCCGTTGCAGTCGTCGGCCGTGCCGCCGTCCACGGCATCGTAGCCGCTGACGGCTCGCCCTCCGAAGTCGGAATGCGAAAAGCGAATCCCGGTGTCGATGATGTATGCGGTCACGCCGGACCCCGTGTTGCCGTATGTCCACGTCCCGCTCAGGGGCAACGCGCGCTGGTCGGTGCGGTCGAGCCCCCAGGTGGCGTTCGACTGCGTCGCCTGCGTCGTCACGATCCCATCCTGCTCGACGCGCTCGACGCGCGCGTCGCGCAGCAATCCTGCGCGTGCGGCGTCGGAGATCGAGCCGGCGAAGCCATTGAGCGCGGCGGTGTACACGTAGTCCGGCGTGACGTCATGCTCGCGGGCCACGGCAGCGGGATTGACTCCGTCGCGCAGCGTCACGATGAACCGCCCGGGAATGTTCTCCGCCGCCACGCCCGCGCTGAACGCGGGTGCGTCCTGCGGTGCGAGACCCGGGGAAGCGGCAGATGACGACGTGGTCGGCGAATCGGCGCACGCGGCGAGCACGCCGGCCATGGCGAAGGCGGACGCGAGCCGGCTGATGGAAGTACGGGACATCGACGGAATCCTCCCTGAGTACGTGCTACGCGTCCTCTCAGTCGAGAGGACGGAAAACGCGCGACGTCGCACCCGGCCTGCGTCGCGCCGAAGAGCGCGAGTGGGATGCGACGATGACGTCAAGAAAGTCGTGCTACGCAGAGGGTAATGCAGTGCGCAAGCTCACGGACTCATCAGTCGGAGCGCGCAACGTGGATCGTCGTCGAGGCCACGAGGGACCCAGCATACATATGTTTAAGGGAGTTGGCAAGAGGCCAGGCATGCCGCGTCGGGAACAGCCGGCGGATACCCCTCGTCACCCATCGCCACCCGCTCCTACAGGTGCGGCAACTCCTCCCGCTCGTCCATCGTCCCGTCGCGCCGGTGCCAGGCCAGCTCCTCCGCCGACACCGGCCGGAAGATCAGGTCCGCCGCCAGCCAGATCGCCTTCGAGAAGGGATAGCACAGCACGGCCCCCGCCAGCATCAGCACCAGCCCGCCCCACTGCAGCAGCGCCCATGGGGTGTCCGGATACGTCGTCACGAAGATCAGCAGCAGCACCCCGGCGAAGAGGAGCTCCACGGCGACGAGATTGAGCAGATAGGCGCCGATGAAATAGTCGCTCTCGCCGCGATGAAGGCGCAGTCCACAGGTCGGGCAACGCTCCCGGAGCGCGACGTACCCGGCGAAGATCCCCCGCGCACCACAGTTCGGGCAGCGGCGCAGGATCGCGCGGAGTAGCATTCGGAACGCGGACGGACGAGCCTGGGACATGGTCGAAAGGTAGTCGAGGCACTCGCGCCCGCCCCAAGCACCGCATGCTCCTCTTCGACGTCGTTCGAACCGCGCTCGCCGAGATCCGCGCCAACAAGCTGCGGAGCTTCTTCACACTCCTCGGCGTCATCGTCTCCGTCGCGTTTCTCGTCGCAGTGGTCGCGGTGATCCAGGGGATGAACGCGTACGTGAAGGACAACGTCGCCAACTCCCTGATCGGCACCAATGCGTTCCAGGTGCGCCGCGTCCCCATCCAGATCGGCTTCTTCGACGACGAAGCGTGGCGGCGGGTCTCTCGACGGCCCGTGATTCGACGTGCCGAGCTCGACGTCGTCCGTGCGGCGGTGCCGGACG
>DASTSX010000213.1:0-4037 GCA_035760455.1 Gemmatimonadaceae bacterium | reverse complement strand
CTCGAGTTGAGCCAGCCCGCGCCGGCTCCGCCCCGCATGGATTTCTCGCGGCGGCGGAGCTGCGCCGACCGCGTGCGGCTGGCGGCTCACCGCTGCGCGAGTGCCTGCTGGATCGCCGCCTCGGCGAGCGGCGCCATGATGCGATAGCCCGCCTCGGTCGGATGCACGCCGTCAGCCGCCAGTTCGGGGGGCAGCCCGCCGCGCGCATCCGCCATCCTGGAGTGGTAGTCCAGATACACGACCCCGGCCTGCTGGGCGTACTGCTTGATCCACGCGTTGAGGGCGATGACCTTCGGCGCTGGCTCCAGTCCGCGCCGCCAGGGGAAGTCGTACGCGGGCAGCACGGACGAGAGCACGACGCGGATCCCGTTCGCCTTGGCGATGTCGGTCATCGACATGAGGTTGTCCGCGATCATCTGCTGCGTGCTCGGCCCCGTGTTGCCGGCGATGTCGTTGATCCCGGCGAGGATGACGACGACCTTCGGCTTGAGCGCCACCACGTCCTGGCGGAAGCGCGCGAGCATCTGTGGTGTGGTCTGACCGCTGATCCCGCGCCCGACGTACGGCTTGCCCGGGAACATCGCGGGGAACCAGCGCGCCCACCCATCCGTGATCGAGTTGCCGATGAACACGACGCGGCTCTCGGTCGCCGCGGGTGCACCCAGCGCGGCGTTCGCGTCCCGATAGCGCGCGAGGTTCGGCCAGTCGGCGAGCCGGCGCTCCATCGCCGCGATCTGCTGTGGCGTCGGTCCTGTCGGCGCGGCCGCGGTCGGCGGCGCGGGAGCAGGGGCGGCGGCTGGCGCCGGCGCTGAGGAGGTGGCCGGCGCGCAACCGGCGATCGTGGCGAGGAGAGCGCCGAGGCGCGCGAGTGCTCCGAGAGACCGCATGATCGCCTGTGGGTTGAGGTGGAGCGGCAAACTAGCGAGCGGACGCCCCGCGGCCAGGCTCCCTGCGCGGCGTTTCGGGATCTCGGCGGCTCTCCCGAAGAAATCCCGATAGCGTTAGATTGCCCCCCATGCCCCGCGCCAACTTTCTGCTCCAGGCCCCCTTCGAGCCCGCGGGGGACCAGCCCAAGGCCATCGCCGAGCTGCTGGGGGGCCTCGACCGCGGGGACCGCTTCCAGTCGCTGCTCGGCGTGACCGGATCGGGGAAGACGATGACGATGGCCAACGTCATCGCGAGCTACGGGAAGCCGACGCTCGTCATGAGCCACAACAAGACGCTCGCGGCGCAGCTCTACGGCGAGATCAAGAGCTTCTTCCCGCAGAACGCGGTCGAGTACTTCATCTCGTACTACGATTATTACCAGCCGGAAGCCTACGTCCCGACGACCGACACGTACATCGAGAAGGACGCGTCGATCAACGAGGACATCGACCGGCTGCGGCTGCGCGCGACCTCGTCGCTCATGGAGCGGGACGACGTGATCATCGTCGCGACCGTCAGCGCGATCTACGGCCTCGGCGATCCGGTGTCGTACCGCGAGCAGATGGTCACGCTCACGCAGGGGCAGCGCGTGAACCGCGACGACATCCTGCGCTCGCTGGTGAAGATCCAGTACAACCGCAACGACGTCGCGTTCGAGCGCGGCACCTTCCGCGTGCGCGGTGACACGGTCGAGATCTTTCCGGCCTACGAGGAGCAGGGAGTCCGCGTCGAGCTGTGGGGAGACGAGGTCGAGCGCATCTCCAAGATCAACGTGCTCACCGGCGAGACGATCGTCACGCTCGAGCGGGCGGCGATCTATCCGGCGAAGCACTTCGTCACCCAGCGTCCGACGCTCGAGCGCGCGGTGAAGCTGATCCGCGACGAGCTCGTGGAACGGCTGGCGGAGCTCAAGAACGCTGGCCGGCTGCTCGAGGCGCAGCGGCTGGAGAGCCGGACGAACTTCGACATCGAGATGATGCTGGAGATCGGCACCTGCGCCGGCATCGAGAACTACTCGCGCCATCTCTCGGGACGCACGAGCGGCGAGCGGCCCGCGTGCCTGTTCGACTATTTCCCGGACGACTTCCTCGTCGTCGTGGACGAGTCGCACGTCACGCTGCCGCAGATCGGCGGGATGTTCAACGGCGATCGCGCGCGCAAGCTGACGCTCGTGGACTACGGCTTCCGTTTGCCGAGCGCGCTCGACAACCGGCCGCTCATGTTCGACGAGTTCCTCGCGCTCACGCCGCGCGCCGTGTTCGTGTCCGCCACACCCGGAGAGCTCGAGCTGCGGTTGTCGGAGGGGGTCGTCGTCGAGCAGATCATCCGGCCGACCGGGCTGATCGATCCCGAGATCGAGGTGCGCCCGGTCCGCGGTCAGGTGGACGACCTGCTCGGCGAGATCCGCAAGCGCGCCGCGATCGGCGAGCGCGTGCTCGTCACGACGCTCACGAAGCGCATGTCGGAGGATCTCACCGACTACCTGCAGCAGGTGGGCGTGCGCGTGCGCTACATGCACTCGGACATCGACGCGATCGAACGCATGGAGATCGTGCGCGGGCTGCGGCTGGGCGACTTCGACGTCCTCGTCGGGATCAACCTGCTGCGCGAAGGGCTCGACATGCCCGAGGTCTCGCTCGTCGCCATCCTCGACGCCGACCAGGAGGGTTTCCTGCGCTCGGACCGCTCGCTCATCCAGACCGTCGGGCGTGCGGCGCGCCATCTCAACGGCAAGGCGATCTTCTACGCCGATCGGATCACGGGCTCGATGCAGCGCTGCATCGACGAGACGGCGCGCCGCCGCGAGCTGCAGCGCGCCCATAACGAGGAGCACGGGATCACGCCCGTCTCGGTGTCGAAGAGCGTCGACCAGGTGCGGTTCATCACGCGCGTCGCCGATGCGCGCGGCGAGCGCGAGGAGGAGCGCGGTCCGAAGCGCCGGAAGGTCGCGGAGGCGGAGGCGCCGGGCTACGAGATGGTCGAGCCCGAGACGCTCGTCGCGATGCTCGAGCAGCAGATGCGCGAGGCCGCGACCGCGCTCGACTTCGAGGCCGCCGCGCGGCTGCGCGACCAGCTGTTCGAGGTCAAGGCGCGGATGGCGGGGAACACCGCCCGTCCGCCCATGGCGGCCGACGCCGCGAGCGGACGCCGATGAGCGAGCCGCACCACGCCGCCCGCGCGGCGCACGCGCCGCTCGTGCCGGTGCTGGCGGATCACGGTGCGCTCGCGATGGACGAAGCGGAGCTGCGCGACTGGGGGCGCCGGTTCGGACGTGCCGCGCATCCGCCGCTGCTCGTGACCGTCTCGGGCGAGCTCGGTGCCGGGAAGACGACGCTGACACAATCGATCTGCGAGGGCTACGGCGTGACCGGGGAGGTGACCAGCCCGACGTTCGCGCTGGTGCACGAGTACGAGTCGCCGCGCTCGCCGGTCTACCACCTCGATCTGTATCGCCTCGATCGTCCGGACCAGCTCGAGGCGCTCGCTTGGGACGAGATCCTCAACGCGCGGGCGCTCGTCATCGTGGAGTGGGCGGATCGCGCGGGCGACCGGCTGCCGGCCGGCCGGGTCACGCTGTCGCTCCAGCACCTGCCGGACGATCCCGGCCGGCGGCTGCTCTACGCGGGATGGCACGCGTGATCACGCTCGTCCTCGAAGCCGCGACGTACGCCGGCAGCGCGGCGCTGATCCAGGGTGGGCGAGTGCTCGCCGAGCGCACGGTGGCCATGCGCGGGCGTGAGCACGAGGCGCTGATGCCGGCCGTCGCCGAGCTGCTCGACGACGCGGCGATCGGGCCGGACGCGATCGAGCGCGTGGTGTGCGGGGCGGGGCCGGGCAGCTTCACCAGCCTGCGCATCGCGGGCGCGATCGCCAAGGGGATCGCGCTGGCGGCGGCGTGTCCGCTGGTGCCGGTCTCGTCGCTCGCGCTCGTCGTCGCGTCGCGCGAGCCATTCGGGCCCGGTCGCTACCTCGCCGCGATCGACGCCCTGCGCGGCGAGCACTACGTCGGCCTGTTCGAGGTCGGAGACCGAGGCTCGGTCCGGGCGCTCGGCGCGGAGCGGCGGGTCCGCTCGCGCGAGGTGGGAGAGACCGCCGCGTCGCTCGGCGCC
>DASTSX010000212.1:0-22929 GCA_035760455.1 Gemmatimonadaceae bacterium | reverse complement strand
GTGCCGAGTGCGCCGCCGATCGACCGAAACAGCGTCGCGCCCGACGTGGCGACGCCGAGGTCGCGGTAGTCGACCGCGTTCTGCACCGCGAGCACGAGCACCTGCATCACCATGCCGAGCCCGAGGCCGAGGATGAGCATGTGCAGTGCGGCGACCCCGCTGCTGGTCGACGCGTCCAGCGAGGACAGCAGCCACATGCCGAGTGCGGCGACGGCGGTCCCCGCTATCGGGAAGAGCTTGTAGCGGCCGGTGCGCGAGATCACCTGCCCCGACACGATCGACGACACGAGCATGCCGCCCATCATCGGCAGCATCTCCATCCCTGATGCGGTCGGCGTGCTCCCTTTCACGACCTGCAGGAAGAGCGGCAGATACGTGACCGAGCCGAACATCGCGAAGCCGACGACGAGCGCGACGAGCGACGTCACCGTGAACGCACGGTTGGCGAACAGCCGGAGGGGCAGCACGGGTTCCGCCGCACGGCGCTCGACGAGCACGAACGCCGCGAGCGACACGGCCGCGGCCGCGACGAGCCCCAGCACGACCGGCGACGTCCACGCGTAGTTCGTTCCGCCGAGGTCGGTCACGAGGATGATCGCGCTGAGCGTCGTGGCGAGCAGCGCCGCGCCCGCCCAGTCGATCCGGTGCCGACGGCGCTCGCTGCGGCCCGGCAACGTCGCCGCGATGACGCCGAGCGCGAGGACGCCCAGCGGCAGGTTGATGAAGAAGATCCACCGCCACGACCAGTGCGTGGTGAAGTAGCCACCGAGCAGCGGTCCCGCGACGCTCGCCACGCCGAACACCGCGCCGAAGATCCCCTGGTAGCGTCCGCGCTCGCGCGGCGGGATGATGTCGCCCACGACCGCCATCGCGGTCACCATCAGCCCACCGCCGCCCAGTCCCTGCACGACACGGAAGGCGATGAGCTGTGGCAGCGTCCGACTGAGCCCGCACAACACGGAGCCGGCCAGGAACAGCACCACCGCGCCCTGCAGCACGCCTTTGCGCCCATACAGGTCGCCGAGCTTGCCGTAGAGCGGCGTGACGACGGTCTGCGCGAGCAGGTACGAAGTCACCACCCACGACAGCCGCTCCAGCCCGCCCAGCTCGCCCACGATCGTCGGCAACGCCGTGGCGACGATCGTCTGATCGAGGGCGGCGAGCAGCATCGCCAGCAGCAGTCCGCTGAAGACGACGAGTGCCCGTCCGTGGGTGAGCGGGCCGGCCTCGCCCGCCGTGGGTGCAGTCACAGACGCCGGCTCGGCGCTGGCGCGCGCGGCGCGCCGCTCATCGATTGGTTCATGCGGTGGGGTGCTGGCCGCCGGATCCGGCTGTGCTCGTTCCGACTGGAAAGATGGCGAATTGGGCGACCACAGGCGCAAGAGACGTGCGTCGGCGCGAGCGCGACGGCTTCGGTGAGTGTCTGCCGGCGACCTCGCGCCGCCACGTGCAGCGCCGCTCGACGTGGCCGACCGCGGTCATTCGCGTCGAGTGCACCGCGTCTTGCATCGCTGATCTCGGTGATCAAACCGATCTCTACCGGAGGATGACACATGCAACACGTGGACGATGGTCAGTGCGGGCTCTGCGCTCACTTCGGGGAATCCCACCCGTACGAGGAGAAGCTGGTCCGGATCCGGATGACCCACGAGGCGCCGGAGACGTTCGTGGACGAGTGCGGCCACCCGAAGCACGCATCGCTGCACCTCGTCGTGACGCCGATCAGCGGCTGCGAGGGGTTCGCGCCGGCGACGGCGGCCTGACCCGACCGACCGGAGCAAGACGGACCGACGAAGGGGCGCCGACTCGAGCGCCCCTTCGTCGTTGGTGACTCGCCTCGCCCCGGCGATAGCCGAGCGGTATGATTGGCGGCGCCACTCCAGCGGCCGTCGGCGTCTCCGTGCATCCGGCCGCACGAAGGGGTTCGTCGCCCATGGCCGCCGATCCTGCCGCACCGGGTTCCGATCTCTCTACGCGCCTCGCCGCCGCGCTGGCGGGATCGTATCGCGTCGACGGTGAGCTGCGCCGCGGCGGGATGAGCCGTGTGTTCCTCGCCACCGAGCTGCGTTTCCAGCGGCGCGTGGTGATCAAGCTCCTCGCGCCGGAGCTGGCCGCGGGATTCCAGCTCGAGCGCTTCGAGCGCGAAGTGCTGCTCGCGGGCGGACTCCAGGACCCGCACATCGTGCCCGTGCTCAGCGCGGGAGAGCTGGACGGGCTCCCCTACTACACGATGCCGTACGTGGAGGGAGCGTCGCTGCGCGCGCGGCTGGAGGAGCGGCGTGCGTCGGGCGGCACGATCCCCACCGGCGACGCGCTCGCGATCCTCCTCGACGTCGCGCGCGCCCTCGCGCATGCGCATGCGCACGGCATCGTCCACCGCGACATCAAGCCCGAGAACATCCTCCTCGCCGGCGACACCGCGGTCGTCACCGACTTCGGCATCGCCAAGGCGCTCCAGCACGCGACGACGACCCAGGCCCCGAACGACGTGCCCGCGCCGGCCGGCGACACGACGTCGCTCACCCGGCTCGGTACGGTGATCGGCACACCGGGCTACATGGCGCCCGAGCAAGCCGTCGGCGGCGACGTGGACGCGCGCACGGATCTCTACGCATGGGGCGTCCTGGCGTACGAGCTGCTCGGCGGCGTGCATCCCTTCGCATCGCGGACGACCGCGGTCCAGCTGCTCGCGGCGCACATCCGCGAGACACCCGTACCGCTCGACCGCGTGGCGCCGGCGCTGCCGGCGCCGGTCGTCGAGCTGGTGATGCGCTGTCTGGCGAAGGATCCTGCGCGGCGCCCCGACTCCGCCGCGGACGTCGTCGCCATACTGCGTCGCGCCTCCACCGACTCGGGTTCCGACGAGCGCGCGCACGCGCCGGCACGGCGGCGTCGGCTGCGAACCGCCGCGGTGAGCGTGATCGTCCTCGGCGTCGTCCTGCTCTCGGGATGGCTGCTCCTTCCAGCGGAGCTCCGTGCCACCGTCCACACGCTGTTCACGCGACCGCCGGCGACGCTGCGCGTGAACCGCGTCGTCGTCGCACCGTTCCGCAACGAGACGGGTGATCCGAAGCTCGCGCCGCTCGGCGCGCTCGTCGCCGACTACCTCGGCGAGGGACTCGCACGGCTGGGCAGCCTGCAGGTCGTGGACGCCCACACGGCCGCCGCGACGCGCGAGGTGGTGCGCCGCATCCCGCGATTCATGCGATCGGGCGAGGAGCGCGCGCTCGGGGAGGAGACCGGGGCGAAGGTCGTCGTCGCCGGCAGCTATTATCTCGACGGCGACTCCGTTCGGTTCCGCGCTCGCATCCTGGATGCCGAGACGGGAACGATTCGGACAGCGCTCGAGCCGGTGTCGGCGCCGGCGTCCGCTCCGTCATCCGGCATCACCACCCTGAGCGCGCGGCTCGTCGCGGCACTGCGCGCCGCCTCCGACGAGGATGCCACGGAGCTCGGCGGGCTGTCGCCGCCGCCGTCGCTGGCGGCGTACGCGGCGTTTCGCGAGGGGTACCAGGCGTACCTCCGGGCCGACGCCGATTCGGCGATCTTCCCTCCGATGCGCCGGGCCATGGCGCTCGACAGCACCTACGGCGCCCCCGCGGTGACGCTCGCCTACGTCGCGTCGGACCGATCCCGCTATGCGCTCGCCGACTCCGCACTGACCCACGCTCGCGCGATCCGCGATCGGCTGCTCCCGACGGAGCTCGCGCTGCTCGACCTCACGGAAGCGATGGCCCGCGGTGACATGAGCGGGGCCGTCGACGCCGCACGACGGACGCGCATCCCGCAGCTGATCGCGCACATGGGAATCGTGGCGCGGCGCCCGCGGCTCGTGATCTCCACACTGTCCGCCACCGATCCGGACCGGGGACTCAACCTCCAGGTCGGCTGGTTCTACTGGTCGACGATGAGCGAGGCGTACGCGCGCATCGGCGACTACGACCGGGCACGCGAGGCCATCCGCGAAGGGGTCCGGCGCCTGCCGAGGCTGCGGGAGATTCAGCGCGAGGTGGACCTCGCCGCGGAGGAGGGCGACGTCCAGACGGTGCGATCAGCGCTCGACGCTCATCGCGACTTCGGTCGCCCCGAGCTCATGCAGGCCGTGCGCACCACCACGCTGCTGCGGGCGGTGGGGCGTCGCGATGCGGAGGGTCGCGCGCTGATCGGCGCGTGGGCCAACCGGTTCTTCGCGCGCGTCCGCATCGATACCATGCCAGGGTGGGCCGCGCCCGACGTCGCCGACGTGCTCGCGGGCGCCGAGCGCTGGAACGAGATGCTTGCGGTGCTGAACCGCGGCGAGCAGAGGGGGCGGGCCGACTCCGCGAGCGGCAGCGCGAGGCTCGAGGGGTACGCGACCTGGCACCTCCGGGTGCGGACGAAGCAAGCGGTCGCGCTCGTCCATCTCGGACGACGGGCGGAGGCACTCGCGATCGACGCCAAGTTCGCGCGCACGCAGGGCGAGCGCTGGGATCGTGGGCGGAGCACCCTGGCGCGCGCCGTCATCGCGGCCCACCTCGGCGACACCGACCGTGCGGTCGACCTCCTGACTCGTGCCCTCGCCGAGGGTTGTCTCGGCGGTTGGCCGCCGACCGGGAGAGCGCCGAACCTGGCCGTCGAGCCGATGCTGCTCCCGCTGCGCGACGCTCCGCGCTACCGCGCCCTGCTCGGACCCGACGCCGCGGACATCCGCTGAGTCGAATGCAGAACGCCCTCGCGCCGATGGGCGCGAGGGCGTTCGACCTGGATGCCTGGGTGGACTCAGCGGGTCGACGTGCTGTAGAACTCGTCCTGAAACAGATACCGCGCGCGCGGCTCCGGCTCCGCCTTCGTCTCGACGTCGATGCGGATACGCTGCGCGTTGCCGCTCGCGTCCACCGCGCCCGCCGGCCA
The DNA here is from genome assembly GCA_035760455.1 of Gemmatimonadaceae bacterium. GTDB lineage: Bacteria > Gemmatimonadota > Gemmatimonadetes > Gemmatimonadales > Gemmatimonadaceae > AG11. Next base: position 18,039 of record DASTSX010000212.1, on the reverse strand, counting down.
GTTGGGCAGCCCCTGCCCGTTCGGGTTGCCCGTCTTGATGAAGTTCTCGAAGTAGCCCTGCATCGTCTGCGACACCTTCCGGTCGTCGTCGGTCCACGCGAACACCTTGTTCAGGTGCAGGTTCCCCATCGCGTACTCGATCTCGGCCGAGTGCACGGCGCCGCGCGCCGCCGGCTGCGGGGGCGCGTTGCCGCCGCGCGTCACGCCACCGGCGAGGTTGGGCGTCACGCCCGCTTCGACCGTGGGGGGACGCGGCCGCGCGTAGAGATAGCGGTAGACCGGCTTGCCGCTCGTCTTGCCGTGCACGTCGAGCCACTTCCAGGTCGAGAAGCCGATGAACCGGTCGCCCGCGAGATCGGTCACCGACTGCAGGGCCTCCTCCGGCGTGCTCGCCGGAAACAGCTTCGCCGCGTCCTCGGCGCGGTTCGGGAAGAGCCGCGTGAGCAGCGCCTTCACGTTCTCCGCGTTCGGCGTCTCCGGCAGGATCGCGCGCGCGTTCATCTCCTCGCTGTTCCATCCGGCGAGCAGCGGCACCTTGGCCTGCTGGCCCTTGGCGAAGATGTTCGCCGGCACGTCGGGGAAGAACAGGCCGTCCACGTTGGGGCCGAAGCGCGGAACGCCCGGCCGGCCCGCCGCCTCGAGCAGCTCCATCGCCGACAGCGCGCGGAGCGCGGCGAGGTTCGGCGCGCCGATGCGCTGCCCGAAGCTCACCCCGACCTTCTCCGTCGAGTCGCGCGCGGGCGTGCTGATCGTCGTCGAGAAGAAGGCGCCGCTCTCGCCGATCGCGCCGGCGATGAGGTCGCGCGCCATCGGCGACGCCATCTGCGCGCTCACGGCGAACGAGCCCGCCGACTCGCCGGCGATCGTGACCCGCCGCGGGTCGCCGCCGAAGCGCGCGATGTTCGCGCGCACCCAGCGCAGCGCCTGCCCCTGATCCATCAGCGAGTAGTTCCCCGACGCCTTGCTGGGCGACTCGGCCGTCAGCTCGGGATGCGAGAAGAAGCCGAACACGCCGAGCCGGTAGCTCGTCGTCACGACGACGATGCCGCGCTTCGCCATGCTCTCGCCGTCGTACCGCGGCTCGGAGCCGTCGCCGGCGACGAACCCGCCGCCGTAGTAGTAGACGAGCACCGGGAGCCCGGCGTTCGGCTGCGCGTTCGCCGGCATCCACACGTTGAGGTAGAGGCAGTCCTCGCTGTTGCCGTCGTTGCGAAACATCATGTCGCCGAAGACGCGCGCCTGCATGCACTGATCGGCGAAGCGGTCCGCCATGCGCACCCCGGTCCAGCTCCGCACCGGCTGCGGTGGCCGCCAGCGGTTCTCGCGCACCGGCGGCGCGGCGAACGGGATGCCGCGGAAGGACCTCACGCCGCTCGGCAGCGTGAGGCCCACGACGGCGCCGTTGGCCGTCTGTGCGCGCGGGGCGCCCGCCGTCGTGGCCTGCGCCAGCGCCGCGGCGAACGGGCTCGCCGCGAGCAGCGCGATCGTGAGTCGTGTTCTCATGTGATCTCTCGGTCCTCTGGGATGGTTCACGCCCGCGGGTGCGAACGGTGTGGGGATCAGTAGCTCAGTCCGAAGCCGAACTTGTACAGGGGCTGCCCGAGGTCGTGCGCGAGGTCGGGCTTCTGCGCCGCGACCGCGTCCATCGACGCGGGGAGGCTGAACGGCAGCGTGCCCTGCGGCTTCGCGCGGCCGGCGAGCACGTCGAGCAGCGCCTCGTCGCTGACGCCGAAGTTTCCGAGGATCGCGCGCGCCTTGCCCTTGAGCGGCGTGAGGATGGCCGGCCGGTCGAGGTAGACGGTGACCACCGTCGGCACCTGCGCGCTCACGCGCACGAACTCGTCGTACGCCTTCGTGCCCTCGCGGAAGGCGAGACTCCCCTCGTGCTGCATCGCGCCGAACACGTAGCCCGGATGCAGCGTCTCGAACGGCGCCTCGAGCCGCACGATGGCGACGTCGGCCTGCGTCGGATCGGACGCGACACTCCAGCCGGCGCGCCGCACCGCGCCCGTGTCGACGCCGACCGCGTACACGCGCAGCGTGCCGCTCGCGCCCGTTGCCTTGAGCGGCAGCATCGCGCGGTCGTTCTCGAGCAGCACGAGCGAGCGGCGCTGCGCGTCGAGCCCCGCAGCGCGGAACGGCTCCGATCCGACGGTGCGCCCGGCGGCGGCCGGATCGACGAACGGGTTCTCGAACAGGCCGAGTGCGAACTTCTGCTCCATGATCCGCCGCACCGACTCGTCGAGCCGCGCCTCCGGGAGCTCCCCCGCGCGCACCGCCTCGACGAGCTGCGGCGCGTCCTCGGTGCCGCCGAACTGGTCGACGCCGGCCTTCACGGCCTTCACGAACCGCCCGCGCTTCGGCAGGTCCTCCACGCCCCACGGCATCGCGACGTCGGCGAAGGTCGGACGCTCGCCGGCCGGCACGCCGACGCGACAGCGCTCCCCGCAATCGTTCGTGACCGCCCAGTCGGTGACGATCAGCCCGCGGAAGCCGTATTGGCCGCGCAGCACGTCGGTGAGGAGCTGCCGGTTGAACCCCGCGCCCACCGGCTCGATCGGCCGGCCGCGCCACGTCGCGCCCTCGAGGATCGAGTACGTCGGCATCACGCCGCCCACCCCGGCCGCGAACGCGCCGAGGAACGGCTTGACGTGATAGTCGAGCGTGTTGCCGGTGAACGTCGCCTTGCGACCGTAGTAGCTGTGGCTGTCGAAGCCTTCCGCCGCGGCGCCGTAGCCCACCCAGTGCTTCACGACGGTGACCACGCCAGTCGCGTCCACGCCGGTGCGCCCGTGCTGGAATCCCTCGACGTACGCGCGCACCATGCGGCCTGCGCGATCGGCGTCCTCGCCGAACGTGCCGTTGATGCGGCTCCACCGCGGCTCCGTCGCCAGGTCCGCCTGCGGCGACAGCGCCATCTGAATGCCGACGGCGCGGTACTCCTGCCGCGCGATGTCACCGAAGCGGCGCATCAGCGCGGCGTCGCCGAGCGCAGCGAAGCCGAGCGCCTCGGGCCATTGCGAGAACCGACCCGCCGTGACGCTCGCGCCGAGGACGTACTGGAAGTGATGGCGCGGATCGGTGCTGATCGTGACGGGGATGCCGAGCCGAGTCCCTTCGGCGATCTCCTGCAGCACGTTGCTCTGCGTGGCGAGCGCCGCCGGTGCGCCGCCCATCCGCGTGATCATGCTGTTGACCTTCACGTCGGCGATCATTCGCCGCATTGCCGCCGAGTCGTATGCCGTCCCCACCCCCGCCGCGCCCATCGGGCCGCCCGTGGCGCGCGCCGTGCCGTGCATCATCGCCCCCGCCTTCTCCTCGAGCGTCATCTTCGACACGAGATCGCGCGCGCGGGCGGCCGGCGTCAGCCGCCAATCCTCGTACGGATCGAGCCGGCCGTTGCGGTCGAGGTCGCGGAAGCGACGCCCGCGCTGCTCGATCACGGGGACGGCACGCGAGCCGATGTGCGGCTGGGTGCGCCGCGACGCGTTCTGCGCGTGGAGGCTCGACGCGGTCGCGAAGAGCAGGGTCAGAATGGTGAGCGTGGGACGGAAGTGAGTCATGTGCTGAGCCTTTGATTGACGCCGAAGCGCCGGCTTGGTGCGAGCGTGCTCGACGAACGCGGTGCCGTGCGCTGAAGAAGCATCAAGAACGGAGGGTGCAATCGGATGAGGCGGATCGAGCGGAGACTGGAGCGACTGAACGACACCTGATCGACGCGGAGGGCGCGGAGGTCCGCGGAGGTCGCGGAGAAGAGCGCTCCGGGTCGAGATCGCCACGCAGGCACACGGCTCCTCACCAGCCACGACCCCCAAAGCAGATCTTTGGGTCGGCGTCGACGCGCGCGTCGCGCCGCGGTCTCTCGAAGTCCTCCGCGCCTCGCCGTTCCCCTCCGCGCCAAGCTGTTGGCAGTTGGCAGTTGGCAGTTGCAGGAGGCAGTTGCAGTGGCCCCTGCATCCGCTCGATCCGCGTCATGTGATCAGGCCCCCGTTCTGGATGCCGGCCCAAGCCGCACGCGAACCCGCGAACCCGCGAACGCACTCACTTCGACCCCGCCACTCTCCCCTCGAGCCGCGGCAGCTTCGTCGGACCGAAGCTCACGTTGTGCTCGCTCTCCAGCACCAGGCGGTCGCCGTCGAAGCGAAAGTCCATCGTCGAGTAGAACGGCGTCTCCTGCGCCACGAGCTTCACGCGAAACACGCTGTCCGCCGTCCACGCGCCGCTGGCCGCCACCTGCGGCTGCTCGGGCACGCTCAGCATGCGCTCCAGCCCGTTCGCGTACCCCGACGGGTTGCGCGCCCACGAGCCGAGTCCGATCGGCGTGCGCGTCTCCCCCGACGTGGTGCGCACGAGCAGCGCCGGCGCGGCAGGGGCGAGGTCGAGCGCCACGGCGCGAATCCCGCGCGGGTTCTCGGCCAGCTCGTACCACTTGCCGCTCACCGCGCTCGCCAACGGCGACGTCGGCTTGCCGGACGAGGTGCGCATCGCCAGCGCGCCGAGCTTCGTCGCGAGCGCGCGCCGCGCCACCGCGTTCGCCGGCAGCGGGCCGGAGTTCATCTCGGGGAGCAGCCTCTCCCACACGAGGTTCATCACCGCCTGCATGTCGCGGACGCCACTCGTGATCGCGACCACCGCGTCGTACTGCGGCAGGATCAGCATGTACTGCCCGAACGCGCCGTCGCCGCGGTAGCCGTGGCGCGAGCGCCAGTACTGATAGCCGTAGCCCTGATCCCAGTCGCTTCGCGGGCTCGAGCCGTTCGACGTCTGCAGCGCCGTGGCCTCCTCGACCCACGCGGCGGGCACGAGCTGCCGGCCATTCCACTTTCCCTTCTGGAGGTGGAGCTGCCCGAACTTCGCGATGTCCTCGGTGCGCACGCTCAGGCCGTACGCGCCCGCCGAGATCCCCTCCGGGCTCGCGACCCACCGCGGCCGCGCCACGCCGAGCGGGTCGAAGAGGCGGGGCTGCAGGTAGTCGAGGACCGTCTGCCCCGTGACCTTCTGCACGATGGCCGACAGCATGTACGTCGCCGGACTGTTGTAGAGAAAGTGCGTCCCCGGCTTGAACGGCACGGGATGCGCGAAGAACCGCTTCACCCACGTCGCGCTCCGCATCGTCGAGTCGACCTGCCCGAACAGCGCGGGCTCGGTCTGGTGGCCGGTGCTCATGCGCAGCAGGTCGCGCACGCGCATCGCGCGCAGGTTGGCCGACGGCTGCGCCGGCGCCTCGTCGGGGAAGAACTTCAGCACCTCGTCGTTGACGCTGAGCTTCCCTTCGGCGACGGCCATCCCGACCGCCGTGGAGGTGAAGCTCTTGCTCAGCGAGTAGAGCACGTGCGGCGTCGCCGCGTCGTACGGCCCCCACCACCCTTCCGCCACGACGCGGCCGTGGCGCACGAGCATGAAGCTGTGCATCGCGTCGATGCCCGTGTCGGCGGCCTGCACGAACGCCTGGATCGCCGCCGACGAGATGCCCTGCGACTCGGGCGTGGCGCGGGGTAGCGCGGGTGCGCTTTGCGCGGGTGCGCGATGCGCGACGGCGACGAGGCAGACGAGGAGGAAGGGAAGCTGGCGGAGCTTCATCGTGTGATGACGGAAAGAGGTGGGCATCGGCGCGGCTGCAGGGTCAACGCGAGAACAGCTCGAGACGCTGCGGCGACATCGCTTCCCTCGGCTCGATCCGCTCGCCGATGCGCAAGAGCACCGGCTGCGGCGGCGTGAAGGCGGGCCAGCGCGGGAGCGCCACGCCGTTCGGGTCGCCCGTCGCCGCGAAGTTGACCCAGTACGACATCACCGTCTCGGAGAGCCGGCGGTCGACGTCGGTCCACGGCCGCTTCAGCTTGTCCAGCGTGCCGAAGACGTACGGCACCTCGCCCGTGTGGAAAGCGCCGAACTCCGGCCGCTCCGGCCACGGGATGGCGCGGTCGAAGTAGTACGCGTACGCGGGCGTGCGCGCGGTGGCGGCGCGGTCGGCGAGCAGCCGCTGCACACCGGACACGCCCGCGTCGCGGCCGCTCTCGATCTGGGCGCGACGCGCCTCCGCCTCCGTCGCGGCAGGGTACAGCGCGAGGAACTGCGAGGCCCGCTCCCCCCAGCGCTGCGCCGCCTGCTCGCGGAACTGCGCCGCGGTCATCTTCCCGTACGTCGGCGACGCGCTTCCCTCGTCGGCGTTCAGCCCGGTGATCGTCGGGACGTCGTTCTGTCGGCCCGCCGCGAAGGTCTCCGCGGGGTTCTCCACCAGCACGCGTCCGTCCACGACCGGGCCGAAACGGATCCCACCGCCGCCGCCGACGAACCGCGCCGCGGGCAGCCGGCGCAGCTCGGACAGATTCCGCGCGCCGAGCACCGTGGCGTACTTCAGGCCGTCCTCCTCCGCGTCGGTGCGTGCACGCGCCACGCCGCGTCCCGTGGTCACGCCCATCGCCGCGAGCCCGCCCGGACCGCTCTCGATGACCGCGCGCTGGAACAGTCCCCTCGCCATCGGCGAGGCCGTGAGCAGGTAGACGGACATCGCGCCCGCCGACTGTCCGGCGACGGTCACACGGGTCGGATCGCCGCCGAACCGGGCGATGTGCTCGCGCACCCACTCCAGCGCCGCGATCTGGTCGAGCAGCCCGTAGTTCCCCGACGCGCCGCTCTCCGCCGTGAGCTCGCGATGCGCGAGGAAGCCGAGCGGTCCGACGCGGTAGTTCATGTTGACCACGACGAGTCCCTTCTCGGCGAGCGGCGCGCCGTCGTAGACCGGCACGTCGCCCGATCCGCTCGAGAAGCCGCCGCCGTACACCCACACGAGCACCGGCCGCCGCTCCCCGCTGCGCGCGGCGGTCCACACGTTGAGGTAGAGGCAATCCTCGCTCACCGGGCCGAGGAGGAGGAACTCGGACGTCCACGGCCCGAACGGCGTGTTGGGGCCCTGCATGCACGACGGGGCGAACCGGTCCGCCGCGCGTCGGTTGCTCCACTGCACGACGATGGGGCGCGGGGCGCGCCACCGGAACTCGCCCACCGGCGGACGCGCGTACGGCACGCCGAGGTACGCGCGGACGCCGGGACGCGATGCGTTGATGCCGGTGATCATCCCCGCGGTCGTGTTGATCGGCACGTTGGGCCGCACGACGGCGCCGGAGCCGTCGCCCGGCGCGCTCGCGCAGCCGTACATGGCGACTATCGCGAGCGTGACGAGCATCCAGCGACGAGGCGCGCGAGTGGTGGATCGCATCAGAGAGCGTTGAACGGGGTGAACGTGCGCCATCGAGCTCATCGGCAGGCGAGGAGCGATACGTGATGGGTGCGGGCGCCGCCTGAATAAACGGCGCCGCTCATCGCGGAGCCATCTCCGCCGCCGGCGACGGCGATCGGAAGGCGTCCGACCGCTCCGCCTCCGTCACGATGCGCTCGGCATCCTCGGCGAGCAGCAGCCGCTCGCTCACGAGCTGCCGCGCGCTTCGACGCACGCGCTCGAGATACGCGCCGAAGCTGCCGTAGCGTTCCGCCAGCGAGGGACGTGCGTCGCCGCTCGCGATGCGCTCCTCGCGCGTCGCGGCGAACGGGACGAATCCGCCGCTGAACCCGCACTGCTGTCCGCGGAAGAACCCCGAGCGCGTGACGTTCCAGCCGAGGTACGTGCCGAGCGGGGTCGCCACGAGGGGCGAGGCGATCCCCGCCAGCTCGTTGCCGTCGCGGTCGATCTGCGGTACGAGGTTCGGCAGCAGGCGCCGGATCGCGGCCGGCACGATGATCGCGCCGCGCATGTCGTTGGGCTCGAACGCCGGGCCGAAGTCGTAGTCGAAGATCGGAAGCAGCATTCCGGCGGGCGACAGCGCACCGGTCACCCCCGGGATGCTCGGAACGCGCGGGAACCGCGCCGCCACCGACTCCGGTCGCACGAGCGTGCCGTCGGCGACGCGCGGGTACCGGCTGGGCGGTGGCTCGGCGCGTCCGCGCACCCACGCCACCAGTGCGCCGAGGAGGGCGCGCTCGAACTCCGCCTCGGGAGCCGGGTTGTCCGGCAGTGCACACACGGCGCGGCTCCGCGGCGGCTGGCGCGTGAACGCGCCGTTCCCGCCCCCGTGGTGCGTCGAGGGGAAGTAGTACCGCCGCACGTTCGCCGGCAGCGGGATGTCGCGCTCCGTCGTGCCGACGAAGTTCAGCGACTCGCGCAGCCCCCAGAACTCCGCCGAGCCGAGCGTCTCGAAGATCTTCGGGCAGGTGTCCGTGGCGCGGCAGCGATCGAGCAGGCCCGCCGCCGGACGGCCGCGCAGCGCGTCCGCGTGCCGCTCCCACCACACCACGGCCTCGCTCCCCGGCTGATAGAGCATCGCCGCGCCGCCGGGGAGCGCGAAGCGCAGGTTGATCGGCACCTGGCGCGCGGCGATGTGCGGGTTGGCGCCGTCCCACACGAGCCGGCCGCGCGCGCCCGAGTCGTCCTCGTTGAAGCCGTAGTGGATGAAGGTCTTCTGCGAGTTGCCGGACTGCGACTGCCCCGTCGCGATCACCGTGCGGATGCTGCCGGCGAGCGGGTTCGCGTTCCCCGCCGCGTCGCGAGTCTCGTAGCGGAAGAACGAGCCGACGTCGCGGAACGCGGCGAGGCCGAGCATGAGCACGAGCGGATCGCGTGCCGTGTACACGAGCTGGTACAGCAGCGTCGAATCCACTCCTCGGCGCAGACAGATCCGGCTCGAGTCGCGGACGCCGGGGAACGGCGTGCGCGAGCAGTCCCCCCACGCCCAGTCCTCGCTCGGGATCGGGAGCACGCCGAACACGCGCCCGTCGATCGTCTCTCGATTGTGCGTCTGGAGCCGGGCCGCCCGCGGGTCGAGCGAGGCCGGCACGTACGCGCCGAGCGCGAGCGCGTTGATGCTGTGGAAGCCGGCGTTGGCGAGCGACAGCGTCTGCGTCCCCGACGCGACGTCGCTCCACCGCACGACGACCGGGCCCGTGATCGGCGAGCCGTCGGCGTTGCGCGCGACGGGCACGCGCACCGTCTCGAGCACGTGGCGCTCGGGCGGCCCCGCGACCGGCGCGATGTCGCCCTGCCAACCGCTCCAGAGGATCGTGTACCCCTCGCGGAACAGGAATCCGTCCCCCGCCCCCTCGAGATCGCACGGCCCGCTCGACGCGCGCACGGCGCACGCGCGGTTGAACGTGGGAAGGAGGAGCTTGTTCCCGCGGTTGACCATGTCGTGCAGCAGCACGCCGTTCCCCTTCGACGCGTCGATCGGCCGGAGGATGGTGAACGTGGCGACGTACTCCACCATGCCGCGCGCGTTGCGCGGCGCGAGCAGGATGTCTTGGATCAGGGCGTTGCGCCGGTCGCGTGGATCCACCTCGCCGTGCGCGCGGCCGACGATCTTCTCGTACCCTCCGACGGCCCCGAACGACCGTCCGTCGTACGCCACCCCGCGCCAGACGATCTCGATCCGCACGATCCGCGCATGCGCCTCCGCCGCGCCGGCGACCAGCATTGCCGTCGCCAGCAGTACGACGCGCCCGAGCGCCGACGTCACGGTGCGCCCTCGCCCTCGGGAATCTCCATCGCCAGCAGCGCCGAGCTGAGCCCCTTGCCGTGCGCGTCCAGCGCCAGCGAGCGCGTCACCCCGCCGCCGAGTGCGCCCTCGAGCACGAAGTTGAGCGCCCCGAGCCGCGGCAGCTCGTACCGGGTGACCTCGCCGCGGACGACGCCGGCGAATTGCGCGCGCACACGTTCCGCGGTCACGTGGCGCACGAGGAGCGGGTAGTCCGCCGCGTCGTACGCGATGACCGAGATGTTCGACGTGTCGCCCTTGTCGCCCGTGCGCGAGTGCGCGACCTCCCGAAGCGTCCGCACGGTCACGCCTCCATCCACGTCACCGACGCGCGCGCCGCGTCGCGCGGGACGAATGCCGACGTGACGGCGATCAGCTCGCGCGCCGCCTTCGTCACGCCCCCGCCGCCGGCGGGCCCGTTGGTGTAGAGCGTCTCCACCTCGTCCCCGATGCGGCGCGCCTCGCTCAGGCTGTCGCACCGTGCGGCGACGCGCGCCCGGACCTCGTACGGATCGCCGTGTCCCGAGGCGAGCGCGTCGCCGTGCAGCGCATTCACGCCGACGAGGTCCATCCGGAGCTCGCTGTGGCGCACCCCGGTGATCCGCAGCCGCTCGGCGACGACCTCGAGCGCGAGCCGGCCGCGCGCCACCGCCCCCGGGCCCGCGTACGAGATCTGTCCCTCGCCCAGATAGCTGTCGCGGTATCCGACGGAGACCTTGAGCATCGCTGGCCGCGGATGGCCCGCGACCCCCTCGATGCGCACGCGGTCCGGTCCGATCGCGGTCATCGTGACTCCCGTGACGTCCGTGACGACGTCCGGCGTCACGTAGGCGGCGGGATCGTGCATCTCGTACAGCAGCTGCTCGGTGCACGTCCGCGTCGTCACACGACCGCCCGCGTCCGGAAGCTTGGTGATCTCCGTCGTTCCGTCCTCCGCGACCTCTCCGATCGGAAAGCCCAGGTGTGCGAGGTCCGCGACGTCCTTGTAGCCGGGGTCGGCGAAATAGCCGCCGGTGACCTGACCGGCGCACTCGAGCAGATGACCCGCGATCGCGCCCCGCGCAAGGAGCGTCCAGTCGTCCGATGCCCAGCCGAGCTCGTGCACGAGCGGTGCGAGGAACAGCGACGGATCGGCGACCCGACCGGTGACGACGACGTCGGCGCCTCCGGCGAGAGCGTCCACGATCCCCTCCGCGCCGAGATAGGCGTTCGCCGAGAGCACGTCGCGCGGCGGCTCGAAGACCGCGCCGTTCGCGTCCCGGAGTCCGCCGTCGCGGACCAGATGGAGCACATCGTCGCCGAGCACCGCGGCCACGCGCAGCCCGGCCAGCCCGAGCTCGTGCGCGAGCGCCTGCACGAGCGTCGCCGCCGCGATCGGGTTCGCCGCGCCGGCGTTCGTGACGACGCGGATGCCGCGCCGCCGGCAGGCGGGCAGCACGGCGCGCATCCGCGCCTCGAGGAACGGGTCGTAGCCGCGCGCCGCATCGCGCCGGCGCTCCTGCTGCGCCAGCGCGATGGTGCGCTCGGCCAGGCACTCGAAGACCAGGTAGTCGATCTCGGCGCGCTCGGCGAGCGCCACCGCCGGCTCGATGCGGTCGCCGGAATAGCCGGCGCCCGTCCCCAGCCGCACGCGCCGCGGCGCACGCGTCCTCACGGCGCGATCACTCCCAGTAGCACGAGGGCGAGCGTCATCACGATCGACGTCGCCCACAGCAGCGGGATCGTGAACCGCTGGTGCGCGCCGAGCTCCACGCCGGCGAGTCCGACGAGCAGGAACGTCGACGGCGTGAGCGGGCTCACCGGGAAGCCGAGCGTCATCTGCCCCATCAGGGCGCCGTGCGCCACCTGCTCGGGCGGCACGCCGAGCATTCGCGTCGTCTCCGCCACCACCGGGAGGAGTCCGAAGTAGAACGAGTCCGGATCGAACAGGAGACTGAGCGGCATCGAGACGAGTCCCAGCGCGAGCGGCACGTGCGGCGCCGCCGCCGGCGACACGTGCGACGCGGCCGCCTTCGCCATCGCGCCGAGCATGCCCGTGCCCTGCATGATCCCCGTGAACACCCCCGCGGCGAGCAGGATGCTCGCCATCATGAGCGCGCTCTGCGCGTGCGCGTCGACGCGCGTCCGCTGCATCGCCACGGACGGGTAGTTCACGAGCAGCGCCGCGGCGGTGCCGAGCATGAACATCACCGCGGGCGGCAATACGCTGGAGATCATCAGCGCGAGCACGGCGACGGTGATCGCCGCGTTGATCCAGACGCGATCGGGCCGGCGCAGCGCCCGCTCCGTCTCGGAGAGCGTGCGCATCATCGGGGAGCCCGGGTCCGCGTCGCCCGCCCCGCGTTCCGCCTCCGCCGCGAGCCGGCGCGTCTCGCGCCGCCCGAGCCACCACGCGAGGAAGGCGGCGAAGGCCAGCCCGACGAGCTGCACCGGAACGAGGGGACGGTACAGTTGCGCGACCTGGACGTGCAGTGCGGCCGCGGCGCGCAGCGTCGGCCCGCCCCACGGCAGCACGTTCATCACGCCGGCGCCAAGCGCCACCGCCGCGGCGAGCACGCGCCGGTCCATCCCGCGACGCTCGTACAACGGAAGCATCGCCGGCACGGTGACGAGGAACGTCACGGCGCCCGAGCCGTCGAGATGTACCAGCGCGGCGAGAACGAACGTCCCCACCACGATCCACGTCGGGTTCGAGCCGACGGCACGCAGCACCCGGTCGATGACCGGGTCGAACATCCCGGCGTCGGTGACGACGCCGAAGAAGAGGATCGCGAAGACGAACATTGCGACCACGGGCGCCAGGCTCTGCACCCCGGCTGTCACGAACTTCCCGGTCTCGAGGCCGAAGCCGCCGGCGAACGACGCCGCGACCGGCACGACGATGAGCGCGACGAGCGGCGCGACCCGTCCGCTCATGATCGCGGCGAGCAGAACGACGATCGTGGCGACACCGAGGAGTGCGAGCACGCCGGATCTTCTCCTCCAGGGGTCGATCACGCAAATAGATTGTTCTTGTCGATCGAGAACTCCTGCTTATGGCCCTCCCGGATCTCAGACTGCTCCGCTATTTCGTCGCCGTCGCCGAGGAACTGCACTTCGGCCGCGCCGCCGGGCGGCTGCATGTGGCGCAGCCTGGACTGAGTCACCAGATCAAGGTGCTCGAGCGCCTGGTCGGCGTGCGACTGCTGGAGCGGACCAGTCGACAGGTCCGTCTCACCCCCGCCGGCAGCCTGCTGCTCGCCGAGAGCCGGCGGTTGCTCGCCGAGGCGGAGCGCGCCATCGACCGCGTTCGCCGCACCGGACGAGGCGAGATCGGCCGGCTCACCGTGGCGGCGATCGGGTCCGCCACCTACGACGTCGTGCCGCGACTGTTGCGCGCGCATCGCAAGCGATATCCCGACGTCGAGCTCGTGCTGCGCGAGATGTCCACGCCGGCCCAGGTGCACGCGCTGCGCGGCGGCGAGATCGACGTCGGGCTCCTGCGCCTGCCCGCCGACACGTCGGACCTCGTGGCGCACACGGTGCGCGAGGACCGCATGGCGCTCATGCTCCCCGAGACGCATCCACTCGCGCGGAAGGCGCGCATCCCGCTCCGCGCGCTCGCGCGCGAGCCGCTCATCCTCTTCCCCGCCGCGCCGCGGCCGAGCTGGGCCGACACCGTCATCGCCGCGTGTCGCGAGTCCGGCTTCGAGCCCGTCGTCGCCCAGGAGGCGATGGAGTCCGCCACGGTCGTGAGCTTCGTCGCCGCCGGAGTCGGCGTCGCGCTCGTACCGGAAGGGCTCAAGGTCCTCGCGCGCCCCGGCGTCGCGTTCCGCCTGCTCGCGCCCCCCGCCCCTGTCACCCGACTCGCCGCGGTGTATCGCGCCGGCACGCTCCCGCCGACGGTGGAGTGTTTCCTCGGCCTCGTGCGCGAGTTGTGGCCCGACGGCGCGCCGCGCTAGAGCGCCTCGACCGCCGCCCGGATCACGGGCTCCGACCCGCTCACCACGTACGCGATCCGCCCGTCGGGTCCGATGACGTACACCACCGACGGGTGCGACAGATCCCCCGTGCGCTCGTTGCGCGCCCTCGGCACGCGCCACGCGTTGAGCACGCGCTCCACCCGCTCGGTGTCGCCGCTCAGGATGTGGACGTCGCCCGTGGCGCCCCATTGCGCCGCGATCGTCGCCAGCCGGCTCGGCGTGTCGCGCCACGGATCGAGCGTGACGATCAGCACCACGGGCTTCGACGCCAGCTTGTCCCGCGCCTCGAGCACCTCGCTCACGAGCGTCGGGCATACCGTCTCGCAGTGCGCGTAGGCGAAGGTGACGAGCACGGGTCGCCCCCGAAGCTGCTCGAGGCTCACGGTGCGGCCGCGCTGGTCCACGAGCGACAGCGGCTTCGGCTCCTGGCTCAGGCGGTTGAGCCGGCCCGCGACCGCCTCGGTGCGCGACGAGGCGAACGGGCGCGCGTCGGCCACGCGCACCCGTACGACGACGCCGAGCACGCCCGCGAGCAGCAGCGCCGCCGCGGTGCCGACGATCAGCTGGCCGCTGACCCGGTACATCGCGGCGCGCAGGCCCGCCTTCACCTCGTCCCCCCACCCCGCGAACAGCACCAGGAGCATGCCGAGCGGCTGGCCCACCAGCGCCATCCACCCGCCGGCGTCTGGCAGTCCGGTCTCCGCCGTGCCGAAGCACGTCTCGCGCGTCAGCAGCAGCCACGCCGGCGCGTCGTCGGTCGGCCAGAGCGCCAGCGCCCACCAGCTGGCGGTGATCGCCAGGATCGCCGCCAGCGCGCCGAGCGCCACCCACGCGCGTCCCGCCGACGTCATCCGATCCTCCACAGGAAGCCGAGGATCTTCCAGTTGCTGAAGAAGTACAGCGCGAACACCGCGAGGAAGATGAACACGAGCACGATCGTTCCCGGCGCCGGGCCCATGATGCCGCGCGACGCCGCGTGCAGCTCGGCGTTGCGCTGGTCCACGTCGGCGGCGTGCACCGGCGGATGCGTGATCCCGCGCGGCACCCCCGCGACCGCCACGCCCGGCGTGATGGTCCCGAGCGGCGTGCCGAGGAACACCGACTTCACGGCGATCGCCACGAACATGAGCGCGCCCGTCGCCGCGATCACGCCGCCGAGCGCCACCAGCGCGAGCAGCAGGTCGACGATCGGGTTGAACGGCACCGAGTACGCCGCCTGGCTGAACGTGATGTCCCAGTGCCGGCGCGGCACGCCGAAGTTGCCGGCGAAGGTCATCGCCACGGTGAAGATGAACATCCCGCCGGCGAAGACGTACGGCTGCAGCTTCGCCATCCCCCAGAACGCGACCCGCTTCTGGAAGAGGAGCGGGATCAGGTAGTACGTCGCGCCCATGAACGCCATCGCCGTGCCGCTCACCACCGTCGCGTGGAAGTGTCCCGGCACGCGCAGCGTGTTGTGCACGATGATGTTGATCTGCTCCGTGCCGATCGTCACGCCGGTGATCCCGCCGACGAAGCCGAACACCACCACCGAGAGCACGAGCGAGCTGAATCCGGGGTCGCCCCACGGCGCCTTGCGCAGCCACTCGAACAGGCTGTTGGTGTAGCCGCGCAGCCGCATCCCGAGCTCCATCCCCGCCGGCACCGTGAAGCCGTGGATCATCGACGCCAGCACCGCCATGTACATGAAGTAGCTCGTGTTCACCACCTTCCACGCCGGCCCCATCCCGGGGTCCACGAGCAGGTGGTGCGCCGACGCCATCGAGATGAACAGGATGTAGAGCACGAACGCCGAACGGCTGATCTTCTCGTTCAGCACCACGGCGCCGATGGTCAGCGCGCCGAGCATGTACCACACCGCCACCATCGCGGCGACGTTGATCTGCTGCGACGAGTGGCCGAGCCCCCACCAGATCATGCGATAGACCTGCGGGTCCACCTGCATCAGGCCGAGCGACCAGAGGAAGGTCGGGATGTAGATCGCCGCGCCGTGCAGCAGCGTGATCACCGCGATGATCGCCGCGGTCGCCGCGCCGTAGACGACGAGCGGCAGGGAGCCCTCGTACGTGCGCTCGCGCTTCGCCACGACGAGGTTCGCGAAGAAGATCCCCTGCACCACGAGCGCCCCGACGGCGAACAGGATCACCCCGAGGTAGAAGAGCGGGTTGGCGCGCAGCGGCACGTACGACGTGAACAGCACGTCGGCCTTCCCGCCCCACATCATCGCCTCCACCAGCAGCGCGCCGCCGAGCATCAGCCCGTACGCCGTCCACGCCAGCTTCGGCGCGGAGTTGCGCGCGTTGAGCAGGACGGTGCTCGCGAAGTGCAGCACCGCCATCTCGAAGAAGATGATGAAGAAGATCAGCATGCTCATCGCGTGCACGCCGAGCAGCCGGTAGTACCAGGTGGCCGACAGCAGGTGCACCGCCTGCCAGCGCGTCAGCACGAGCAGAATCGCCGCGATCGTCCCCACGAGCAGGAAGACGATCGAGGTGACCGCGTTGGCCTTCGTCACCGGCTCGGCGCGGTCGTGGATCCGCCGCCCCGTCACCGGACAGGTCCGGAACGTCGACTGCGACGCCGGCGTGTACGCGCCGGCCGTCGCGACGCCGCCCGCGCGCGGCGCTTCAGCGGGGGTCGTCATCGCACACCTCCCGTGCCGGGCCCGGCGGCGACCGCGGGCGCGTCGTCGACGATCACGCGGCCGACCATCGTGTGATGGCCGATGCCGCAGAACTCGTTGCACATGATCCGGAAGTCGCCCGACGTGTTCGGCCGCACCCGCAGGCCGTAGTCGTAGCCGGGAACGACCTGGAAGTTCACGTTGATCGGAAAGAGCGAGAACCCGTGGTTCACGTCGATCGACGAGAGGTGCAGCGTGTACTGCGCCCCCTTCTGCAGCCGGAGGACCGGGCGCCACTGGAACGACATCGCCGTGAGGTAGACGTCGGCGCCTGGCGGCGGCTGCACGATCGGCATGCCGCGGTCCTCACCGACCTTGTACTGCCTGATGAACTCCTCGGTGCGCGCCATGAATGCCGCCGGCTCGACGCGGCGCCGGATCCCCGACGGGTTCTGCCCCCCCTTCCAGTGCCAGAGCGGCATCATCGCGAACAGCACCATGCACCAGGCGAACGCGATCCCCACCCACACCTTCTCCGTCTTGTGCGCCGGCTTCCACCAGTTGCCTCGCGGGGAGTCGAGGCCCGTGTGCGTCTCGGTATGCATGTGGGGCCTCAGGGAAGGGTGGCTTTCGGAAGGGTCAGGATCTCCCACATCCCCCATCCGGTGTAGAGCAGGAGCATGATGAGGACGCCGAGCGCCAGGAGGAGGTGGATGTTGTCGAAGAAGCGCTGACCGCGCGGCACCGGCTCGGGCTCGGCGGGCGGCGTCGAATCGACGTGCGGTGTGTCGGACATGGAGACTCCCGGGGGCCGAAGTCGTCGAAGGGGGGCGAACGCTCGATGCTACGGCCGGCCGGCCGAGTGTGCAGTCCGGGATTTCTCACCTTCCTATGGGAAAATCCCCGACGGCACCGCGTCGACGCCGGTCTAGCTTGGGCGAATGACGTCGCCCGACGAGGTCTGATGGCCGCCGCTCCGCGCTGGCTCGAGCGCGTCGCGCTGAGGCTGCTCACGGCCGCCGATGCCGCCTGCAACCGGCTCTACGGGTCGCACTTCAACCCGCTCTACCAGAGCGGGACGATCGTCGTCGCCCTGCTCCTCCTTCTGATCGTCACCGGGCTCTGGCTCATCCTGTTCTATCGGGTCGGCGCGCCGTACGCGTCCGTCGCCGGGCTGGCCGCCGATCCCTGGGTGGGCCGCTGGGTGCGCGGCGTCCATCGGTACGCCAGCGACGCGGCCGTGGTGTTCACGCTCGTGCACCTGCTCCGCATGTTCGCGCAGGGACGAAGCTGGGGGCCGCGCGCCCTCGCCTGGACGAGCGGCGTCGTCGCGCTCGGCCTCCTCCTGGTCTGCGGGCTCACCGGTTACGTGATGGTGTGGGACACCTTCGGCCAGCTCCTCGCCGTCGAGGGTGCGCGGATGCTCGACACGCTCCCCTTCCTCTCGGAGCCGGTGGGGCGGGCCTTCACCGGCGAGGTAGAGCTCAGCGGCGCCTTCTTCTTCGTCAACCTCTTCGCGCACATCGCCATCCCGCTCGGGCTCGGGTTGGTGCTGTGGCTGCACGTCTCACGCGTCGCGCGGCCGACCCTGCTCCCGCCGCGGCGCGTCACGTGGGTGCTGCTCGCCGCGTTGCTCCTCGTCGCGATCGTGCGTCCCGCCGCGCTCGGCCCCGAAGCCAGCGCGCTGCGGATCCCCGAGTCGGTGCCGATCGACTGGTTCTACGCCGCCTGGCTGCCGCTCGTGCGCGCGGCGTCGCCGGGCCGCGCGTTCGCCCTCCTCGCGCTGGCGACCGTCGCGCTGATGGCCGTGCCCGCATTCACGAGGCGGCGCGCCTCGGCGCCGCCGCCCTCCGTCGTGGACGAGAACGGATGGCCTGTCGGACAAGACGATGGCCGCGTGGAAGGCCGGCTCGACGGAGATCGTCGTCGGGCC
>DASTSX010000211.1:0-2415 GCA_035760455.1 Gemmatimonadaceae bacterium | reverse complement strand
CCCGCTGCTCCTCGGTGCCGAACAGCGACAGCAGCTCCATGTTGCCCGTGTCCGGCGCCGAGCAGTTGAGCGCCTCCGGCGCCAGCCAGGGGCTGCGGCCCGTGATCTCGGCCAGTGGCGCGTACTGCAGGTTGGTCAGCCCGGCGCCGTGCTCGTGGATCGCCGGCAGGAACAGGTTCCACAGGCCGCGCTCGCGCGCCTGCGCCTTGAGCTCCTCGATCACGGGAGGCGTGCCCCACGGCTCCGCCGACCGCTCGACCTCCTCGCGGAAGCGCGGTTCCGCGGGGTGCACGCACTCGTCCATGAAGGCGAGCAGCCGCTCGCGCAGCTCCTGCGTGGTGGCGTCGAACGCGAAGTCCATCGGCCTAGCGGTGCGACCAGACGGGCTCGCGCTTCTCGAGGAAGGACTGCACGCCCTCGCGCGCGTCCTGCGACTGGTGCGCGACGTTGCACGTCATGCTCTCGAGCGCGATCAGGGTCTCCGTGTCGCCGTCGAGGCCCCGGTTGGCGGCGAGCTTGGTGATGCGCATCGTGAACGCGCTCTTGTCCTTCATCGGCGCCACGAAGTCGGCGATCGCCTGGTCGAGCTCCTCGGGCGGCGCGGAGACGTTGGCCAGCCCCCAGTCCTCGCACTCCTTGCCCGAGAGCAGCTTGCCGGTCAGCAGCAGCTCCTTGGTCTTGCGCAGGCCGATGTAGCGGGGGAGGCGGTAGATCGGCCCGGCACCGCCGAACAGCGCGCGGCGAATGTGGAAGTCGCCGATCTTGGCGTCGTCGGCGACGACGGCGAAGTCGCACGAGATCATCAGCTCGAAACCGCCGGCGACGGCATAGCCCTCGACGACCGCGACGGTCGGCTTGGAGAGGTTGAAGGCGCGGTCGAACGTGCGCGCGGACACCTGCGCGATCCGGACCGAGTTGTTCGTCGTGCCGAGGAACTCGGCGTCCAGCATGTTCAGGTCCGCGCCCGCGCAGAAGGTGTTCCCGCGGCCGCGGATCAGCACCACGCGAGCGGCGTCATCGGCCTCCGCGCGGTCGAGGGCCTCGCCGAGCTGTGTGAGCAGCCCCCAGTTGACGCAGTTCATCACCTCCGGGCGGTTGAGCCAGATCGTGCAGACGCCGTCGGCGACCTCGTACTGCACGAACTCCTCCGTCGCCGTGGCTCCGTTCATCTGGGCTTCCAACGTCATCGCTTGCTCCGTTTCCGAATGAATACCGAACTGACTTCAACTAAGAATACATGTCCTGGTCGCTTTCGCAAGGCCCTCGGCTCAAATGGACGACAACGTGGCACCCGAGCCGCCGGTATGACATACTGAAGTCAGTTCATGAACGCGCCGATCGCCATACCCCTCCCGCTCGCGGACGTCGGCTCCGTGAACGCGTGGCTGCTGCCGGGCGATCCGGTGACGCTGATCGACACCGGCCCCCGCGACGACGGTGCCCTGTCGGCGCTCGAGGCCGGCCTGCGGCGCGAGGGCCTGCGCCTCGAGGACATCGAGCTGCTGCTCGCGACGCATCACCACCTCGACCACGTCGGCCTCGCCGCCACGATCCAGCGCCGCTCCGGGGCATCCGTGGCCGTGCTCGACCGGGTGGCCGACTACGCGACGAGCTACGCGGCGCAGGTGGAGGACGACCGGCGTTTCGCTCGCGCGCTGATGGCGCATCACGGCGTGCCCGACGAGGTCATCGCCGACACCGAGGAGTTCTGGGACTTCATCCGCGCGACCACCGAGACGTTCCATGCCGACCTCCGGCTGGCCGACGGTGACCGGCTGCGCGCCGGCGGCCGCAGCCTCCAGGTGCTCGCGCGCCCCGGCCACAGCACGACGGACACGCTGTTCGTCGACGAGAATGAGGGCATCGCGTTCGTCGGCGACCACCTGCTGTCTCGCATCTCCTCCAACACGGAGATCTGCGCTCCCGATCGCGCGCCGGATGGCCGTGCGCGCTCGCGTCTGCGCTATCTCGAGAACCTCGAGCGCACGCAGGCGATGCCGCTCACCCGGCTGCTCACGGGCCACGGCGCGCCCGTCACGGACCACCGGCGGCTCGTCGCCGCGCGGCTGCGCGACCATCGTCGCCGGGGCGCGCGCATCCTCGCCGTCCTTGGAGACGGCCCGCGAACCGCGTTCGAGATCGCCGGCGGCCTGTGGCCGGAGCGGACGGTGCTCGAGCAGCCGCTGCTGGTCGTGTGGGAGGTGGTCGGCAACCTCGAGCTGCTCCTGGCCGCGGGCGCCGTGGCCGAGCGGGTCGGCCCCGAGGGCTCCGTGTTCGAGCTGACCGACGGCGGGCCAAGGGCCCGGCGGCCGAGCGCGTCAGGCCGGCGGCCGCGCCGCCGGCCCGTCCCGGATTGCGCGGGCCGGCGATGAGCCGTACGCCGCCCAGCGCCGAGCACCGCTCCCAGGTCGGCGG
>DASTSX010000210.1:0-3886 GCA_035760455.1 Gemmatimonadaceae bacterium | reverse complement strand
GGTACCGTCAACGGCCGCCTCAAGATCACCGAGCAGGGCGAGATCATCTCGCAGCAGTTCGGGCTGCTCCCCGTCGCCGAACGCACGCTCGAGGTCACGCTCGCCGGCGCGCTGCTCCAGGAGTTCACGAAGTGGCCGGAGTCGGTGAGCGCCGAGGAGATGCAGTCGTTCCGCGCCACGATGCGCGAGCTGAGCGACGCGTCGCTCGGCGTGTACCGCGATCTCGTGCACGAGCACGAGGCACTGTTCACGCTCTTCCGCACGGCGACGCCGATCGACGAGCTGGCCGAAGCGCGCTTCGGCTCGCGCCCAGCGTATCGCCCGGGCTCGACGCCGGGGATCGGCGGCATCCGCGCCATCCCATGGGGGTTCGGCTGGACGCAGATCCGCCTCATGCTCACCGGCTGGCTCGGCGCGGGCACCGCGCTCGCGAAGGCGACGAGCACCGCCGAGGGGGTGGAGAGGCTCCGCCGCATGGCGGCGAAGTGGCCGTTCTTCGACGACCTCCTCGGCAAGATCGAGATGGTGTGCGCCAAGACCGATCTGGAGATCGCGCGCACCTACGTCCGCCACCTCGGCGGCGACCTCGCGCTGCTCGGCCGCCTCGAGGAAGAGTTCCACCGCACGGTCGACGCGGTGCTCGAGATCCGGAACACCGAGCACCTGCTGCGCGACACGCCGGTGCTCCAATCGGCGATCGGGCTGCGCAATCCGTACGTCGACCCTCTTTCCCTGCTGCAGATCGCGCTGCTCAAGAAGAAACGCGCTCTGTCGGAGGCCGAGAGCGCGGAGCGCGAGCGCGTGGAATCCGTCCTCGCGACGACACTGAGCGGCATCGCGCAGGGGCTGAGGAATACGGGGTGATGCGGATCGTGGAGCATCCGCGTTGGCAGTGCAGATCCCTCGACTCCGCGCTGCGCGCTCCGCTCGGGATGACGACGCGTGTCATCCCGAGCGAGCGAAGCGAGTCGAGGGATCTGCACCGCGTCCTCGCGAGCGAAGTCCCTCCGTTCTTGATGCCCGATCCTGCACACACGGGGTGATCCGACGATGGCCATGCACAGCAAGAGCAAGGACGGATCGCCGCAGCGCGCAGCCGTCGACATCAACCCCGGCAACGGACATCCCGTGCGCGTCGGCCTGGTAGGCTATGGCCTCGGCGGCTCCACGTTTCATGCGCCGCTCGTCTCGGCCACTCCAGGTCTCCAGCTCGTCACCATCGCGACCAGCAACGACGAGCGTGTGGCGAAGGCGAAGTCGCGATATCCAGCCGTGCACGTCTACCCGACGATCGACGCGATGCTCGGCGCCGAGCCGCTCGACCTCGTCGTGATCTCGACGCCGCACGCCACGCACGCGCCCTATGCGCGCGCCGCGCTCGCGAAGGGTGCGCACGTCGTCGTGGACAAGCCGTTCGCGACGACATCCGCCGAAGCGCGCGACCTCGCCGCCGCGGCGAAGGAGCACGGCAAGCTCGCCATCCCCTTCCAGAACCGGCGGTGGGACAACGAGGTGCTCACGCTCCGGAAGCTCATGCGCGAGGGAACGCTCGGCGACATCCACCGCTTCGAGTCGCGCTACGAGCGCTGGCGCCCGAGCCCGAAGGCGCGCTGGAAGGAGTCCGGCGCGGCGGAGCGCGGCGAGGGGGTGCTCGGGGACCTGACCGTACACCTCGTGGACCAGGCGCTCCTCCTCTTCGGCCCCGCGCGCCGCGTCTACGCCGAGTTCGAGAAGCGGCACCCCGAGATCGTCGTCGTCGACGACGTGTTCATCGCCATCACGCACAAGAGCGGCGTGATCTCGCACCTCTTCACGAGCCCCAACGTCGGCATCCTCGGCCCGCGTCTCACGGTGCTCGGCAGCAAGGGCGCGTACGTGAAGCACGGCATCGATCCGCAGGAGGAGGCGCTCCTCGCCGGCGGCACCCCCGGCGCCCTTGGCTGGGGCGAGGAGCCCGAGTCCGCGTGGGGCAAGGTCGGCGCCGGCGACGACGTCCACCCGCTGCGCAGCGAGCCCGGCGACTACCTCGAGTTCTACCGCGGCGTCGCGTCCGCGATCCGCGACGGCACCGAGCCGCCGGTGACGACGGAGCAGGGGATCGCGATGATGGAAGTGCTGGATGCCGCGAGGCTCTCGGCCAAGCAGGGAAAGATCGTGGAGATGGCCTGACTGCGGTGAGTTGGTTGGTTGGATCGGGGGCTCGTTGGTCGGTTTCTGAGTGAGTTGAACGGCAAACGCCACGAAGCGGCCTGGAGACTCCACTGAGGCGCCTCCAGGCCGGTTCGTGGCCCTGCGCGGGTCAACTCACCAATCAACCGACCCACCAGCTCGCTCTCCAACTCACTAACTCATCAGCATGTCCCCCCTCGACCACCTCGCCCGCGAAGCTCTCCTGGCCAACGGCTTCCAGCCCGACGCGGGCGAGGCGGTCGTGCGCGAGGTACTCGGGCTCGGCGACGCGCCGACCACGGGCATCAGAGACGAGCGTCACCTCCTGTGGTCTTCGATCGACAACGCCACTTCGCGCGATCTCGACCAGATCGAGGTCGCCGAGGAGCTGCACGACGGCGCGATCCTGCTGCGCATCGGGATCGCCGACGTGGACGCGCGCGTGCCGAAGGGATCGGCGACGGACGCGCACGCGTTCGTGAACGCGACGTCGGTCTACACCGGCGTGTCCGTCTACCCGATGCTGCCGGAGCGGCTCTCGACGGACCTCACCTCGCTCAACGAGGGAGAGGACCGGCTCGTGATGGTCATCGAGATCGAGCTCGGCGCCGACGGCGCGGTGCGGCGCCACGACGTCTACCGCGCGCTGGCGACGAACCACGCGAAGCTGTCGTACGAGAGCGTCGGCGCGTGGCTCGAGGGGCGCGGCCCGGAGCCGGAGAAGCTCGTCGCGAACGACGCGCTGGAGCAGCAGCTCTGGGTGCAGGACCGCGCGGCGAGCCTCCTCAAGCGCGAGCGCGAGGAGGCCGGCGCGCTGGACTTCGACACCGTCGAGGCGACGCCGGTGACGAAGGACGGGAAGATCGAAGGGCTTGCCGTGACGCGGAAGAATCGCGCGCGCGATCTGATCGAGGACTTCATGATCGCCGCCAACGTCGCCATCGCGCGGATCCTCGCCGAGCACGGACGCTCGGCGATCCGGCGCGTCGTGCGCGTGCCGCGTCGGTGGAGCCGCATCGTCGACATCGCACGCGAGTACGACTTCACGCTTCCGGCGGAGCCCGACGCGCGGGCGCTCTCGGAGTTCCTCGGCGTGCGCCGCGCCGCCGATCCCCTGCGGTTTCCCGATCTGTCGCTGAGCGTCGTGAAGCTGCTCGGTCCGGGCGAGTACGTGCTCGACCGGCCCGGCCCGACCGACGACCAGCCGCACTTCGGCCTTGCGGCGACCGACTACACCCACGCCACCGCGCCCAACCGCCGCTACGCCGACCTCGTGACGCAGCGGCTCGTCAAGGCGGCGATCGACGGCGCGGCCGCGCCGTACGGCGACGACGAGCTCGCGGCGATCGCCCGGCAGTGCACCGAGCGCGAGAACGCCGCGAACCGGGTCGAGCGGGTCACGCGCAAGGCCGCCGCCGCCCAGCTCCTCGCCCATCGCATCGGTGTCGTGTTCGACGCCATCGTCACCGGCGTGAAGCCCGACGGCACCTACGTCCGCCTGCTCTCGCCCCCCGCCGAGGGCCGCGTCGTGCGCGGCGAGCAGGGGATGGACGTCGGCGAGCGCGTGCGCGTGCGGCTCGTGCGCACGGACGCGGAGAAGGGGCACATCGACTTCGAGGGGATGGGGTGAGGCAGCGGTGGAGTGTCGTTGGGTCGGGGGTGACCGATGGTGGTTGGCAGCAAACCCCTCATCCAGAACCCACCCGCTCATAGCTCA
>DASTSX010000209.1:0-16685 GCA_035760455.1 Gemmatimonadaceae bacterium | reverse complement strand
TGCTATATTGGCGCATGGCGTCCCGTTCCGACCCTGCGCGTGCCGTGGCCGCGCTTCGATTCCGCGCGCTGGGGGACGAGACCCGGCTGCGGATCCTCGAGCAGCTGGTGGCGGGCGAGCGCAGCGTGAGCGAGCTGATGGTGCTCGTCGACGTCGGGCAGTCGCTGATGTCGCACCATCTGCGGATCCTGCGGGAGGCTGGGCTGGTGAGCGACCGACGGGACGGGCGGTGGATCCACTACTCCATCGCCGAGTCCGCGCTGGCGGCGTGTCGGCTGGCGTTGTACGAGATGGAGCCGATGCGGATCCGGTAACCCTGCCGGGTGGCGTTCGGGGAATCACGTCACACGGCCCGCCCCTCTGACGCGCCGACGTGACTTGGACAATCTTGCGCGGGTCAGGCGCAGAGTCGCGCTCACGTGGTTCCTACCGCAGCCCACCCTCATATGCAATCCGGTCAGCTCAGCACGTTCCATCGTGCAGCCCTTCGACCATTCGCGCTACTGGCACTCCTCGCCGGTAGCGCGGGTGCACAGGCGGCGACCATCAGTGGCTTGGTGACGGCCGCGCCCACCGGCGCCCCGCTCGCGGGCAGTCGCGTCGTCCTCGTCGGTACAACCACCTACACGACCTCGAGTGCGGACGGGCGCTACGCGCTTCGCGGCGTCCCCGCGGGGACGTACGACGTCCGTGTGCTACGCTTCGGCTACCTGGAGCAGAAGCGGAGCGTCATGGTGACCGCCGGGCAGACGCTCACGGCCGATTTCGCGTTGCAGCCTTCGGTCGTGCAGCTCGAGGAGGTCATAACGACGGCAACCGGCGAGCAGCGTCGCGTGGAGCTCGGGAACGCCGTCACGACGGTCAATGCCGCGAGGCGCACCCAGACGGCTCCGGTAACGGACATGGCGAGCCTGCTCGTGGCTCAGGCGCCCGGCGTGCAAGTGCTTCCGGGCAACACGACGGGCACCGGCGCGCGCGTCCGCATTCGCGGCGTCAGCTCCCTCTCTCTGTCGAACGACCCGATCTACGTCATCGACGGTGTGCGCATGACGAGCAGCAACGGATCGCAGAGCGCCAACATCTTCACGGGCGGTGCGATTCAGAGCCGCGCGCAGGATCTGAATCCCGACGAGATCGAATCCATCGAGGTCGTGAAGGGCCCATCGGCGGCGACGCTCTACGGCACGGACGCGTCGAACGGCGTGATCGTGATCCGGACGAAGCGCGGCATCGCCGGTGACACGCGGTGGAGCGTGATCGGTGAGACGGGGATGATCCGGGACCGGAACACCTACCCCACGGCATACACGCTCTTCGGGCACGCGCCGGCTGGCAGCACGCGCAACTGCGCGACGCCACCGCTGACGCAGATCTCCACCGGCGTCTGCATCGCGGATAGCCTGTCCCAGTTCAACCTGTTCGAGAACCCGACGACGACTCCACTCGGAGACGGCTCACGCCGGAAGGCGGGCCTTCAGCTCAGTGGCGGCGTGCAGACGGTGCGCTTCTTCACCTCGGCCGAGTACGAGGACGAGAAGGGCGTGATGCAGATCCCGGAATTCGACCTCGCTCGGCTGGACTCGATGGGGACCGCGGTGAAACCGGAGTGGAAGACGCCGAACCGGCTGCAGCGGGGAAGCTTCCGCGCGAACCTCGACGCGCAGCTCGGTCCAAAGGTGGACGCTCGGATCTCCACGGGGTTCATCAGCCAGAAGAGCCGACTTCCTCAGAGCGACAACAATGCGCTCGGCCTGCTCTCCAACGCGTTCGGCGGGCCCGGCTACGAGAACGGGCGCACGAGCACTCTCGGCTTCAACCTGCACGGATACCGGCAGAGCACGCCCGCGGAGTCGTTCCAGGACGTGGCGACGCAGTACGTCAACCGATTCATCGGCAGCACGAACGCGAACTACCGCCCCACGCTCTGGCTCTCGACACACCTGGATGTGGGGCTCGACTACGCGAACCGAATCGACCAGCAGTTCTGCGCACGCGGCAACTGCGCCGACGTCGGCACCACCCGCCTCGGCTTCGCGCAGGATGATCGCGCCGCGATCTCGACGTTCACGGTGAACGCGACGACCACGGCGAGCTTCCAGCCGCTGCCGTGGCTCACCAGCAAGACCAGCGTGGGGACCCAGTGGGGGCGGAGCGCGTTCGACCGGAACGGCGCCGGCTCGACGAACCTCCCGCCAGGCGCCTCGACAGTCACCGCTGGTGCGACGCCGTTGGCCGACCAGGCGTACACGCACAGCAAGACCTTCGGCATGTTCGCGGAAGAGCAGGTCGCGATCCGCGACCGCCTCTTCCTGACCGGCGCTCTGCGCAGCGATCAGAACAGCGCCTTCGGCACCAAGTTCCAGCGGGTGCTCTACCCGAAGTTCAGCGTGTCGTACCTTCTGTCCGAGGAGGGGTGGTTCCCGAAGCAGACCTGGATCAGCCAGCTCCGGTTCCGCAGCGCCTATGGCGCATCGGGTGTGCAACCGGGGCCGACGGACGCCCTGCGCTACTTCACGCCGACGACGGTGAACGTGGGGCTGCAGGACCAGCCGGGCGTCTACTACTCCGCCCTGGGGAACGAGGACCTGCGGCCCGAGCGTGCAACCGAATTCGAGGGCGGCTTCGAGATGCGGCTGTTCGGCGACCGCGCGAATTTCGAGGCGACCTATTACAGCAAGCTGGCGAAGGATGCGCTCATCGGCGCCATCATCCCGCCCACGCTCGGCACCGGCAACTCCACGCGGCGCGCGAACCTCGGCTCGGTGAAGAACGCCGGCGTCGAGCTCGCGATGAATGCGCAGCTCGTCGATCTGCGCCGCTTCGGATGGGACGTGAACCTCGCGTTCTCCAGGAACGCCAACAAGCTCGTGTCACTCGGCAGCGATGCGCAGGGCAAGCCGCTCTCGCCGCAGGTGGGGACGACCACGCGCCAGCAGCCGGGCTACCCCATCAACGGGTACTGGCAGCGACAGTACACCTTCGCGGACGCGAACGCCGACGGCATCATCACCGTGAACGAGGTGAAGCTGGACGACTCGTCCACGTTCGTCGGGTACTCGATCCCTCCGCGCGAGGCCTCGTTGGCCAACGGCTTCGACCTCTTCGGCCGGAGCCTCCGGGTCTCGGCCCTGTTCGACTACAAGGCGGGCGCGTACCTGCTCAACGGCACGGAGCGAATCCGCTGCCAGAGCCGGAACAACTGCTACGGCGCATACGACCGGAGCGCGCCGCTCTGGCAGCAGGCGCGGGCAGTCGTCGTGCGGGAGCACGCCTCGCGCTCGCAGGCGGGCTACATGGAGAAATCCGACTTCATCCGCTTCCGTGAGCTCGGCATCACCTACCAGGTGCCGGCCGCCATGCTCGCGCGGATCGGCCGCTCGCGCAGCGCGAACGTGACGTTCTCGGTTCGCAACCTCCACGTCTGGACCGACTACTCGGGGATCGATCCGGAGAGCAACGCAGACGCGGGCTCGACCGCAACGTTGCCGAGCGACTTCCAGACCGTGCCGCCGCCGACCTACTTCGTCCTCCGTCTCAACCTCGGCTTCTGATCATGACGCGCTACATTCGCCCGGCCCGCCTACTCGGCGTGGCCGCCGTGCTCGCCATGGCGACCGCGGGCTGCAATCGCGACACGCTCCTCGAAGTAACGACCCCCGACATCATCGATCCGAGCAACGTCGCGTCCGCCGACGGCGCCGAGGGCCAGCGCATCGGCGCGCTCGGCCGCTTCAAGCTCATGACGGCGCTCGACGAGAGCAGCTGGTTCTACGGCGGGATGCTCGTGGACGAGTGGAAATCCGCCGACACGTTCACGCAGCGCAACGAGACCGATCAGCGCGTGGTGACGGTCGAGAACACCCTGGTCACCGTCGCGTATCGCCGGATTCACCAGACCCGCATCCAGGCCGTGCAGGCGATCAAGGGGCTGCGCACGTACCAGCCCTCGCAGCGGGGAAAGATCGCCGAGATGTGGTTCCTCAAGGCCTACGCCGAGATGCAGGCGGCGAGCGACTTCTGCAACGGCCAACCCTTCGCGAACCTGAACATCGCCGACGCCACGGCCGACGTCGGATCACCGGTGTCCAGTGTGGATGCGTTCAAGCTCGCGCTCGCGTCGGCGGATTCGGGGCTCGCGTCGCTCGGCACGCCCGCGGCGAGCGATTCACTGGGCCAGCGCGTCCTGAACGGTCTCTCGGTGCTGCGCGGCCGGATCCTGCTCAACCTCGGGCAGCCCGCTCCGGCGGGAGCGGCCGTGGCGAGCGTGCCGAAGACGTTCTCCTGGAACCTCACGTGGCCTGGGACCCAGGGCAAGGAAGACAACGGCATCTGGGTACTCGCCAACAGCTCGCGGCGGTATACGGTGCAGGACTCGGCCGACCGGCAAGGAGGCGTCATCGCGAACGCGATGCCGTTCCTGAGCGCGAAGGATCCTCGTATCCCCTTCACGCAACTGACGAAGTTCGGCTTCGACGGCGTCACGCCGCACGACGCGCAGCTGGTGTTTCCTGCCTTCAACGCGCCCGTTCCGGTGGCGAACTACGTCGACGCGCAGGTGATCCTCGCCGAGTCGCAGCTCGCCGCGGGCAATGCGGCGTGGCTCCAGACGCTGAACGCGTTGCGGACGGGCCCCACCAACATCGGCACCGTCTCGGTGAGCGGCATGCCCGCGCTCGTCGATCCGGGAAGCAAGTCGGCGCAGCAGCTTCTGCTGTTCCGGGAGCGCGCGTTCTGGACCTTCGGCCGGGGTGAGCGGCTCGGCGACCTGCGGCGCGCGATCCGCGTCTATGGCTTCACACCGGCGCAGATATTCCCTGGCCAAGGATCCATCAACCCGCGGACGAACTCGGCCTATGGACCCGACCTGAACCTCCCGGTCCCGCAGGCGGAGACGAACAGCGGATTGTTCAGCGCCTGCACGGATCGGAGTGCCTGACGTATCATATAAATTGATATTGTTGCGACATGCCGTGCGCCGGATCCGCTGCACCAGTAGCGCGTCGGGCGCCGGCATGCGATGTTGCCCCTCCGACCCGGGAGGAGCCATGGAATCCAGCACGTCCGTCCGCGATCTCGAGGATCGCGTCGCCAAGCTGCAGCGCGCCGTCTACTACCTGATCTGGAAGCGCACCGGGTTCGGTGAGCAGTGCGTGCACTGCGGCCATGCGTACCCGGCCCACGCCGAGCGCTGCAAGGCCGCCGAGGTCGAGGCGCTGGTGCGGTAGAGCCACAGACGCGTCGATCGGTGTGACACTGCACCGACGACGCGGGCGTACCCACCGGCGCGGTGCGTGGCCAGGCGCCCACACTCTGCGTGGAGCGCACTCGGCCGCCACGACCGACAACCGGGATCCTCTGGCACGGCGCTTGTGTTAGTGCCATGAGCGGGACGCGATGTCTCGCCTCGGGCCACTTCACCGCCGACGTCGCATGCGCCGCCGCGTTCCGCTCCCGACCCGCCCGTTCCGCACCGCGCTCGCCGTCACGGCGACGCTGGTCGGTGGCTGTGCGCCGGCGACGCGCGGGGTCACGGCCGCCACGCTCCCCGGCGACGTGGCGTCGGCGGCGAGCGCCGTGGCACCCGTCACCACCGAGTACGTCGAGTCGCAGACGGTCTCGTTCGCGCTCGACCGCATCGACCAGCGGTCGCTCCCCCTCGACCGCACCTATCGCCGCTTCGGCACGGGGAGCGGCGTCACCGTCTACGTCTTCGACGGCGGCATCCTCGCCACGCATCCCGAGCTGGCGGGTCGCGTGCGGCGTGGCTTCAACGCCTTCCCCGGCGAGGACCACCTGTGCAACGCGCACGGCACCGCGGTGGCCGGCGCCGTGGCCGGCACGACGCTGGGCGCCGCGCCCGGCGCCGAGATCGTCGACGTGAAGATGGTCGAGTGCCGCCGCCTGCGCGGGACGATCGAGGCGATCGTCCAGGGCACGCGCTGGGTCATCGCCGACGCCGCGCGCCACCCCGAGCGCCGCGCCGTCGCCAACTGGTCGTTCATCGCCGACACCGCCGCGACGATCCCCGCGCTCGACAGCGCCGTGACCGCGCTGCGCGACGCGGGGATCCCCGTCGTCGTCTCGGCGGGGAACATCGAGATGAACGCCTGCCGCGTCGCGCCGGCCAACTCGCCGGGCGCGCTCGTCGTCGGCGCGTCGCGCATCCGCCGCGTCGGGACCGACTCCACGGCGCGGCTCGCCGACGCGCGCACCCCCGGCACGGCATTCGGCGCCTGCCTCGACGTCTTCGCTCCCGGCGACTCGGTGCTCCTGCCGAGCATCGAGGGGCGCACGCCCACGACGCAGCTCTGGACCGGCACCTCGATGTCCGCCGGCTACGTGAGCGGCGCGATCGCGCTCTATCTCGAGGCGCATCCCGACGCCTCCCCCGACGACGTCGCGGGCCACATCCGCTCCACCTCCCGCGGCACGGTGGTGGACCCGGTCCGCTCGCCGAGGACGGGACTGCTGTACATCGCTCCGCCCAGGCAGGCGACGGTCGCCGCGCGCTGACGGCGGGGCCCCGCGAGCAGGAACGTCGTCCGACCGGCGCTGAAGCGCCGCGGGTATTGCCATCGGCCGAGCGGCCGTCCATTCTCGCGGAATGCACGCCACGTCCCTTCGACACAACGACGGCGTGTCGCGTGGCCGGGGGCCATTCCCCCTGCCCCTCGTCGGCCGCGACGGCGAAGTCGCCGCGCTCGGCGCCTGGCTGGAAGACGCCGCCGCCGGCCGCGGCGGGACCACGCTGCTCGCGGGGGTGGGTGGCGTCGGGAAGACGCGGCTGGTCGCCGAGATCGCCGAGCGCGCCGCGCGCCAGGGCTGGACGGTCACCGTGGGTCGCGCCTATCCGGTCGAGACGGGGGTCCCCTACGCGGTGTTCGCCGACGCGCTGACGTCGGTGCTGCGCGGCCTGACCCCGGCCGCGCTGGCGGTAATGACGCGCGGGGACGCGGGCACGCTGGCGAACATCTGCCCCGCGTTCGCCACGACGCCCCCGACGCCCGCCACCCGCGACGGCGGTGACGTGAAGTCGCGCCTGCACTGGAGCTTCGCCCAGTTCCTCGGGCAGCTCGCCGCGCAGCGGCCCGTCCTGATGGTCCTCGAGAACCTGCAGTGGGCCGACAGCTCCTCGCTCGAGCTCCTCCACTTCGTCGCCCGGCAGATCGGCGGCGAGCGCGTCGCGCTGCTCTGCACCTACAACGAGACGGAGCTCGACGCCAACCCGACGCTGCGGGCGACCGAGCAGTCGCTGCTCTCGCTCGGCACGGCGCGGCTCACGCGGCTCGAGCCCCTCGGCGCGGACGCCCTGCAGGAGCTGGTGCGCCAGGCGTTCCGCGCCGATCCCGCATCCGCTCGCGCGCTCGCCGGCCGTCTCTACTCCTGGACCCGCGGCAACCCGTTCTTCGTGGAGGAGGTGCTCAAGGCGCTCGTGGAATCGGGCGCGCTCCACGAGCAGAATGGCTCGTGGCTCGGGTGGGAGGCCGAGCTGCCGGGATTGCCCCGCTCCATCCGCGACGCGGTGACGGCGCGCGTGAACCGGCTCGGCGCGGCGGCGCGCACGGTGGCGAACCTCGCCGCGGTGATCGGCACGCGCACGTCGCACGATGCGCTCGTCGCCGTCAGTGGGCTGACGGAGAGCGACGTCCTCACGGCGCTCGACGAGCTCCGCGCGCAGAGCGTGCTCTCGGAGGAGGTGCAGAGCGACGGCGGCATCTCCTACGAGTTCGCGCACCCGCTCGTGCGCGACGTGTTGTACGGCGAGCTCGGGATCGCACGCGGGCGCCTGCTCCACGCGACGGTGGCCGAAGCGCTGGAGACGCTCTACGGCGCCGACGTCGGCGCGCACGCCGACGAGCTGGCATACCACTTCTCGCGCGCCGAGGCGCGCGGCCTGGCCGGCAAGGCGGTGCGCTATCTCGCGGCCGCGGGACGCGATGCGCTCGCGCGCCACGCCAACCGCGAAGCGGCGAACTACCTCGCCTCGGCGCTCGAGCATCTCGACCGGTCGGGCGCGCTCGACGCGGCGACGGTGGATCCGGACGCGCTGGTGGAGGATCTCGCGCAGGCGCGCCAACGGCTGGGCGACTACGACGCCGCGAAGGCGCTGTGGACGCGCGCGCGCACCGCGGCGGAGCGCGCGGGCGACACCGTGCGCGTCGCCGCCATCGAGCGGCGCTTGGGCCTCGGAGCGTTCTGGAGCAGCCGGTACGACGAGGCGCTGGCGCACTTCGACGTGTCGCTGGAGGCCGCGGAGCGCGCGGGCGACGAGCCGCTGCTGGCGCGCGTGAGGATCGCCAAGGCGATGACACTGCAAGCGCTCGGGAACGCGGACGCCGCGCGCACGGAGATCGACGCGGCGCTCGCCGTCGCCGAGCGGCTCGGCGAGGCGGGGGTGCTCGCGCGCGTGCATCGCTCGTCGCTGCTGCTGCACGTCTTCATCGGACCCACGGAGCGCGCCCACGCCGACGGACTGCGCGCCATCGAGCTGGCCGAGTCGGCGGGAGAGCGCGGCGTCGCCTGGTCGGCGCACTGGGCGATGGCGATGGTGGGCGGGCTCTCGGGGAGCAGCGGCGCGATGGCGCGGCATCTCGCCGAGAGCGAGCGCCTCGCCGACGAGCTGGGCTCGCCGGTGCTGCGCTGCTGGACCGCGGAGATCGCCGTCGAGCTGCACTCCGGCACGGGCGACTGGGATGCCGGGCTGGCGCTCGCCGAGCGGACGATCCCGATGGCGAAGGCGCTGCGGCAGCGCGTGCTCCTGCCGCGACTGCTCGTCTGGGCCGCGATGATCCATCTCCACCGCGGCGCCGCGGCGAAGGCGAAGGAATACCTCGACGAGGCGATGAAGCTCTCGACGGGGAGCGGCGGCGTGCTGCGCGTGGCCGACGTCCACTCGGCGGTGCCCGTACACGCGGGGCTCGTGGCCTATCACGTCGCGATGGGCGACTACCGGCGCGCGATCGAGCTCGGCGACGCCGGGCTCGCGCTGGTCGATCGCACCGGCTACCTCGCGTGGGGCATCCACCGTCTGCTGCCGATGACGATCGAGGCCGCGCTGTGGACGGGCGACCTCGAGGCGGCGCGCCGCTACGGGGCGCGGCTGCGGCGAGACTCGCACCAGCTCGGCCACCGCCTGGGCATCGCCTGGGCCGACACGTGCGACGCGCTGATCGCGATGCTGCAGAAGGACTACGCGCGCGCCGCACCCCTGCTGCGCCAGGGCGCCGAGGCGCTCGAGGCGATCCCCTGGCTGCTCGACGCGGCGCGCGTGCGATCCAAGCTCGGCTGGGTGCTGGCACAGCTGGGCGATCTGGAAGGCGCGACGCGCGAGCTCCGGCGCGCGCACGACGCCTTCCTCCGGATGCGCGCCGAGGTAGAGCTGTCGCTCACGCGCGACGTGATCCGCGACCTCGGGCTGCGTCCGCCCGCGAAGACGCCGCTCGCGGGGATGGGCGCGCTCACCGGCCGCGAGGTGGACGTGGCGCGTCTCGTCGCGTTGCGGAAGTCGAACAAGGAGATCGCGGCCGTGCTGGGCATCTCGCCGCGTACGGTGAGCACGCACCTCTCGAGCATCTTCCTCAAGCTCGAGGTGGGCTCGCGGGGCGAGCTGGCCGACGTCGCGCGGCGACAGGGGCTGCTGGCGTCGTGACGACGGGCCCCGCGCCGCCGGCTCGTTCGGCGGCGCCGGTCCCGCCGCCGTTCACGCTCGTCGTGCGGAGGCCGATCGACCCGGGCCACCAGTTCCATCGGCCGGCGAGGGCGAGCAGCGCGGGGCCCACGGCGAGGCGCACGACCGTCGCGTCGAGCACGACGGCGGCGGCGAGAGCGACGCCGAGGATCTTCACGAGCACGAACTCCCCGAGCGCGAACGCGCCGAACACCACGACCATGACCGACGCGGCGCTGGTGATCACCCGTCCGGAGCGCCCGACGCCGGTGACGAGCGCCGCGCCCTCGGACGCACCGCGCCGGCGCGACTCGGCGACGCGCGAGAGCAGGAAGACCTCGTAGTCCATGCTCAGGCCGAACACCACGCAGAACACGAGCAGCGGAATCGCGGCGAAGGTGCCGTCGAGCGGTGCGGCGAGCCCGATCAGCCGCACGCCATGGCCGTCCTGGAACACGAGCACCACGACGCCGAGGGCCGCGCCCACCGTGAGGAGGTTGAGCGCAACGGCCTTGAGCGGCACGAGCACCGAGCGGAATCCGGTCGCGAGCGCGACGAGCGTCCCCGCCACGACGAGCAGCACGACGAGCGGCGTGCGCCGCGCGATGGCGTCGGCGTAGTCGGCGTTGAGCGCCGGCACGCCGCCGACGAGCAGCCGGG
The DNA here is from genome assembly GCA_035760455.1 of Gemmatimonadaceae bacterium. GTDB lineage: Bacteria > Gemmatimonadota > Gemmatimonadetes > Gemmatimonadales > Gemmatimonadaceae > AG11. The sequence goes on along the minus strand of DASTSX010000209.1, from coordinate 6,358 downwards.
TGCCGGCCACGCCGCTCGCCGCGCTCGCGTTCATCGCGCGGAGGTCGCGTGCGAGCGCCGGCAGCGCCGCGCCATCCACCTCGTCGGCGGGAACGACCTCGAGGAGCGCGAGCCGGTGGTCGCGGCTCACGAAGGTTCGCCGGACGTCGTCGGGCACGAGCGCGAAGAGCGGCGAACCCGGCATCACGCCGTTGGCGATGCCCGGCAGCGAGCGCACGCGGTGCACCCGTGAATCGCGCACCAGCGCGGCCGCGACGCGCGCGGTGGCCACGTATCCCCGATCGTCGAGTGCGCCTGTGCCGACCGGCATCGCCACGACGATCCGCAGCGTCTGCACGACGCCGCCGCTTCCCATGGCGCGCAGGGCCCGCGCGCCGCGCGCGGCTTCGGCCGTCCGAGGCAGCCAATCACCGCGCGGCAACTGCGGCTTCAGGCGCGTCGCCTGGAACGCCAGCACGGCGAGCGGCAGCGCGGCGACGATCAGCGTGCGCACCGGATGGCGCGCCACGCGCACGGCCCAGCCGCGCCATCGCGTCGGGGTCGCGCGCCGCGCCCGTGGCAGCACGCGGCCCAGCTCGACGCGGGCGCCGAGGGACGCGAGCAGTCCCGGCACGAGCGTGACGGCGAGCAGCGCCGACGTCGCGACGATGAGCAATCCGCCCACGGCGATGGAGTGGAGATCGGCGAGCGGCACGGCGAGCAGCGCGGCGAAGCCCACGGCCACCGTGGAGGCCGAGACGAGCACGGTATGGCCGGCCTGCGTCGCGGCTTCCTCCGCGGCGCGCTCGGCGTCGGCGCCCGCGGCGCGCGACTCACGAAAGCGGCTCACGAGCAGGAGCGTGTAGTCCACGCCGAGCCCGAGGCCGAGCATGGAGACGACGTTCTGGAGCGCGATCGACAGCGGCCACACGTGCGCGACGAGCGTGGCCGCGCCGAGCGCGAGCCCGATCGCCATCGCGGCGACGACGAGCGGGATCGCCGCCGCCATCAGCGCGCCGAACGCGAGCAGCAGCAGAGCGAGCGTGAGCGGCAGCGCTCGGCGCTCCGCCGAGGAGACGTCGCGCGCGCTGGCCAGCCGGAGGTCGTGGTTGAGCGCATCCTCGCCGGTCCACGTCAGCTCGGCACCGGGATGCACGGCACGCAGCCTGGCTTCCACGCCGGCGGTGCCGGCGCGCAGACGCGACACGAGCGCGTCGCCCGAGCCCTGATTGCCGTCGAGCCCGACGACGACGAAGGTGCCTCGGCCCGCGCCGAGAAACGCGCTGTCCGCGACGTCGAGATGGGACAGCGTGCGCGTCACCCCGGGGACGCGCGCCACGACGTCGACCAGTCCACGCAGTGCCGCGCGGCCCGCCGGCGTGTCCGGCGTCGGCACGCCCGTGACGACGAGGACCGCCGAGCGCGCGAACGGCGATTCGAATTCGTCGCCGAGGAGGCGCGCGACGGCCTCGGACTCGCTGCCGCGAACGCGCGCCGCCACCTCGAGACGCGACTTCGCCTCGCGCGCGTGCGGCAGCAGCAGCGCGGCGACCATCGTCCACGCCAGCCACAGCCAGCGCCGCCGCCGCACCACGAGGCGCGCGAGTCGCGCGCGCCAGGCGGCCGTGCCGCCGTCGATCATACGAGCGACGACTCGAAGTGCAGCGGCCGGCCGTCGAGCGGTAGCCCCGAGTACCGGCCGGCGGGCGTAGTGGCGTATGCGCCCACGGCGGTCGGCTGCGCGAGCAGTCCGCGCAGCGCCACGCGCAGGGGATCGCGCCGATCGAGCGCGAGCGTGAGGAAGAGATATCCCGACCCGCGACGCGCGGCGTACGCGTGGAGGAGGAGCGCGTGCAACACCTCCGGCGCGTCGCCCGCCACGCAGCAGTGGAGCGCCGCGAGCGACGGCAGCGCGTGGCCCGCCGCCGGCAGCCGCGGCGTGCCGGCGAGCGGCGCGATGGCATTCAGCGCCCCGCGCGCGACGGCGAGCCGGGTGGAGTAGCCGAGCACGCGAAGCTGTTTGATGAAGTACTGGTCCCAGAGCGCGAGGAATCCGGCGATGCGGCCGTCGGGCCGCCGCGCCACGAGGTAGTCGTCGATCGCGAGCCCCGGCGCGTCGTCGATCCACGCGCGCAGCCGGGCCGCGCCGAGCACGGGTGCGAGCTGGCGCGTGGGTGCGAAGCGATGCCACAGGGCGCCCATCTCGTCGAGGTCCTCGTCGCGCGCCGGCTCCACGCGCAGACCGGCGACGCGCTCCGCGCGGCGCCAGAGCAGCGGAATCGCGTGCACGTCGAGCGTCGCGAAGCGTGTGAGGGTGGGCAGGCCGCGCGGCCCGCCGGCGCGCCGCTCCATGGCGCGGTTGCCGCCCAGTACAGTCGCGAGCACGAGCATGTCGTCGCCGCCGTAGTTTCGGCAGGCCTCGCGCGAGTACTCCTCGAGCGCGTCGGCGGCGACGCCGCCCCGATGCGCCGGGTGCACCTTGAGGTCGCCCACGTAGGCGGTCCGGGCGGCGGATCCGTTCACGTACGTCAGCCGCTCGGAGGCGGCGACGCAGCCGACCACCGTGCCGGCGTCCTCCGCGACGCCGACGCGCCACCGTTCGCCCTCCAGCCGCACGAGCGCGAAGAAGTCCGGCGCGCGGTCGGCGCACATCGTGATGTCGCCGCGCATCGGGCACGACGCCGCGAGCGCGACGAGCGCGTCGTTGTCCTCGCCGGTGGCCTCGCGTACGCCGGTGACGGTGCGTGGGAGGGGCAGCGTGCTCGTCGTGCGGCCTCCACGCGGCACGCCACGACGCGACGCTGCATGGCGCTCCGGTCCTCGCGGCTCAGGCGATCGCTCAGCGTGCGGTCGGGCACGACGCGCTCGCACCACGCGGGCAGCTCGGTCCACCCGACGAAGTTGCGGTAGACGAGCCGTGCGCCCGGCGCGGCGGTGCGCAGCACCTCCTGGAAGAGCGCGTCGATCTCGGGCGGCGTCATCCACTCGCAGATGTTGGACAGCGCGAAGGCATGCACCGAGCGCGCGCGTCGCGTGCGCAGATACGCCGTCATTGCGCCGTCCACGAGCTGGAGGCGCTCGCGCGCCGACGCGACCACGGCTGCACCGCGATCGCTGAGATACGGCGGCACGCCGTCGCGCTCGTCCGCCGGGTAGCGGCCGGCGAGCATCTGGTGCAGGAAGTAGTTGCTCGATACCGGCAGCTCGGTGATGGCGTGCTCGGCGAGCCGGCGAAAGTGCAGCGCGAAGCTCGGGTTCTCGACGTGCGCGAAGAACTGCGGCGGGTACGTCTGCCGCAGCACGAGCCGGTTGCAGAGCAGCGCGAACAGGCCGCGCCAGCGGCGCGTGCTCCATTCACGCTCGAACAGTGCGCGCTGCTCCGCGATGGTGCGACAGGCCAGCAGGCGCTCCACGCGCGCACGAGGATGCACCGCGAGCAGCAGCGCCGTCACGACGCCGCCGATGAACCGCTCGCTCACGCCTGCGCCGAGCACGCCCGCGTCCACGGCGTGCGGGCGGCCGTCCCAGTATCGTCGCGCGGCGGGGCCGAGCGCGTCGCGCAGCGATGCATACGTGACGCGGCGGCGCGGCGACGGATGGGCGCCGAGGAACGCGACCGCGTCGCGCGCGCCGAGCGATGCGGCCGCCGCCTTCAGCTCGACGAGATGGTTCTGGGTCGCGTTCAGGTCCACCGCCGTCACGCGCCCCGCTCCCGCGGCCAGCAGGGAGAGCGCGGTGCAGCCGCCCGAGCTCACGACGACGACCTCGTCGTCCGGCGTCGGGCACAGCGCGGTGAGCTCGGCGCACGGGTCCTCGCGGACCTGGGCGAAGAACAGGCGATCGTGCACCGCCCCGGGTAGTGCGACGCGCGCGCTCACGCGGCCACCCGCCAGCCCAGCTCGTCCGTCATCTCGGCGTACACGAGGGCGTCGGCCGCGGCATACCGGTCCATGGCTGCCTTCACCACGTCGCCGCGCGTGCGCGCCTGCTCGTCGAGCCAGCGCTTCACCCAGCGCAGATGCCCCTTCTCCTCCTCCAGCATGCGCGCGAGGGTGGTCCGGACGGCGGGGTGCGTGGTGGGACGATGCAGGTGCTCCGTGAAGTGGCGGTACACCCGGCGCTCGAACACCTGCGTGAGCGCCAGCACGTCCACCAGAGCCATCGGCGTGCCGACGAAGCGGGCGTAGCGCGCCTGGTACGTCTCGCGCACCGGGCGCACCTCGCCGCCGACGGCGATGATCGTCTCCGTCCACAGCTGGGCGTGCACGACTTCTTCCGCGCTGTGGCGCGTGAGGTCGAGGACGAGCGCCGATCCGCGCGCGCGGCGGGCGATCTGACCGAGGATGAGCCCTCCGTGCAACTCGGACGCACGATAGAAGTTGAGGAAGCCGAGCTCTCGGGCCGTGATCTCCATGTGAGTCTCCGGTGAACGCGGCTACAGCTGCCGCTTGAGATGATCGACGAGGCGGACGCCGCAGAGGCGTTCGATGCGGCGCGCGAACGAGCGGATGGCGAGCGGGTCGCCGGGCAGCGCGACGGGCACGTCGGCCACCGCCTGCTCGCCGAAGTGGTGGAAGTGGACGGCGGCGTCGAGCACGACGGGCACGATTCCCGGATCGCTCGCGATGCGGGCGGCCAGCAGGTCGGACGCGGCCTGGGCGTGGCGCACCTCGTCGGCCGCGATGAACGCGAGCAGCTCGGCCAGCACCGGGTCGGTGGCCTGCTCGCCGACGCGGCGGAAGAAGTACGACGCCAGATGCTCGGACAGCATGAACTCGACGAGCCGCTCGACGAGCGAGCCCTTCGGCCCGACGGCACGCGCCGCCGCACGGATCGCGACCAGTTCGGCGTCGGTGATCGCCGGCTCGAAGCCGACGGTGTCGAGGTAGCTCCGCAGCGCGTGGAAGTGCTTGAAGCCCTCGTACAGCTCGAGGGCGATCGCGGCACCCGCATCGACGTCGTTCCAGGTGTCGTCGAGCATCCAGCCGAGGTGCACCGGGTGATAGCTCTCGATGAGCGCGGCCGTGCGGAGCTGGTCGAGCAGGTCGGGTCGATCGTATGCGCGCACGCGATCGACGGCGGACCAGCGCACGTCGCGCTCGACGGACCAGCGCCCGCGATCGGCGGCGGCGGCGAGCCGCGCATAGGGGGGACGCGCGTCGGGCGCGGTGAACGGTCGGAGATCCGACGCCGTGAGTGGATGAGTCATGCGGCAACCTCCTGGAGGCGAACGGACGGAAGGGCGGGCCAGCCGCGCGCGGCCGTGCCGTGGGCGGCGAGGAAGGCGAGCAGCCATCGCTCGATGCCGTAGGCGACGCATCCGCTCGCGGCAGCCGAGCCGTCCGGGAGGCGGATGTCGAACGCGTCGCCGAAGAAGCCCTCGTGCAGGTTGAACGAGGCCGCGGCGACGGTGTCGTCGCCGACGGCGAGTCGCAGCTCCTGCTTGAGGCCCTTCAGCCGCTGCAGCAGCTCGCGGCCGCGCGCGGTGGGCCGGAAGAACGGGTCGGTGGCCTCCTCGAGCCGCGCGTCGAGCGAGAGCGCGGCGGCGAGCGCGCTCGCGCGCGCGATGCCGCGATCGCGGAATGCGGCCACGTCGTCCGCGGCGCCGACGCACACGCCCTCGCGCATCGTGAACGCCCAGCCGCGCGCGAGCGGGCGGAGCGCGTCGCCTTCGTGGCGCCAGCAGGTGCCCTGCAGCGTGACGTGCGTCGGTCGCGCGAGGGTGCGGCCGGCGAGCGCGGCGTAGACGTGATAGCACACGGCCGGCGGCAGCGCGGCGCCGGCCGGCGCGCAGGCGTCGCACGCGGCGGCCGCGGGGTCGGCGCTGCGCGCCACGTGCTCGAGCAACTCGGCGTCGTCGCGCAGATGCGCCGCGAGCGTGAGCCACTGCGGGAACGACTCGAAATAGGCCGCCCGCGCGAGGGTCGAGAGCGCGAGCGCGGCGGGCGGCCGCCACGCCGCGCACACGGCGTCCGGCGGCGCGGCGGCGGCCGCCGTTTCGGCGGCCAGCCCTGCGAGGCGCTCGGACAGCGCGAGCGTGTCGCCGCGCAGTCCCACGAGCCCCGGCCCCGCCTCCCACAGCTCGCCGCGCGCGCGCAGCTCGGCCACGATACGGTCAGCGGTACGCATGAGCATCCTCCCCCGCGAAGAGCTCGGCGATGCGCGCCGGCGTCGCGAAGTTGTCGGTGCGGATCGCGGAATCGGGGATCTGGCGCCCGATGGCGCGCTCGGTCCACGCGATGAGTTCGAGGATGCGCAGCGAGTCGACCAGGCCGCCGGCGAAGAGCGGCGTGTCGGCCTCGATCGGCGGCCCGTCGGGGGCGAAGCGCTGATTGAGCCACGCCAGCAGCTCGGCGAGCAGCGTCGCGCGCGACAGTGC
>DASTSX010000208.1:0-3834 GCA_035760455.1 Gemmatimonadaceae bacterium | reverse complement strand
GCTCTGGAGTCGGCGCGGCGCGAGCGCCCGGCGCTCATCGTCCTCGACCTGATGCTGCCCGGGATGTCGGGGTACGAGGTGCTCGAGCAGCTCCGCGCCAACGACGCGACGCGCGACGTCGCGGTGCTGATGCTCACGGCGCGGCGCGAGGAGTCCGACCGCATTCAGGGGCTCTCCCTGGGCGCGGACGACTATCTCACCAAGCCGTTCAGCCCACAGGAGCTCGTGCTGCGGGTCGGCGCCATCCTGCGCCGTCTGAGCGCCGGGGGCGCGACGAGCGGCGACCGACTGCAGCTCGGCCCCCTCCAGATCGATCTGGGCGCGCATCAGGTGAAGGTCGACGGCGTGCCGGTCGACCTCACGCCGACCGAGTTCAAGCTGCTGCTCACCCTCGCCGAACGGCGCGGCCGGGTGCAGGGCCGCGCCCACCTGCTGGAGACGGTGTGGGAGGCCGCGCCCGACATCCAGACGCGCACCGTGGACATGCACGTGCAGCGACTGCGCGCGAAGCTCGGCGTCGCGGGCGACATGATCGAAACTGTCCGCGGCTTCGGCTATCGCCTGCGCGTGCCGACCAGCCGGCCGGCGTGACGCTCGCCCGCCGGCTGCTGGCCGGCTCGCTGATCGTGGTGATCGCGCTCGTCGCCGCGATCGTGCTCATCGCCGGCGGGCGGCTGCGCACCCGGCTCGTGGAGGAGAAGCGGGACGAGCTCGAGCGGGTGGGTCGCGTCATCGCGGCGGACTGGCAACCCGGAACCGACCCGGACCAGCTCGCGGATCGTGCCGGCGGCGCCCTCGGCTATCGCGTCACCCTCATCGACAGCACGGGGGTCGTCCTCGGCGACGCTGAATTCGGTCCGGAGGCGCTGCGACGATTGGAGAATCATCTGACGCGCCCCGAGATCATCGACGCGCGAGCGCGCGGCGTCGGCGTGTCGCACCGGCACAGTGCGTCCGCCGGCGACGACGAGCTGTACGTGGCACAACGCCATCCGCTGGGCTTCGTGCGCGTGTCGCTCACGACGCGGAGCCTGGACGAGATCGTGCGGGGGGCACAGCGCGACGTGCTCGTCAGCGGGCTGCTCGCGCTGCTCGGCGCGCTCGCGCTCGCGTCGCTGTTCGCGCGAAGCATCTCGCAGCCGGTCGTCGAGCTGCGGGACGTCGCGCGCGCGATCGCCGCCGGCGACCTGCACCGGCGTCCGGCGCTGTCGGCGCCTGGCGAGGTAGGCGATCTGGCCACGGCCCTGCACCGGATGGCCGAGCAGCTCGCGAATCGGCTGGATGCGCTCGAGGCCGACGACCAGCTGATGACGGCAGTGCTCGAGTCGCTCGAGGAGGGCGTCATCGCGCTCGACGAGCGCGGGACCGTCGTTCGCATCAACGAACGGGCGCGGTCGCTGCTCGGCGCGCGGGCGCCGCTTCCCTTCCCGCGCGAGGTGCTGCCGCGCGAGCCGGCGCTCCGGGAGGCGATCGAGGCCGCACTGGCCGGGAGCACGACGCCCCCTGCCGAGGTCGCGCTCCACGAGCGCACGGTGGCGGTCGCGTCCCGGCCGCTCCGCACGGGCGGCGGCGTCGTCACGGTGCTCGACCTCACGACCCTGCGGCGGCTGGAGACGATCCGGCGCGACTTCGTGGCCAACGTGTCGCACGAGCTCAAGACGCCGCTCACCGCCGTCAGCGGGTATGCGGAGACGCTCCTCGACGAAGGCATCCCCGCCGAGCAGCGGCGACGGTTCGTCGAGACGATCCACGAGAATGCCACGCGCATGCAGCGGATCGTCGACGACCTCCTCGACCTGTCACGGATCGAGAGCGGCGGCTGGCGGCCGAACATCGCGCTCGTCGACGTCGCGGGCGTGGTGCACGACGTGTTCACGGCCATCCAGCCGGCGGCGAGCGCGAAGGGGTTGTCGCTCGTGGCCGCCGTCGCGCCCGACGCCACGCACGTTCGCGTGGACCCGACGGCGTTTCGCCAGATCCTCACCAATCTCGTCGAGAACGCCGTTCGCTACACGCGCGAGGGCAGCGTGACGCTGCGGACGCGCGCGACGCACGACGGGGTGTGGGTGGACGTGACGGACACCGGGATCGGCATCGCGCCCGAGCATCTGCCCCGCATCTTCGAGCGGTTCTACCGCGTCGACGCGGGCCGATCGCGCGCCGAGGGCGGGACGGGACTCGGGCTCGCCATCGTGCGCCACCTCGTCGACGCGCACGGCGGACGGATCGAGGCGATGAGCGCGGTGGGACGCGGGACCACGATCAGCGTCTTGCTCTCCGCCTGACCGCGCCGCGGTCGAACCGTTACACGACCGTCGTCGCGCGCCGGGCCGTCCGTTGCGCCGAGGGACGAGTGTTCGAGCACACCTTCAACGGGACTCGGACTCGTGACGACTGCACTCCAGTACTCCCTCGAGATCGGAGCCGGCTCGGCCACGCTCTATCTCGCCGGCGCGCTCGCCGGCCACGACGCGTTCGCCCTCCGGGGCGTGTGCCGCGAGATCCCCGAGCGCGTCACCACCCTGCGGCTCGATCTGCACGCGCTGACCCGACTCGACGAGGGCGCGATGGACGCGATCCGCTCGCTCGTGCGGTACTGGCGCGAGACACGGGCCGGCGGGTTCCGGATCTCGTTCGCCTCGGAGCATCTCGTCGCGACCTACGTCGACGCGGGCGCCAGTGCGTCGGATCGCGTGGTCGATCGGATCGGCGGCCGGAAGGCCGCGCTCACCGGGATGTTCCTGTGAGTGCTCAGAAGTTCAGGACGAAGTGCGCGTAGTACCCCTTGCTCTGCGCGGGAGGCGCGGCCGACACGCCGTTGTCGGACGCGAGCGATTCCTGATAGTCGAGCGCGAGCTGCGCCCGCTGCGAGAGATCGTAGAAGACACCGGCGATCAGGGTGTGGTACGCGTTGGACGACGACGGAGCCGTGGTGTAGCCGGTGGTGCTCACGGTCGGCGTGATGCGGTCGTACCGGGCGACGAGGCCGAACGGTGATTTCCCGCTCGCATTGGCGAACGCGAACGGGCGAGCCACCGTCAGCCCCGACAGCATGCGACCTGTCGTCGTGGTCTCGACGCGCGGCGCGAGCGTGGTGTTCTGCCCGGTCTCACCGCCGTCGTGGCGCTGGGCCAGCTCGCCGCCGATCACCAGCTTCGGATCCCGGATGCCGACGAAGACGCCGGCTCGGCTTCGATCGAGCGCGTCGCCGACCGCGCCCAGCTGCCCCGTCCCGCCGTTCACGAAGCTGCTCGCCGTCGCGCCCTTGTACCCCCACGCCGTGATCGTGAACGTCTGCAGCAGTGACGAGGCCGAGCCGTTGGCGAAGGGCGTGAGCGAGAGCCGCACGGCGACGTCCTTGAACCGGTCTCGCTCGCGCGCGGTGTACCCCGGTCCGTTCACGATGGTCGCGTACAGCTCGCCCCACCGGTTCGGCAGGGTGAGCAGTCCGGCGAGCCCGACGTCGGCCGACGAGAAGTAGCCGGCGCGCTCCGTGGCCGACTGGCTGAGAAAGCGCGGCCAGAACGTGTCGGTGTGATCGATGACGACGTTGTGCAGGATGCCGATCCGCCCGGTGACTTGCGCGCCGTTCGCCATCTTCGGCGCCTCGTACTGGAGGAACGCGTACTTGGCGCGGACGGTGTAGGCGTTGCTCGACGAGTCGGCGCTCTGGAAGACGTCGGTCGTGATGCGGACGCTCGTACGGTCGCCGGCCGCCATGCGGAAGGTGAGGTAGGCGCGGTCGACTACGAACGAGTTGTTGTTCTGGTTGCGGAGCTGGTTCGGCGTGGTCGGGAGCTGGTAGTTGTAGCTGCCGAAGATCACCCCCGAGAA
>DASTSX010000207.1:0-14794 GCA_035760455.1 Gemmatimonadaceae bacterium | reverse complement strand
GTCGTGCCCGCGGAGGACGTCGGTGGTGACTTCTACAACCTCTACCGCCTCTCGGGTGGCCGCATCGGCGTCATGATCGGCGACGTGTCGGGCCACGGCTATCAGGCCGCGCTCATCATGGCGCTGACGATGAGCGCGTCGGCGATCCACGCGCAGGGCACGGACGATCCGGCCGAGATGCTGCGCCGGCTCTATCAATCCGTGAAGGAGGAGCTGACGACGACGGAGATGTTCGTGTCGGCGCTGTACGCCGTGGTCGACCGCGATCTGGGCGTGCTCCGCTACGGCAACACCGGCCACCCGCACGCGTTCGTCGTGACCCGCGGTGGCGACGTCGAGCGGCTCGGCGCGGGCGGCCCGCCCCTCGGCATGTCGGACGACGCCCCCCGCTCGGACGCGCGGCCATGGGACGTCGGCGGCGATCTCCTCGTCCTGTTCACCGACGGCATCACCGACGCGCGCAATCGCGAGGGCATCCGGCTGGGCGAGGAGCCCGTGCTCGACTGCGTGATGATGCACCGCCACGAGCCGCCGGAGGAGATCGCCGGCCGTGTGTTCGCTCTCCTCGATCACTATACGGGCGACACACCGCGCCGCGACGATCTGACGCTCGTCATCCTCAAGAGCTGATCGATGCCGGATGAAGCCGGCGCACCGCGCGACCGTCGTGCGGCGTTCCCGCCGACTCGTAAGAGCCTCGGCCAGCACTTCCTGACGGATCGCCGCATCCTCGGCCGCATCGCGGACGCGCTGCGACTCGAAGGCCACGAGACCGTGCTCGAGATCGGGCCGGGCAGGGGATCGCTCACCGACATCCTCGCCGACCGTGCGGGCCGGCTCGTCGCGATCGAGTACGACCGCGCGCTCGCGGCGCTCCTGCGCGAGCGCTACGCGCGGCGGAGCAACGTGATCGTCGCCGAGGCCGACGTGCTGGAGGTCTCGCTCGGCGAGCTGGCAGGGGGGCCCTACGTGCTCGTCGGCAACGTCCCGTACTACATCACGACGCCGATCCTCTTTCACGCGCTGAAGCCTCCGCGCGCCGACCGTGCCGTCTATCTCGTTCAGCGCGAGGTCGCACAGCGCCTGATCGCCAGGCCGGGGAGCAAAGAGTACGGTGCGCTCACAGTGAACGTCGCGGCGGTCGCGCGGGCAGAGTCGCTCTTCGCCGTGCCCTCCGGCGCGTTCTCACCGCCGCCCAAGGTCGAGAGCGCGGTCGTCCGCATCACGCCGCTCGCGCAACCGCTCGTCACGGCCGACGAGGAGCGACCGCTCCGCGAGCTCGTTCAGGGCGCGTTCGGGATGCGCCGCAAGCAGATGCGACGCGTCGTGCGCACGCTGTTCTCACTCGGCGCCGAGGGCGCCGACGCGCTCCTCGGCCGCGCGGGCATCGACGGCGAAGTGCGGCCGGAGGTGCTGAGCGTCCAGCAGTTCGTGGGATTGCTGCAGGCTCTATGAAAACCGCCGCTGAAGTACCCGGTACGTCAGCAGCGGGGACCGGGTCCCTGTGGGACGCTCCCGGAAATCGGGTCGGGGTCGAGCGGTGACCGTGCAGATCCCTCGACTGCGCTCGGGATGACGGCGACTGTCATCCCGAGCGAGTGCAGCGTCCGTGCGGTCATCCCGAGCGAGCGCAGCGAGTCGAGGGATCTGCTCTTGAAGGCCCTTCCGGAGTTGGCCAAGTGGCAGTCAGTCCGTCTCCCGATTCGTCAATGCGAACGACAGTCCTTCCAGCTCCATCGCCATGTTCACCGCCTTCACCGTGACGTCCGCGGGCGCGTGAAGCTGCACGGGCGCGAAGTTCAGCACGGCCTTGATGCCCGTGCGGACGATCCGGTCCAGGACTTCCTGGGCCCCCTCGCCCGGGATCGCGATCACGGCGATCTCCGGCTGCTCCGCGGCGACGTCCGACTCGAAGCGGGCCATGTCGCGGATCTCGATCCCCTCGAGCGAGCGCCCGATCTTCTCCGGGTTCGAGTCGTAGACGGCGATGATGTTGTAGCCGCGCTGCCGGAAGCCCCGGTACTGCGCCAACGCCGCGCCGATCTTGCCGGCGCCGATGATGACCACCCGCCACTCGCGTCCGAGGCCGAGGATCTCGCGCAGTGCGGAGGACAGCTCGGGGACCGAGTAGCCGAGGCCCCGTTTTCCGAACGACCCGAAGAACGACAGGTCCTTTCGCACCTGGGCCGAGGTGGTCCCACCCCGCCGCGCCAGCTCCTCGCTCGACACCGTGGACAGCCCGCGATCCTCGAACTCCTCCAGGAACCGGAGATAGATCGACAGGCGGCGGACGGTGGATTCGGCGATACGCTTCACGGCACGTCGGGCTTGTGAATTCGTTCACAAACTAGCGGCCTCCTGCGCCACGCACCAGCCGGAATGAGGGGGCGTTCTCTATGTCGCGCCCGCTCTTGCACATGCAGCGCGCGCGTCGACCACCAACGGGTTATCTTCGGGTGCTATGACCGTCCACGTCACCTCCGAGATCGGGCGTCTGCGCTCGGTCGTCGTGCACACGCCGGGCAACGAGCTGCTCGGCGTCACGCCGACTACCCGCGAGGACTATCTCTACGACGACCTCCCCGACGCCGACCAGGCGCGGAAGGAGCACCGGCGGTTCACGGCCGTGCTGGAGCGATTCTGCCAGGTCTTCGAGGTCCGTGACCTGCTCGCCCAGGTTCTCGAGAACCGGGAGGTGCGCGACCTCCTCGTCCGCGAGACGATGGACATCGTGCCGAGCGAGCCGCTGGCGCGCGAGATCGAGGCGCTGCCCCCGGCCGAGCTCGTGACGATGCTCATCGAAGGCCGGGTGGAGACCCCGGGACCGCTCGCCCGAACGTTGAACGAGTTCGGGTACGAGCTGCCGCCGCTCCCCAACCTGTTCTTCACGCGCGACTCCGCCATGAGCGTCGGGCGCCACGTGCTCGTCGGCTCGATGCGCTACGGGATCCGGTGGCCGGAAGAGCTGATCATGAAGGCGCTCTTTCTCTACCACCCGCTGCTGCGGAACGAGGGCATCCTCTACGACGGGTCAGTGGAGCGACGGCTCAACTACACCGTCGAAGGCGGTGACGTGCACACGCTGCGCGAGGACCTGGTGCTGATCGGGTTCAGCGAGCGCTCGAGTCCCGGCGCGATCGACCACCTGGCCAACCTCCTGTTCACGAAGACCAAGGTCACCGACATCATCGTCGTCGTGATGCCGAAGGAGAACACGGCCATCCATCTCGACATGATCTTCACCCAGGTGGACCGCGACCTGTGCGTGTGCTACGCCCCGCACTTCGTCGGCGCCGAGCGACTGAGCGTGCTCCACTGGCACAAGGGACAGACGACGCTCCGCGAGTGTCCCGACATCTTCGCCGCCCTCGCCGATTGCGCCCTGCCGATGACTCCCGTGCTGTGCGGCGGCGAGCGTCGCGTCGTGCAGGAGCGCGAGCAATGGTCGTCGGGCTGCAACTTCGTCGCGATGCGTCCGGGGCTGGTGCTCTCGTACGCGCGCAATGTCGGCACGCTCGCGCAGATGGAGCGTGCAGGCTTCCGCGTCGTGCCCGGCGTGAACTTCCTCACCGGTGATGTCCGCATCGCCGACGACGAGCGCGCGGTCATCACCTTCGAGGGCGCGGAGCTCGTTCGCGGCGGGGGAGGACCGCGGTGCATGACCTGCCCGGTGGAGCGCGACGACACGTGAGCGAGCTCGATCCGGTCAGTGGCACGCGGCTGGAACCGCTCGCGCCGGCGGGCGTCCAGACGCGTCCGGAGCGGATGCTCCTCACCGAGCGCGCCGCCGACTATCTCCGCGCGGGACCGGCTGATTCGCGGAGCCTGATCGCGAGCGTCTGTCAGCTGTCGGCGCTCCCGGACCTCGTCGCCGATCACATGGCGGCGACGCTGCTCGGCGGGCACCCGCGCTTCGTCCGCACGGTCGACGGCCGCTGGCGGCTCTCGGAGTCCGTGGCGCCGGCGTGGCGCACGGCGAGCGTGAGCGAGGAGCCGCTCCTCTCGACGCTGAGCTTCGCCGTGGTCGACGTCGAGACGACGGGCAGCCGTCCGGATGGCGGCGACCGCATCACCGAGATCGCCGTCGTCACCGTGCGCGACGGCCGCATCGCGGACGTCTATGAGACGCTGGTGAATCCAGAGCGGTCCATCCCGCCGTTCATCACCAGGCTGACGAACATCTCCTGGGAGATGGTGGCCGACAAAGCGCCCTTCCGCGACGTGTGCGAGGAGGTGCTGCGCGTGCTCGAGGGACACGTCTTCGTGGCGCACAACGCGGCGTTCGACTGGCGCTTCGTCAGCGCAGAGGTCGGACGGGCCCGCGGCCGCGAGCTCACTGGCCGGCGCCTGTGCACGGTGCGGCTCGCGCGCCGGCTGCTCCCGCAGCTCCGATCGAGATCGCTCGACTGGGTGGCGCGGCACTACGACGTGGAGATCGAAGCGGGGAAGCGCCACCGCGCGGCGGGCGACGCGCTCGCGACCGCGCGCTGCCTCATCCGGCTGCTCGACGATGCGCGCGCGCACGGCTGCGAGCGTTGGTCGGACCTCGAGCGATTCCTCGCCGCCGGCCGCGCCGCGCGCAAACGGCGCGGCCGGCGTGCGCCGGCGATGCCCCGGCCGGTCGACCGGGATACGACGGCCTGACCGGGAGCCGTTAGACTCCCCGCATGCCACTGCTCCCGCTGGTCGAGTCACGCACCGTCGGCTCGCTGCGCATCCACGCCCTCCAGGCGGGCCTCCAGCGCCTCGACGGCGGCGCGATGTTCGGCGTCGTGCCGAAGAGTCTCTGGGAACGGAAGATCCCCGCCGACGACAAGAATCGCATCCCGCTTGGCATGCGCTGCCTGCTCATCGAGCATCCCGACGCGCTGGTCCTCGTCGATACGGGGCTTGGCGACAAGGAGAGCGAGAAGTTCCACACGATCTATGGGGTGGAGAATGCGCCGGTCGGCGCGTCGGGCCCCACGCAGCTCGAGAGTGCGCTCGCCGAAGCAGGGTTCGCTCCCGCGGACGTCACGCTGGTTATCAACACGCACCTGCACTTCGATCACGCGGGAGGCAACACCCGGCGCGGCGAGGACGGCGCCGCCGTGCCGGCGTTCCCCAACGCCCGGTACGTCGTGCGGCGGGGCGAGTGGGACTGGGCCCATCACACCAACGAGCGGACCGCGGCGAGCTACTTCCCTCACAATTTCGACCCCGTGCAGGCCGCCGGCCGCCTCGAGCTCGTCGATGACGACCGCGAGCTGTTGTCCGGCATCTCGCTGCGGCACACCCCCGGGCACACTCCGCACCATCAGGGGGTCCTCGTGGAATCGGGCGCGGGTCGGCTCTTCTATCTCGCGGACCTCGCGCCCACGGCGGCACACGTGCCGCTCCCGTGGATCATGGGCTACGACGTCGAGCCGTTGGTGACGCTCGAGACCAAGCGCCGGGTCTGGGCGGAGGCGGCTGCCGAGGGCTGGACGGTCATGTTCGAGCACGACGCGGTGCACGCGTTCGGCCGGATCGTCGCGGACGGCCGGGGCTATGGGTGCGAGGTACCGGGCGGGACGTGACTTGACTTGGCACTCGTATGCCCTAACTTACGGTCTGACAACTAGCTAAGTGGTCGTCGCTCGACGGCCCACCCTCTGGCCCTCGCGCGGACGCGAGGCGTGCTGCAGGAGTCTTCAATCAGCGTCTCGCTCCCGCGATCGATGGGGGGCTTGGGGCGCGTGCGGACTTTCTGCCCCGGAAGGTCCGCTTTTTTGTTCTCTCTCATCGAGGCTACGAGTATTCAGGACACCACCAAGCGCGTGCGGGTCAATCGCATGATCCGCATCAGCCCGGTCCGCGTGATCGGCGCCGACGGCTCACAGCTCGGGATCCTCGAGGTGGACCAGGCGCTCCGGATGGCGGAAGACGCCGGGTTGGATCTCGTCGAAGTCGCGGCAACGGCACGGCCCCCGGTGGTCCGGATCATGGACTACGGGAAGTACAAGTTCGAGATGGCCAAGCAGGCCCGGCTCGCGAAGAAGAAGCAGCACGTGATCGAGCTCAAGGAAGTGAAGTACCGCCCGGGCATCGACGATCACGACTTCGACACCAAGACCCGGCATGCGCGCCGGTTCCTCGAAGAGAAGAACAAGGTGAAGGTGACCATGATGTTTCGTGGTCGACAGGTCGCTCACCCCGAGCTCGGACAGGCGGTGCTGGATCGGGTGAGCAGTGAGTTGGCGGACATCGCGAAGATCGAGAGCGCGGGCCGTCTGGAAGGGAAGTCCATGACGATGATTCTCACGCCCAAATAAAGAGAGCGTGCAATGCCGAAGATGAAGACGCACAAGGGCGCGACGAAGCGCTTCAAGACGACGGGCTCGGGAAAGGTGAAGCGCTTCAAGGCGTTCAAGAGCCACATCCTCACCAAGAAGACCTCGAAGCGGAAGCGGAACCTGCGCCGCGCGGGCCTCATCGCCACGAACGGCGAGCAGAAGCGAATCAAGCGCCTCATCCAGGCCGCGTAATAGGAGCCGATCATGCCACGCGCCGTATCGAACGTCCCGCGCCTCAAGCGGAAGAAGGCAATTCTCAAGCACGCCCGCGGCGCCTTCGGCGCCCGCTCCAAGCTGTGGAAGGCGGCCAAGGAGAACGTAGAAAGGGGTTGGAAATACGCCTATCGCGATCGCAAGAATAAGAAGCGCGACTTCCGTCGGCTCTGGATCGTGCGCATCAACGCCGCCGCGCGGCAGCACGACATGAGCTACAACGTGTTCATCAACGGACTGGGCAAGGCCGGCATCGAGATCGATCGGAAGATCCTCGCCGACCTCGCCGTGCGTGACCCGCAGGCGTTTAGCGCGCTCGCCGACAAGGTTCGCGCCGCCCTGAACGCTGCCTAGTTAGCTTTTCCGCAGGCACCTCGGCGGCGGCGCGACCCTGGGTCACGCCGCCGCCGAGTCATTTACGACGCCATCGCGCAATGCCTCTCGACTCTCCCACGCTCGAGCAGTACCTGCACGCCGCGGAAGACATCGCCGTCCGCGGCGAATCGGCACTCCTGGCCGCGACCGACGCGGACGCCCTGGAAGCGGCGCGCGTTCAGTACCTCGGCGACCGGCGCGGCGAGCTCCTCGTGCTGCAGAAGGCGCTCGGCACGCTCCCCGCCGAGCAGCGCCGTGAGGCCGGCCGCGCCTTCAACGAAGCCAAGACCAGGCTCACGCGAGCGCTCGAAGAGCGCCGAGGCGCGTTGAGCCGCCGCGCGGCGACCGGCCCGCAGCTCGACCTCACGATGCCGGCACGCCATCGCTGGATCGGCGCCAAGCATCCGGTCACGCTCGTGATCGACGAGATCGTCGGGATCTTTCGCGAGCTCGGGTTCACCGTGGCGCTCGGGCCGGAGACCGAATCGGAGTGGTACAACTTCGGCGCGCTCAACTTCCCGCCCGACCACCCGGCGATGGATCTGCACGATACGCTCTACATCGGCGACGGCGCGCTGCTGCGCACGCACACGTCGCCCGTGCAGGTGCGCACGCTGCAGCGCCATGCGCCGCCGATCCGGATCCTCGCGCCCGGCACCGTCTTTCGGCGTGATCCGTTCGACGCGTCGCACGCCCCGGCGTTCGCGCAGATCGAGGGTCTCGCGGTGGACGAGGGCATCTCCTTCGTCGACCTCAAGGCGACGCTCACGCACTTCGCGCAGCGATTCTTCGGCGCCACACGGACGCGCTTCCGGCCGAGCTTCTTCCCGTTCACCGAGCCGTCGGCGGAGATGGACGTCGAGTGCCGCCTGTGCGCGGGACGCGGCTGCTCCGCCTGCAAGGGGACCGGCTGGATGGAGATCCTCGGCTCGGGGATGGTGCATCCCGCCGTCCTCGAAGCCGCCGGGATCGACAGCGAGCGCTACACGGGCTGGGCGTTCGGCATGGGGCCGGGTCGCATCGCGATGCAGCGTTACGACCTTCCCGACATCCGCATCCTCTACGATTCCGACGTGCGCTTCCTCGAGCAGGTCGCCGAATGAACGCCTCGGTCGCGTGGCTGAACGCGTTTCTCGACGCGGACAGGTCGGCAACGGAGCTTCGCGATCTCCTCACCGCGCACACGGCGACGGTCGAGGAGGTGATCGCGCTGCGCGGCGACCTCGCGCCGATCGTCGTCGCGCGCGTGGTCGAGGAGCGGCCGCACCCGGATTCCGAGCACCTCCATCTGACCAGGGTGGACATGGGGACGGGAGAGCTGGTCGACGTCGTCTGCGGCGCGCCGAACGTCGCGGCCGGCAAGCTCTATCCGTTCGCGCCGGTGGGTACGGTGATGCCGGGCGGGCTGCGGATCGAGAAGCGGAAGATCCGCGGACAGACGTCCAACGGGATGCTCTGCTCGGCGCGGGAGCTCGGACTCGGAGACGAGCACGAGGGCATCCTCGAGCTGACGACGGACGTCCCGCCCGGAACGCCGCTGCTCGAGGCCATGTCGATCGGCGACTCCCGCCTCGTCGTGGACGTGCTCCCCAATCGTCCCGACCTGCTCTCGCACCTCGGGCTCGCGCGCGAGATCGCCGCGGTCACCAGCGGGCGCTTCTCGCTTCCGGACGTCGGCGCGGCCGGGATCGACATTCCCGCGCCGAAGCGCTTTCGCCGCGCCGGCAACGCGGGCGGGATCGTCCTGCACCTCGAGGACGCGAGCCTGGCGACGCGGTACATGGGCGTCGTGGTGCGTGGGGTGAAAGTCGGTCCCAGTCCGCAGTGGCTGATCGACCGGCTCGCGGCCGTCGGCTCGCGCTCGATCAACAACGTCGTCGACGCGACGAATTACGTCCTCCACGAGCTCGGCCAGCCCACTCACGCGTTCGACCTCGGGAAGTTCGACCTCGACTCCAAGCTGCCGCAGAAGACGGTCGTGGTGCGCACCGCCAAGGCGGGCGAAAGGCTCGTCACGCTGGACGGCGTCGAGCGCACGCTCTCGTCGGAGATGACCGTCATCGCAGACTCGATCCGTCCGGTCGGACTCGCGGGCGTGATGGGGGGTCAGGACACCGAGGTCGGTGCGGAGACGACGGACATCTTCATCGAGGCCGCCAACTTCGTTCCCTCGCGCACTCGGCGCACGCGTCGGCTCGCCGGGCTGTCCACGGACGCCAGCTATCGCTTCGAGCGCGGCGTCGACATCGCGGTCACTCCGGTGGCGCTCGAGCGCGTCGCGCAGCTCGTGATCGCACTGGCCGGCGGCCGCGTCGAGCACCCGCCCGTCGATCTGTTCGCAGGAGATCCGCCGCCACGTCCGCTCATTCTTCGCGTGGCGCGACTGCACCGCGTGCTCGGCGTCGTTTTGTCTCCCGAGCGCGTCGCCTTGCTGCTCAGGGGCGTCGGATGCGTGGCGGACGTCGAGGACGACGGGACCGTCGTGCGGTGCGTTCCTCCGACCTGGCGCCAGGACCTCGTCGCGGAGGTGGATCTGATCGAGGAGGTCGCTCGCCTTCACGGGTACGAGGCGTTGCCCGACGAGATCCGCCCCTACCGCCCGGGCACGACGGGGGACGCGCCGCTCTGGACCACGGCGGCGCGGCTCCGCGACACGCTGTCGGCCCTCGGACTCCTCGAGGTACGCCCGATCCCATTCGTCACGGGTGGGGGCGAGGCGCACGTTCGGCTGCTCAACCCGCTCGCCGAGAACGAAGCCCACTTGCGGCGGACGGTGCTCGAATCGTTGGCCCGCCGCGCCGAGTACAACCTGGCGCACATGCAGGGCAACGTGCGTCTGTACGAGATCGGCTCGGCGTTCGAGCGCGGAGACCTGCTTCCGGACGAGACGGTGCGCGTCGGCCTGCTCATCATGGGCGATCGGGAGCCGATCCACTTCGCCGGTCCCCAGGGCACCTCATTCGACGCGTGGGATGCCAAGGCGCTCGGTGAGCGCGTCGCTCGCGTGGCGTTTCCGTCGAGCGAGCCGACGCTCGAACCGTCGGACGACGGGGAGCGGCTCTGGAGCATCCTCGTCGACGGCCGGCCGCGGGGTGAGGTTCGCCGCCTCGCGCTCGACGCGCCCGTGTGGGCGCAGCCCGCGTTCGGGGTGGAGCTCGTGCTCGGGGCGATGTCGAACAACGACGTCGCGCCACCGGGAGAGCACGCGCACGGCGCGGCGGACGCCGCGCCCGCCCGGCGAGCGCGGCCCTACCGACCGCCGCCGAGCACACCGGCGTCCGAGTTCGACCTGGCGCTGGTGCTTCCGCCTGGCGTCTCCGCCGCGAGCGTCGAGCAGGTGATCCGAGCGGCGGCCGGTGACCTCCTGGAGCGCCTCGCCGCGTTCGATCAGTACGAGGGCCGCGGCATCGAGGCGGGGCACCGGTCGGTCGCCTGGCGGTTGACCTTGCGCCATCCGGAGCGCACTCTACGCGACAAGGAAATCGAGGGTCGGCGCGCAAGGATCCTCTCTGCTCTTCAGCAGGAGCTGAATGTCGGACAGCGAACGTCCTGAAGCACTTGCGTTCCGCGAGCTCGAGCAGCTCGTGAGGCATCTCGGTGACGAGCTCGCGGGATTTCGCCGCCGCGCCCTCGTCGCCGAGGCAAGGGTGCGGGACCTCGAGAACGAGGACGCGCAGCCCGACGTGCGCGAGCAGCGCGAGCTCGGCGATCGCCTGAACCAGCTCGAGCACGAGAACGCGATCCTGCGCGGTCGCCTCGAGGCTGCCACGACGCGCACGAAGGCGATGCTCGAGCGGGTCCGCTTCATCCGGCAGCAGGCGCAGGGGGCCGAGCGATGACCGGCAAGAAGACCTCGATCAAGGTCGAGATCCTCGGCGAGTCCTACGCGATCCGGAGCGAGGCGGCGCCGGAGCACACCCGTGCGGTGGCCGAGCATCTGGATCGTGCGATCCGGCAGATTCTGTCCTCGGGCTCGGTGATCGAGACGAACCGCGCGGCAATCCTGGCGGCGCTCCAGATCACCTCCGAGCTGTTCCAGGAGCGGGAGGCGAATCAGTCGATCACCAGCGCCATGCACGCCCTCAGCGGCGACGTGCGCCGCATGCTGCCGCCCGCGAAGCGCGGCGACGGATCGGTGGCGTAGCCGCTGGTCCGGTTTGCGTTCGCGCGGGCGGGCGGATAGCTTTTCCGGGTTGCCAGGCTCACCCGTAGGTTGAAGCGCCCTTTGCAGTTAGCTCGCTCCATGTCGCGCCCTACGTCGGCGCGTCCTCGAGCGTGACCTGCAACCGAGCGCTCCGCGGGGCGAGTGGTGGTTCCCTTTCTCCCGCGCGCGCGCGGTGGAGCATAGATCCGATATGGACCAAATGGCATTTGTTGCCGTGCTTGGCGTACTCGTCATCGCCCTGCCGGCAATTTTCTTTGTGGGTCGGCGGACCGGCGTCGCTGCCGGCCAGCAGGCGGAGCTGGAGCGCCAGCGCGCGTCCAAGGCGTCGTCCGACGAGATCGCGAAGCGCATCGTCGAGGAGGCGGAGCGCGAAGCGGAGACGCTGCGCAAGACCGCCGTCCTCTCGGGCAAGGAAGAGCTGATAAAGCTGCGCGAGGCCGCGGAGCAGGAGCTGCGCACGCGACGGAGCAGCGTGGAGGCGGAGGAGCGCCGCGTCGGCGAGCGCGAGAGTGCCCTCGAGCGCCGCGCGGAAGCCGTCGAGCAGCGCGACCGCGACGTCGGTCGACGCGCTAGTGACTTCGGTCGCCGCGAGAAGGCGATGCAGACGCGCGAGGAAGAGCTTGATCGGCTGCTCGCCGACGAGCGCCGGCGCCTCGAGCAGATGGCCGGCATGTCCGCGCAGGACGCCAAGACGGAGCTCATCCGGCGCCTCGAGGAGGAGGCGCAGGCCGACGCCGCGAACATGCTGCGCGAGATTCGCGAGAGCGCGCGCCGAAATGCCGAGCGCGAGGCCAAGAAGATCGTCGCACTGGCCATCCAGCGGATCGCCGCCGACACCACGGCCGAGAGCACGGTGTCCGCCGTGTCGCTGCCCAACGACGAGATGAAGGGGCGGATCATCGGCCGCGAGGGACGGAACATCCGTGCGTTCGAGCTCGCCACGGGCGTGGACGTGATCATCGACGACACACCGGACACGGTGGTCGTCTCGTGCTTCGACCCGATCCGACGCGAGGTCGCGCGCCTCGCGCTGGAGAAGCTCGTGTCCGATGGACGCATCCACCCGGGCCGCATCGAGGAGGTCGTCAACAAGTCGCGGAAGGAGGTGGAGGTCCAGATCGTCGAGACCGGCGAGCAGGCGGCGTACAACACCGGCGTTCATGGTCTCCATCCGGAGCTGATCAAGCTCATCGGCCGCATGAAGTGGCGCACCAGCTACGGCCAGAACATCCTTCAGCACTCGCAGGAGGTCGCGCACCTGGCCGGAATCATGGCGGCGGAGCTCGGCCTCGACGTCGCCATGGCAAAGCGCGGTGCGCTGCTGCACGATGTGGGGAAGGTGCTGACGCACGAGCACGAGGGTACGCACGTTCAGCTCGGGGTGGAGATGGCGACGAAGTACGGCGAGCACCCGCTCGTGGTGAACTGCATCGCCGCGCACCACGACGACGTGCCGCACGAGAGCGAGGTATCGGTGCTGGTGCAGGCCGCGGACTCGATCTCGGGATCGCGCCCCGGCGCGCGGCGCGAGGCGTTCGAGACCTACGTCAAGCGTCTCGAGGGGCTCGAGCGCATCGCGTCGAGCTACAAGGGGGTGGAGCGCGTCTTCGCCATCCAGGCCGGGCGCGAGATCCGCGTGGTGGTGGTGCCGGACGACGTCGACGACGTGCGCATGACGACCCTCTCCGAGGAGATCGCGCGCCGCATCGAGGCGGAGCTCCAGTATCCCGGCCAGATCAAGGTGGTGTTGATTCGTGAGACGCGGGCGGTGGACTTTGCCCGATAGCGCCGTGGTCGGCGCGCCGCGTCCCGTGCCGTCCGGCGATGGCGGGGCGCGTCTGATGGACGGCGCGATGCTCGCGCAGAAGGTGCGCGCCGAGGTGGCCGCGGAGGTCGCTCGGCTGCGGCGGCGCGGCGTGACGCCCGGGCTGACCGTGGTGCTGGTCGGAGACGACCCCGCCAGCGCCGTCTACGTCGGCGGCAAGGAGAAGGCGTCGCGAGAGGCGGGGATGTCGGGCGAGACCATCCGCCTGCCGGCCAGCACGTCCCAGAGCGAGCTGCTCGCGCTCGTCGAGCAGCTCAACGCGGACGAGACCGTGCACGGCATCCTCGTCCAGATGCCGCTCCCGAAGCAGATCGATCCCGACACCGTCATCAATCACATCCGTCCGGACAAGGACGTCGACGGCTTCCATCCTGTGAACGTCGGCAAGCTGCTCATCGGCCACACGGACGGGTTCGTGCCCTGCACCCCGGCGGGCATTCAGCGGCTGCTCGCGGAGTACGAGGTGCGCACCGCCGGCGCCGAGTGCGTGGTCATCGGGCGAAGCACCATCGTGGGCAAGCCGATGGCCGCCCTCATGATCCAGAGCGGTCCCCTCGCCGACGCCACGGTGACGGTGTGTCACAGCCGCACGCGCGATCTCGCCGCACACACACGCGAGGCCGACATCCTCATCGTCGCCGCGGGGCGCGCCCGACTGATCACGGCCGAGATGGTCAAGCCCGGCGCGGTGGTGATCGACGTCGGCATGAACCGTGTCACGGACGCGTCGGCGAAGAGCGGGACGCGCCTCGTGGGCGACGTCGACTTCGACGGCGTCCGTCCGGTGGCGTCGCTGATCACGCCGGTGCCGCGCGGCGTCGGTCCCATGACCATCGCCATGCTGCTGAGCAACACCGTCCGCGCGGCGCAGCGGAGCGCGGGCGCTTGATGCGCCGACGCGCCGGTACGGCCGCGCACCGCACCACGCCGTCGCTGTTCGACCCACATGACGCGGTCGATGGACCCGCCGAGCTGGCCAGTGTCCAGCCGATGATGCCCGACGTCTACGACGAGGTCGGCGAGACGTTCCCGGGGGCGAGCGCGGGGTCGGCCATCTCCGTGTCCACGCTCACCCAGACGGCGAAGGACGTGGTCGAAGGGGCGTTCATCCCACTCTGGGTGCGCGGCGAGATCAGTGGGTTCAAGCAACATCGCAACGGGCACTGGTATTTCTGCCTGCGCGATCTGTCGTCCCAGCTTCGTTGCGTGGTGTGGTCGCGCGACCAGCTCGGGATCCCGGCCGCGCCGGACGACGGCATGCAAGTCAGCGCGCTCGGGCAGCTCGGCGTGTACGCGGCGCGCGGCGAGATGCAGTTCATCGTGCGCCGCATCGAAGCCGACGGCGACGGTCTGTGGCGCAAGGCGCTCGAGCTGACGCGGCGGCGGCTCGACGCGGATGGGCTGCTCGCCATGGACCGGAAGCGTCCGCTGCCGCGCTATCCGCGCCGCATCGCCATCGTCACGAGTGCGAGCGGCGCGGCCGTCCGCGACGTGATCGCCGTGCTCCGTCGGCGGGCCCCGGGCGTGGAGCTCGTCGTCGCGCATGCCGCCGTGCAGGGCGACTCGGCTCCACTCGAGCTCTGTGCGGCCCTCGATCGCGTATGCCGATGGGGCGGGGCGGAGCTCGTCATCATCGGGCGAGGCGGCGGCTCGCGCGAGGATCTGTGGGCGTTCAACGAGGAGCCCGTCGCGCGGGCGATCGCCGCCTGCGCGACGCCCGTCGTGTCCGCGGTCGGCCACGAGATCGACGTCACGCTCTGCGACCTGGTGGCCGACCTGCGCGCCGCGACTCCGTCCGCCGCGGCCGAGGCGGCGTCGCCGTCGCGGGAGGAGATCGCGATCACGCTCGGCGCGCAGCGGCGGCGGTTGATCGCGTCGATCGAGGGATGTCTGTACGAGCCG
>DASTSX010000206.1:0-4871 GCA_035760455.1 Gemmatimonadaceae bacterium | reverse complement strand
GAGGCGTGGCCGGGAGACGCGCCGCGGGACGCGCTCATCGCGCGTGCGTTCGGGTCGAAGTTCACCGACGAGTCGCATCGGGCGCGGCTGCGCGTCGAAATCGGGCGGCTGCGCCGGATGCTCCGCGGCCTGGCGGACGTGCGCGCGACGCCGCGGGGGTTCGCGCTCACGCCGCTGCGCGCGCCCGAGGTGGTCGTGCTGGCCCGGCCGGTGGACGAGCAGCACGGGGCGGTGCTTGCCCTCCTCGCCGACGGCGAGGCATGGTCCACGTCGGCGCTCGCGCTCGCGCTCGGGATGAGCCAGCGTACCGTGCAGCGGGCGCTCGACACGCTCGCGGCGGCCGGCAAGGTGCAGGCACTGGGACGCGGGCGGGCGCGCAGGTGGACGACGCCGCCCACGATCGGATTCACGACGACACTGTTACTCCCCCCTCCACTGCCGATCGGCTAGGATCAGTCATGCATCGAGCCCCGGCAGAGATCCTCCGCGAGTACGGCCCCTTCTCCGGAGTGGACGGCATCGGCGGGGTCACGTACGACGGCCGGCACGTCTGGTTCGCCGGCGGAGGCCGATTGAACGCGATCGATCCGGCGAGCGGCGACACCGTCCGCTCGATCGACGTCGCCGCGCATGCGGGCACGGCGTTCGACGGCCAGCATCTCTGGCAGATCGCCGAGGATCGTATCTTCAAGATCGACCCGGAGAGCGGGCGCGTCGTCGCGAGCATCCCGGCGCCGGGCGGAGGCCGCGACTCCGGTCTCGCGTGGGCCGAAGGCACGCTCTGGGTGGGGCAGCATCGGGACCGAAAGATCCATCAGATCGATCCCGACACGGGAGCGATCCTGCGCACCATCGAGTCCAACCGGTTCGTCACCGGCGTCACCTGGGTCGACGGAGAGCTGTGGCACGCCACCTCGGAGAGCGAGGAGAGCGATCTGCGGCGAGTCGATCCGGGAACGGGAGAGGTCCTCGAGCGGCTCGAGATGCCGCCGGGAGCGGTCGTCTCCGGGCTCGAGTCCGATGGCGGCGATCGCTTCTTCTGCGGAGGGGGCAAGAGTGGAAAGGTGCGGATCGTCCGCCGGCCCGCACGGGGCTCCCGTGACTCGACCATCATCTCATCGAAACCCGACTCGAGGAGGTCATCGTGAGAGCAACAGCCTTGCTGGTTCTGCTGATCTGCACGCCGCTCGGTGGCGCGCACGCGCAGAGTCGCCAGGACGGCACAGCCGAGTCGACCTTCAAGGCATTCCTGCCTCGGTGGGAGTCGGCGCAATCGCGCTTCATCAACGGCGACCCGACTCTCTGGAAGCAGAACGCCTCGCACGGCGACGACGCGACGATTCTCGGCGCGTTTGGCGGTTATGGGGAGAAGGGCTGGCGCGCAGTCGGTGCTCGATACGACTGGGCGTCGTCCCAGTACAAGCCTGGCGCAGCCACGATGAAAGTCGAGTACCTCAGCGTCGTCGTGCGCGGAGACGTCGCCTTCACCGTGGGGATCGAGCGCCAGGAGGGTGCGCGCGTCGGCGAGCAGAACCCGATGCAGCGCGCCCTGAGAGCTACGCAGATCTTCCGTCGGGAGAATGGCAGCTGGAAGCTCGTGCATCGTCATGCCGACCCCCTGATCGAGAAGAAGGCACCGAGCACGGCCCCATGAGGGGAAGGGAACCGGACATCGCACACATCGTCGCGGCGGCCGCGATGCCGGCGCTCGTCAGGGTCAACGCGGCGATCGCGTCGCTGCTGTTGGCCGTCTCGTCGCTGCGAATCTTCGGCGGAGCAGATCTGACGCCGCTATCCGAGCCGCTGCCGTTCCATGCGTATCCGTTCCTGGCTATCACGTTGTTCGGATGGGCGTGGGCGCACGTCCGGTCTCGACCGGTGAAGGGCACACCCCAGCGATGACACGATCGAGACGCGTGCTTTCATGGATCGCCGAGCTGCGCTGAAGACGTTGCTCGTCGCGCTGGCCGTACCGCGCAGCGGTGGAGCGTGGCTCGGCGCCGCGGCGCCGCGTGTCTCTACGCTGATCGGCACGGGCGCTCCCGGCTACTCGGACCGCGAGATCAACGACCCGTACGGCCTCGCCATCGGCCCCGACGGCGCGCTGTACTTCTGCGACCTCGGCAACCAGCGCATCCGCCGGATCGATCTCGCCACGCGGCGCGTGGTCACCGTGGCGGGTGACGGGCGGAAAGCCTATCGCGGCGATGGCGCGGCCGCCGTGGATGCGTCGCTGAGCATGCCGCACGAGATCCAGTTCGACGCCGCGGGGCATCTCTACATCGTCGAGCGCGACAACCACGTCGTCCGCAAGGTGGACGCGACGACTCGCGTCGTGTCGACGCTCGCCGGCACCGGCACCCCCGGCTTCTCCGGCGACGGCGGGCCCGCGCACCGCGCGCAGCTACGCAGCCCGCACAGCGTGGTCGTCGATGCGCCGCGCGGGCGACTTCTCGTCTGCGACATCGGGAACCAGCGCATTCGCGCGGTCGATCTCGGCACGGGGGTGATCGACACGATCGGCGGCACGGGGGAGCGCGCGCCGACGCCCGACGGCGCGCCGCTCGCCGGAACGCCGCTGAACGGTCCCCGCGCGATCGCCCTCGACGACGCGGGCACCATCTATCTCGCGCTCCGCGAGGGGAACGCGATCTACCGCGTCGATCCGCGGACGCTGACGCTGCACCACGTCGCCGGGACGGGCACACAGGGGTATGCGGGCGACGGCGGTCCGGCGCGCGTCGCGACGTTCGCCGGGCCGAAGGGTCTCGCGTGGGCGCGCGACGCGCTGTTCGTCGCCGACACGGAGAACCACGTGATCCGCCGCATCGATCTGCGCACGAACGTCGTCACGACGGTGCTCGGCACCGGACGGCGCGGCGACGGGCCCGAGCCCGATCCCCTCCGGTGTGCGCTCGCGCGGCCCCACGGCGTGCTCGTCGACGCGCGGGGCGCGCTGTACGTCGGGGACAGCGAGGCGCATCGGATCCGCGTGCTCGACTGACGGCGCGTCCGTCGGCTACTTGAACAGGTGCGGGTCGCGCATCCTGCCGTCGTACGGCCGCAGCCACACCGTGCCGTTCCACGCGTGCGCGAGGTACGCGTTCACCGCGGCCATCTCGGTCGGAGTGTACTGCGACTTGTGACAGGCGAACTCCTCGCGCCCGGCGACGAGGTCGCGCTCCTCGAACGGCACGCGCACGGTGAGTAGCGCCTCGGCGACCCCGTTCACGGTCGGGTTCGCGCGCGGCGCCGTGCGCAGCCGCTCGGCCGGCAGCGCGGCGTACAGCAGGTCGATGTTCGCGTGGCGTGCGTCGGCCTGCACGACCTGGGTCGTCACGTTGCCGGTCAGCCGATGATCGGGATGGCCCGTCCCACCTTCCGGCCCGAACGTGATGATCGCCGCGGGCTGCAGCGAGTCCACGATCGCCGCGAGCGCCGTACGCAGCTTGCCGAGGTTCTCGAACGACGCGAGCCCGCCGTCGAGCAGGCCCACGATGCGCAGCTTCTTCACGCCGAGCCGGTCGGCGGCGCATTGTGCCTCCTTCGTGCGGGCGGCGGCGAGCTGGGCGCCGGCGGGGATCTTCGCGTAGTCGCGCACCCCCTGCGAGCCGTCGGTGGCGATGACGAGGTGCGTCTCCCGTCCCTCGCGCGCGAGGCGCGAGAGCAGGGGGCCGATGACGCGCTCGTCGTCGGGGTGGGCGAAGACGGCGAGGATGGGGCGCCTGGCCTGAGCGCCGGCCGCGTGCGGGGCGATCGCGGCGAGCGCGAGGGCGGCGAGAAGGGGTCGGTGGATGCGCATGTCGTACACTGCATCGGAGACCCGGAACGCGCGAGTGGCTCCGCCCCGCCGGCCTCGCTAGTGCGTTCGCGCCAACTTCGGCATCTTGCCCGAGCAGCTCACTCCTCGCGAGCCCTCACGCCAATGCCTCGGACACTGCCCTACGGACACGGCCGGATGCATCCCTCGGACGAGCTCACTCGCGTCGAGGCTCAGCTGCGAGCCGCGTTCGGGGGGCCGGCGTGGCACGGCCCCGCCGTCCTCGAGCTGCTGCGCGACGTCACGCCCGAGGACGCGGCCGCCCGCCCCATCGCCGGCGCCCACACCATCTGGGAGCTCGTGCTGCACCTGACCGGCACGTACGACGTCGTGCTACGACGGTTGCGCGGCGACGCGAAGCCGATCGCCCCAGAGGAGGACTGGCCGCCGACGCCGAAGCCGACCGACACGACGTGGAAGGAGACCATCGCCGCGCTCCGCGGGCGGAACGAGGCGCTGCGCTCGGCGGTGCTGCGCTTCGACGCCGGACGACTGGGCGCGCCACTCGTGAGTGAGCCGCCGTACACTGCGTACGAGCAGTTCATCGGCCTGACGCAGCACGACCTCTATCACGCCGGCCAGATCGCGTTGCTCAAGCGCGCGATCCGCGGCGCGTGAGGGGCTGCGCCTTCGCTCCGAGCGCACCGACGCCGAGCGCGTGACCGGCGCGGCCACCGCCGAGCTGCTCCTCGTCCGGCATGGCCGCTCGGCGCACGTCGAGCGCGGCTGGATCGACATCGAGGGCGTGCGACGCTGGATGGTCGCGTACGACGCGGCCGAGATCGTGCTCCACCACCCCCCGCCGCCGGAGCTCGAGGCGCTGGCGCGCGACGCCGTGCGCGTCGTCGCGAGCGACCTGCCGCGCACCATGGCGTCGGCGGTGCGGCTGGCGCCGGGCCACGAAATCGTCCGCACGCCGCTGCTGCGCGAGGCACCCCTCGAGACGCCCGAGCTTCCCTTTCCCGCGCTCGGCGGCATCCGGCTGCCCTACCGCGGGTGGGGGATGGTGTTCGCAGCCCGCTGGCTGGCCGCCTGGCTGCGCGGCGCGCCG
>DASTSX010000205.1:0-23573 GCA_035760455.1 Gemmatimonadaceae bacterium | reverse complement strand
GCTCGCCCCCTACCACGATCCCGAGGCGGGCTGCGTCATGGACATCTGGTTCGAGGGATCGGTCTGGAAGAACCGGATCGAGGGCTCGTACTTCGCCCGCCCCACCGACGGGAGCCCGCTCCGCATCGGCAGCTGGGAGGTTCGGCGGGCGCGCTGAGCTGGGCTCGAAGTGCCTCTCTTATCGATGTGTCAGAGCGCGCCTCGAGCGTCCGGTCGGGGCGTCGGTCCGGCTGCACGGAGCGCGTTCAGGATCACCGCCACGTCGATCCCCTCCTGCAGCAGCGCCCCGACCGGCGGCGGGATGTAGCCCAGAGCGGCGACGAGCATCGCCGCGGCGCTCAGGCCGAGCCCCGTCCAGATGCTCTGTCGTGCGATGCGAACCGTGCGCCGGCTGATGCGGATCGCCTCGACGACGCGGCCGAGGTCGTCGTTGAGGATCACGACGTCGGCGGCCTCGGCGGTGATCCCGCCGCCGTGTCCCGCCAGCGCGATCCCGACCGTGGCGGCGCTCAGCGCCGGCGCGTCGTTCGTGCCGTCGCCCACCATGAGGACGCGCTCGCCCTCGCGCACCATCGACTCCACCGCGGCGACCTTGTCCGACGGCGACAGGCCACCGCGCGCCTCCGTCACCCCGATGCGCATCGCGACGGCGGAGGTGTGTGCCACCGAGTCGCCCGAGAGCAGCACGCAGCGGCGCACCCCCGCGTCGCGGAGCTCGGCGAACAGGTCGGGCAGGCCCGCGCGGAGCTCGTCCGCGAACTCGATCACGCCGGCGAACCGTCCGTCGATCGCCACGTGCGCTCGCAGCCCTTCGCGGTCGGGCACCTCGGCGAACGGCGACCCGTGCGGCGCGCTGACGCAGCCCTCCACGAACCCGCGGGCGCCCACGCAGACGCGCCACCCCGCCACCACCCCCGAGACGCCGAACCCCGGCGACTCGTGCACCTCGGACGCCGGCTCCAGCGCGAGCCCGCGTCGCTCCGCCGCGTCCACCACCGAGCGCGCGAGCAGGTGGCTCGACGCCCGCTCCACCGACGCCGCGAGCCGCAGCACGTCGGCGTGCGCGAAGCCCGCCACAGGCATCACTCCGCTCACCATCGGCGTGCCCACGGTCAGGGTGCCCGTCTTGTCGAACACCACCGCCGACACTCCGGCGAGCTGCTCGAACGCGCCGCCGTGCCGGACGACGATCAGCCGCCGCGCCGCGCGGTTCACCCCGCCGATGATCGCGATCGGCGTGGCGAGGATCAGCGGGCACGGCGTCGCCACGACGAGCACCGCGAGCACGCGCTCCACGTCGCCGCTCGCCACGTACGTCACGGCGCACGCGAGCAGCGTCATCGGCGTGAACCAGGCGGCGTAGCGGTCGGCCAGTCGCTGCAGCGGCGCCTTGGTGCTCTGCGCGGTGCGCACCAGCTCGACGATGCGCGCGTACTGGCTCTCGCCGGCGGTCGCCGTGGCGCGGATGACGAGCGCGCCCTCGAGGTTGACGGTGCCGCTCGCGAGCCGCACGCCGACCGATGCGCGCACGGGCATCGGTTCGCCGGTCAGGCGCGAGGTGTCCACGTGCGACGCGCCGCCGACGACGACCGAATCGCACGGCAGCATCTCCCCGGGGCGCACGAGCAGGTGATCCCCCACGGCCACCGCGCCCACGCCGACGTCCTCCGTGCGCGCACCCGGCACCGGCGCCTCGCCCTCGACGAACCGGTGCGCCACGCGCGGCGCCTCCTCCTCGAGCGCACGCACCGCCGCCGACGCGCGACCCTCGGCGTATCGCTCGAGCGCCTCGCCCCCCGTCTGCATGAGCACGATCACGAGCCCTGCGAGCGGATGCATGAGGATCACCGAGGCCGTCACGGCGAGCGACGCCACGAGGTCGGTGGCGAAGTGACCCGACGCGAACCGGCGCATGGTGCGCCACACCACGGGCGCTCCCGTGATCAGGACGCCGATCATCCACACGAGGTCCGCGTTCGACGGGCCCGAGGCGAACCGCACCGCCGCGCCGGCGGCGAGGAACGCCAGCGCGAGCGCCGGCAGCCGACGGCTCGCCGACCGCGGATCCGCGCTCGACGAGTCTCCGTGCGGCGCTCGCGCAGCCATCGGGTCTCCTCGGCTCATGACGAACCGGACGCGGGATGCGTCCTCACGCCCGCAATGTCCTGCGGGCACGCACCGCCCGGCATCGGGGAACCTCGTGGACCCGCGTCGGGAGTTCCCCCCGTCTGCCGTCCGCCCCGCGTCCCCTGTCCGCGATTGCCTGATGTGCGCCGCCCGACGGCCTGGGCATCGTGGACGGTGTCGGGGCGCCGGCGACCCGCACCATGCGACCACCACGCCGGCAGGAGAGAGCAGACCCATGCCGACGATCGCCATCGAGAAGCAGCCCGCCATCCTCACGCCAGTGGCAGCGCCGTCCACGATGCGAGCCACGATGTTCGTCGCCCCCGGTCGGCTCGAGGTGCGCGACGTCCCCCGCCCCGTCGCCGGTCCCGGCGACGCGATCATCCGCGTCACGCTCACGACGATCTGCGGCACCGACGTGCACATCCTCAAGGGCGAGTACCCCGTGCGACCGGGGCTCGTCATCGGCCACGAGCCGGTCGGCGTCGTGACCGAGCTGGGTGAAGGGGTCACCGGGTACGCCGTCGGCGACCGCGTCCTCGTCGGCGCGATCACCCCGTGCGGACAGTGCCTCGCGTGTCTCTCCGGCCACCTCTCGCAGTGCGGGCACGGCGAGGGCTACGAGGCGCTCGGCGGCTGGCGGTTCGGCAATACGATCGACGGCGCGCAGAGCGAGTACCTCCGCGTGCCCAACGCGCAGGCGAACCTCGCGAAGATCCCCGACGAGCTGCGGGACGAGCAGGTGGTGCTCCTCGCCGACATCGCCTCGACGGGGATCAGCGGTGCAGAGTCGGGGCGCGTGCGCCCGGGCGACAGCGTGGTCGTGTTCGCGCAGGGTCCGATCGGGCTGTGCGCCACCGCCGGCGCACGCCTCATGGGCGCCGCCTTCGTCATCGGCATCGACGGCGACGACACGCGCCTCGCGATGTCGAAGCGCATGGGCGCCGACGTCGTCCTCGACTACCGCACCACGGACGTCGTGAGCGAAGTGCGCCGCCTCACTGGCGGCGGCGTGGACGTCGCCATCGAGGCGCTCGGCACACAGCAGACCTTCGAGAGCTGTCTGCGCTCGCTGCGCCCCGGCGGCGTCCTCTCGAGCCTCGGCGTGTACTCCGGCAAGCTCGCCATGCCCTACGACGCCATCGGCGCCGGCCTCAGCGACATCGAGATCGTCACCACGCTCTGCCCGGGCGGCAAGGAGCGCATGCGGCGGCTCATGGCGCTCGTGCAGCACGGCCGCCTGGACCTCACGCCGCTCCTGACGCACCGCTTCCCTCTCGAGCGCATCGCCGACGCGTACGAGCTGTTCGCGAGCCGGCGCGACGGTGTGCTCAAGGTCGCCATCACGCCCTGACGCGCATCGCGCCCGTACCGACGCGAGGAGATCACCATGTCGTCCACACTCGCCTCTTCCCGCACCGATCAGGGCGCGCCGGTGCGCCCATCGGGCCCGTTGCTCGTCGCCGTCGGTGAGGACGGGGGTCACGTGCTCCGCACCGCCGCCGCGCTGGCGCCGCTGTTCCGGGACCACGTGCACGTATTCTCCGCGATCGAGCCCCTGCCGATGGCGGTCGCGGCCAACGAGCCGGTCGTCGTCCCCGCGAGCTTCGAGGAAGGACGCCGCGACGCCCGCGTCGAGCACCTCGGCGCGCGTCTCGCCGATGTCGCGAAGGACGGACATTGCTGGCAGCTCGACGTGGAGGTCGGTGATCCGGTGACCTCCCTCGTCCGCCGCGCCCGAGAGCTCGACGCCGCGCTCATCCTCATCGGCATCGGCCACCACCGCCCGATCGATCGCCTCGCCGGCGGCGAGATGACGCTGCGCGTGATCCGGCGCGCGGGCTGCCCCGTGCTCGCCGTGGCGGGAGAGCTCGAGCACCGGCCGCACGAGGTCGTCGTCGCCACCGACTTCAGCCCGCAGAGCCTGCATGCCGCGCGCGCCGCGCTGCCGCTGCTCGCCGACGGCGCCGTGCTGCACGTCGTGCACGTCTGGCAGCCGAGCGTGACGGGCGATCCGACGGTGTTCGTGGTCGAGGAGGAGTACGCGCACTCCATCGCGCCGCGCCTCGTCCGATTCGTGGACGACCTGCACGTGCCGTCGACGATCACCGCGTTCACCGCGATCCGCGAGGGCCGGTGCGCGGCCCAGCTCCTCCACTACGCCGAGGAGCATCACGCCGACCTCATCGTGGCCGGCCGGCACGGGCTCAGCACGTTCGCGCGCTTCTTCGTCGGCAGCGTCACCACGGCGCTGCTGCGCGGCGCGACCTGCAGCGTCTTCGTCACAACGACGCACGAATACCACGACGCACCGCCCGGTGCGATCGCGCCATGACGCGGTCCCGAGCGCTGCCGCAGGCATACGGCGGCGGCCCCATCGGACCGCGCTGGTCCGATGGCAAGGTGCGCTGCCAGCTCGTCACCGAGTACGCGAGCGACATGATCTCCGTGCACGAGGTGGACGAGGCGGCGACGTACCTGTACGTCTCCCCCGCCGCTGAACGCCTCTTCGGCTACACGGCGGAGGAGCTCACCGGCCGCAGCGTGTTCGAGTTCATCCACCCGGCCGACCGCGCGACGATCGCCATGTACGCCGCGAAGCTGCGCGAGAGCGCCGACATCGCGACGGCGCGCTACCGCTTCCGGGTCAGGTCGGGCGCGTACGAGTGGGTCGAGAGCACCTGCCGGATGGTCCGCGATCCGCTCACCCTCGAGCCGGCCGAGTTCGTCGCGACGACGCGCTCCGCCGAGGCACGCGTCGCGATCGAGATGGAACGGGAGCGGCTCCTCATGGAGGCGGACGGGGCGCGCGCCGCGGCCGAAGCGGCCGATCGGACCAAGGACGAGTTCCTGGCGATGATGAGCCACGAGTTCCGCACGCCGCTCAACGCGATCGCCGGCCACGTGCAGCTCCTCACGCTCGGCATCCACGGCCCGCTCACGGACGCGCAGCGCGCCGCGCTCGAGCGCGTCGACGGAGCGCAGCGCTTCCTGCTGCGGCTCGTCAACGACGTGCTTCGAGCCGTTCGTGCAGGTGAACACCACACCGTCCGGACGCGCGGCCGGCGCCGGGCTCGGGTGTCCATCAGCCGCGATCTCGCGCGCGGGATGGGCGGCGAGCTCCGCGTGCGCGGCGTGGAGGGAGCTGGCGCCAGCTTCACGCTCTCGCTTCCATTCGTCGAGCCACGCCAGCGTGCCGACGATGCCCGATCCTCCGAATGAGCCGCAGTCGTCAACCGCCGTCTCCGCCGCCGAGGTAGGCGAGAGGGACTGGCACGCGCGTCCACCGGACGACGTGTCGGCGTCGTTCGGCACGGACCTCGCGCGTGGCCTCGACGCCGCCGAGGCGGCCCGGCGCCTCGCGCGCGACGGCGCGAACGAGCTGCTCGCCGAGCCACCCGTCCCCGCCTGGCGCCGCTTCGTCGCGCAGTTCGAGAGCGTCCTCGTCCTCCTGCTCCTCGTCGCGACGGCGATCTCGCTCGCGCTCTGGCTCGTCGAGCGCGACAGCCCGCTCCCCTACGACGGGATCGCGATCCTGGCGATCGTGCTGCTCAACGCCACGATGGGCTTCATCCAGGAGGCGCGCGCCGAGCGCGCGGTCGCCGCGCTGCGCTCGATGTCGGCCGCCGAGGCCACCGCGATCCGCGACGGCGACCGCCGCCGGCTCCCCGCGCGCGAGCTGGTCGCGGGCGACCTGCTCCTCGTCGAGGAAGGCGACACCGTGCCCGCCGACGCGCGCGTCGTGCAGTCCGTCGCGCTGCAGGCGGCCGAGGCCGCGCTCACCGGCGAGAGCCTTCCCGTCGACAAGGGCACGGCGACGCTGAGCGCCGACACCGCGCTCGCCGACCGCACGAACATGCTGTTCAGCGGCACGGCAGTGACCTTCGGCCGCGGGCGCGCCGTCGTCGTCGCCACCGGGATGCGCACCGAGATGGGGCGCATCGCCGGCATGCTCGGCGCGCAGCCGGAGGAGAGCACGCCCCTCCAGCGGGAGCTCGACCACGTGGGCCGCGTGCTCGGCGTCGTGGTCGTGGGGATCGCCGCGGCGATGATCGCGGCGATCATGCTGGTGCACCAGGTGCGGGGCGTCTCCGCGCTGGTCGAGGTGCTGCTGCTCGGCGTCGCCCTCGCCGTCGCCGCCGTGCCGGAAGGGTTGCCGACGATCGTGACGGCCGTGCTCGCGGTGGGCGTGCGGCGGATGGCGCGCCGCAATGCGATCGTGCGGCGGCTCGCCGCCGTCGAGACGCTCGGCGCCGCCACCGTCATCGCCTCCGACAAGACGGGCACGCTCACCCGCAACGAGATGACCGTGCGCGCCGTCGTCACGGCGAGCGGGCGCGTGCGATTCGCGGGCGCCGGCTACGATCCGGTGGGCGAGGTCGTCGCGGAGACGCCGCCGCTCGGCGGACCGCTCGCCACGGAGCTCGAGCGCGTGCTCACGGCCGCGTACCTCGCCAACAACGCCGCGCTTCACCAGCGCGATGGACGCTGGCACGTGCAGGGCGATCCGACGGAGGGCGCGCTGCTCGTCGCCGCGCACAAGGCAGGCCTCGACGGACGAGGGCTCGTCACGCGCTGGCCGCGCGTCGGCGAGCTGCCCTTCTCGTCGGAGCGGAAGCTCATGAGCACCGTGCACGACGACGCCGAGCGCGAGCTCGGACGCGTGCTGTTCACCAAGGGCGCCCCCGACGTGCTGCTTCCACGCTGCTTGCACGAGCTCGTCGGCGAATCCGCCGTGGCTCTCGCGCCGGCGCGGCGCGACGCGCTGCTGGGCATCGTGGAGACGCTCGCCGACGACGCACTGCGCACCCTCGCCGTCGCGTACCGGCCGCTCGACGCCGCGCCGGCGGACGACGCCGCCGTCGACGAATCGGCCGAGCGCGACCTCGTCTTCCTCGGTCTCGTCGGCATGATCGACCCGCCGCGGGCCGAGGCGCGCGAGGCGGTGCGGCGCGCGCGCGAGGCCGGCATCCGCCCGATCCTCATCACGGGCGATCATCCGCACACCGCCGCCGTCATCGCCGTGGAGCTCGGGATCAGTGAAGACCGGCGCGTCGTGACGGGCGCGGAGCTGGGGCGCCTCTCCGACGACGACCTCGCGCGGACCGTCGCCGAGGTGTCCGTGTACGCGCGCGTCGATCCCGGGCACAAGCTGCGCATCGTCGACGCGCTGCAGCGCCACGGTGACGTCGTCGCCATGACGGGCGACGGCGTCAACGACGCTCCCGCGCTGCGCTCCGCCGACATCGGCGTCGCGATGGGGATCGCCGGCACCGACGTCTCGAAGGAAGCGGCGGACATCGTCCTCGCCGACGACGACTTCGCCACCATCGTCGCCGCGGTCGAGGAAGGACGCGGCATCTACGCCAACATCCGGCGCTTCCTCCGCTTCCTCCTCGCCGGCAACCTCGGCGAGGTCATCACGATGTTCCTCGGCGTGGTGCTGGCCGAGCGGCTGGGCATGCGCGGTCCCGACGGCGGGCTCCTGCTGCCGCTGCTGGCGACGCAGATCCTCTGGACCAACCTCATGACCGACGGCGCGCCGGCACTCGCCCTCGGTCTCGATCCCGCGGAACGCGGCCTGATGCGCCGCGCCCCGCGCCGCCGCGACGAGGGCGTGCTCACCCCGCGCATGTGGCGCGAGGTCGTGACGAGCGGACTGGTGATGGCGCTCGGCACGCTCTGGGTGCTCGACGCCTCCCTGCCGGGCGGGTTCGTCGCCGGCACCGGCACCATCGAGCACGCCCGCGCGATGGCGTTCACCACGCTCGTGCTCGCACAGCTCTTCAACGCCCTCAACGCGCGCTCCGAGCACCGCAGCGCCTTCGCGGACCTCGCCGGCGCGCGCTGGACCCTCGCCGCGGTCGCGCTGTCGGTCGTGCTGCAGGCCGCCGTGCTCTACCTCGACCCGCTGCAGCGCGCCTTCGGTGCGACGGCACTCTCGGGCGCGGACTGGATCCGCTGCGCGGTGGTGGCGAGCGCGGTGCTCTGGGTGCGCGAGCTCGCCAAGCTCGTCGGCCGCGTGCGCAGCGCGTAGGCCGATACCGCGTTTGCGCGATGCGCATTGCGCAATGCGCATTGCGCATCCGCTCCGTCCACCAATCCCGGACAGCGTACCGCGCGCACGCGGGCCACCCTTGTCATGGAGCATCGAGGAGGGAGCGGTGACGGGAAGAGCGAGTCTGGCCACCGGGATCGCGATCGCGCTGGCGACCTGTGCGATCGCGCTGCGACCGGAGCCCGGCGGCGGCGAGCGCCGGAGTCCCGCCGTCGCGATCGCTCCGGCCGACACCTCGACCGAGCTGCGGCTCCTGCTCAACGTCCCCGCCTACCGCCTCGACGTGATCGAGCGCGGCACGGTGACGCGCTCCATCCGCGTCGCCGTCGGACAGCGCCAGTACCGCACCCCGCTCGGCCACTTCCGCATCGACTACACGGTGTGGAACCCCTGGTGGCGTCCCCCCGACAGCTACTGGGCGCGGAAGGAGCGCCCCCAGGCCCCCGGCTGGGACAACCCCGTGGGACGGGTGAAGCTGCACGTCACGGAACTCGTGTTCCTGCATGGCACGCCGTTCGAGGAGTCGCTGGGCTCCGCGGCCTCGCACGCGTGCGTGCGCATGGCCAACGCCGACGCCATCGCGCTCGCGCGCACGGTGCACCGGTACGCGGGACCATCGCTCGCGCCCGGCACGCTCGACTCCCTCGAGGCCGACACGGCGCGCACCCGCACCATCGCGCTCGCGCAAACCGTCCCCATCGACGTCGTCTATCGCATCGCCGAGGTCGGGTCCGGTGAGCTGCGCCTCCATCCCGATGTGTATCGGCTCGTCCCGGGGGGCGTCGCCGGAATCGAGCGGGAGGCGGTGGCCGCCCTGCTGCGCGCGGGAATCGACACCGCCGGGATGCGTTCCGGCCGGCTCCGCGAGCTCGCGCGCGCGTCGCGGCGCGGTGCGGTGGGCGTGCCGCTCGACAGCCTGCGGGCCAGCGAGCCGCCCACCGCGGCAAACCCCGATCCGTCGCACGGAAAACTCCCGACACGCGACACGTCAGTCTGACGACAGACGCGCACGCCCGCGTGGGGCATCTTCGCCACATGTCGACCACTCGTCGCGATCCCCCCGTGCGCCGCCGGCGGTTCGCCCCGCCGATGCCTCCCACCCCACCGCCGTCGCGTCCGGTGCGGGTCGCGCCGCCGGGCACCACGCTCGCCCTCCGGCTCTCGATCGCGCTCGCCGTCGTCGACGCGATCGCCGGCCTGGTCAGCGTCTTCGTGCCCGACGTGTTCCGCGACGATCCCGCCTACGCCGGCAACGCGCGCGGCACGTACACGGTGATCCTCCTCGTTGCCCTGCCCGCCATGGTGCTCGCGATGTGGGCGAGCGTGCGCGGGTGGCTGCGCGCGAACCTCGTGTGGCTGGCCTGCATCGGCTATCTGCTCTACAACGCCATCCTCTCGAGCTTCTCGCTGCGGTTCAACGCGCTGTTCCCGCTGTACGTGGCGTCGCTGTCGCTCGCCGTGGCCTCGCTGGTGGCCCTGCTTCGCTGCATCGACGCCGGCATGCTCGCGCGGCGGCTCTCGCCGCGCGTGCCCGTGCACGCCGTTGCGGCGTATCTGATGGTGATCGCGGTGGGGTTCGCCCTCCTCTGGCTGGCGGACATCGTTCCGGCGCTCCTCGCCGGAACGGTCCCGGCGTCGTTGCGCGGGACCACGCTGACGACGAACGCGGTCGAGGTGATCGACCTGGCGTTCACGCTGCCGCTCACGCTCGCCGCCGGCCTCTGGCTCTGGCGCGGGCGCGCGATGGGCGTGCTCCTCGCCGGCACGATGCTCGTCTTCCTCACGCTGGAGGCGATCAGCGTGGCGACGGACCAGTACTTCGGGCACCTCGCCGATCCGTCGCAGCCGACGAGCGCGGTCGCGTTCTTCGTCGTGCTCGCAGCGGTGGGCGCCCTGCCGACGGTCGCATTCCTGCGAGGCATCATCGAGCCGCTGCACGGTCCGACCGCGCGCCGCGCCTGACCGCGCGAGCTCGCGCTGCCTGCGCGTCAGCCGCCGCCGCTGAACTGAACCTCGCGCGCCGGCACCTCGCGATCGGTGAAGTCGAGCAGCCGCTCGGCCTCAGCCGCGAGCGCGGCGCGGTCCTTCTTCGTGATGCGCCGCAGCGGCTCGATCGTGAGCACGGCGCGCTTGCGGCTGCGCACGATCCTCCACGTCGCGGCGACCATCCCGTCCACCAGCGCCGACGCGAGCAGCCCGTTCCTCGTCCACAGCGCCTTTCGGTGCTCGTCGGTGAGCATGCGCGTACGGTCGGCGTGGCCGAGGATCAGGTTGTCGTACTCCGGGAGGAAGCGCGGCGGCGCGGCGGTGTCGGGATCGGGACGCGGTGCGTCGGGGAGATCGAACAGTTCCCTGCCCGCTTCGTCCCGGAAGGTGAGAAGCTTCGGCCGCAGTCGCTCGACGGCGTCCCGCAGCCCGGTGAGCCCCGACCACTCCTGCACGTCGGCGACGCTCGCGGGCCCGAAAGCGGCGAGATAGCGCACGATCATCCGGTCGGGAGAGCGCGTCTTCGACAGGGGGCGTCGCAGCCACAGCTCCGCATGGGTCGCGGGCACGGCGCCGCCGCGTCCCCACGTCCCGCGCGGCGGCACGTGCACGAGGGGGAGCATCGCCTGGACGGTGTAGCCGAGCGCGAGCCGCGAGTGCTTCGGCCACCGCTCGCCGAGCAGCTTCTGCAGCTCGGTGATCGTGCGCGGCTGCTCGTCGAGCAGCGCTCGGCCCGCCGCGAGCAGCTCGGCCTGATCGATCCCCGCCGTCGCTCGGCCGTGGCTGCCGCGGCAGATGCGGTCGAGCATCGGCTGCAGCACGGGGCGCAGCCAGAGGTAGTCGCGCGCCGTGACCATGTGCTGCGTCGCGCGCATCATCGTCGACCGCACGACGCGGCGCTTCTCGATCAGCCGCGTCAGGTCATCCTTCTCGAATCCGGCGAGCCGCGTCCACAGGCCCACGTACGGCGGGTTGGGCAGCTGTGCCTGCAACCCGATCAGGCGCTCGATCGCCGCCGGCACCGGTACCTCGGCGCGCTCGAGGAGCATCTGCCGGGCGAGGACGGCGCGGTTGAGCGCGCGGCGCGTGAGAACGTGATCCATGTGAGGTGTGCGGCGTGAGCGTTGTCGCGGCGTGACGCCGCACGGATCGCACGACGATCACTCGCCGGCGGCGATCTGTCAAAGGGTCCGCTCTCCAACGGTGGGCCTGCTCGGCGCGTTCTGAAGGAGCGGCGCGACGCGCCCCGCGCACCAACGCACCAACGCACCAACGCACCGCGCACCCGCGCACGCCATGCCTCGTTCGATCGTTCCGTACGCCGTCGCTGCTCTGCTGCTCGCGGTGCCCGCCGACGCGCAGCGCAGCGTTACCCCCAACGCGCTCGTCGTCGTCGACGCCTCGCGCTTCGTCGGCGAGCTCGCGCGGGGCCACGTGATCACCGATGCCGCCGCCCTGCGCGTGCCCTGGGTGTTCAACAACGTCGCGCTCCAGATGCGCACGAATCACAACTACGTCGTGCGCGCCGACGTACCGGCCGCGGGCCGCTACTATCTGTATGCCCGCACCCACGGCGACTCGTCGAGCGGGTTCCGCATCGCGCTCGGCGAGCGAGTGGTGGGCGGGAAGGTCGGCAACGCCCCGATGCGGTTCGCGCGGGTCGGCGAGCTCGATCTGCCGCGCGGTCGGCTGGACGTCCGGCTCATGCGCATCGAGGGCCGGCCCGTGCTCGACGTGCTCGTGCTCTCCACGCGAAGCGACCTGCGAGAGGAGGACCTGCGCCCGCTCCAGCTCCAACCCGACGTGCGGCTCCTGCGCGAGTACCCGATCCCGCGCTCCACGATGGTGAAGTTCGGCGACGTCGACGGCGACGGCCGCACCGACTTCGCCGTCTTCGCCCCGGGCTACTCCGTCCACGTCTTCACCTTCGACGGCACGAAGCGGTGGTCGTGGGACGCCCCTGCCAGCGGCGAGGCCCTGCGCGCCGAGTTCGAGGCGCCGGGCGCGCTGTGGGATCTCGATGGCGACGGCAGGGCCGAGCTCGTGCACTGGCGCGAGATCGACGGGAAGGAGTGGCTCGTCGCCGCGGACGGGATGACGGGGGCGATCACCCATCGCGTCGAGTGGCCGACGCGCGCGAAGCCGCACGTCTACAACAACTTCCGCATCGCGATC
The DNA here is from genome assembly GCA_035760455.1 of Gemmatimonadaceae bacterium. GTDB lineage: Bacteria > Gemmatimonadota > Gemmatimonadetes > Gemmatimonadales > Gemmatimonadaceae > AG11. The sequence goes on along the minus strand of DASTSX010000205.1, from coordinate 11,227 downwards.
GGCCGCCTGTCCCGGGGCGAGGCACGCGACGTCGTCCTCCTCAGCGACAGCGGGGACTCGATCGTCGTCGCCGCGTACGATGCGCGGCTGCGGCCGCGCTGGAGCCACGTGGAGCTGAAGCGCAAGGACCACCTCGGCCACTACGTGTATCCCGTCGACCTCGACGGCGACGCCATCGACGAGGTGGTCGTCGGCCCGCTCGTGCTCGACGCGAGCGGCAAGCCGCGCTGGAACCGGTTCGACTTCTTCTTCGACAACCACGACCACCCCGACAGCTACCGGTTCGTCGACGTCACCGGCGACGGCCGCCTTGAGATCGTGTCCACGCAGAGCGAGGCGGGGGTGTTCGTCTTCGACGCGGCGACGGGGCGCATCCTGCGCCAGCACGCCGCCGAGCATGCGCAGCAGCTCGCCGTCGGCAGCTTCCTCGACGGCGTGCGTGGGCCGCAGCTCGTCGTCGGCGCGCGGACCTACGGCAACCCGCAGGCGGGGGAGCCCCGGCTCTCGGGACAGGTCTGGTGGTTCGATCCGACGCTGCGCCTTCTCTCGAAATGGCCGGCGCAGCCGCTCAACGGGAATCCGGTCTTCGTGCAGGGCGACTGGCGCGGCGACGGCCGCCAGCAGCTCTTCTGGCACAAGTTCCACCTCCGCGGCGACGGCACCGGCGAGCTGTGGTTCCCCGACGGCGTGTTCCACATGTTCGACGTCATGGGGGACCGCGCCGACGAGGTGGTCACCCTCGCGCCGGGCGTGATGCGCGTGTGGGGCTCGAGCGGCGCGAACGCGAACGGCACGCGGGCACGTCGGTCGGCGGAGTGGTTACGCGAGCAGGTGGTGAATCACACGCATTACTGAACTGCGCGGGTGCGCTCTGCGCGGGTGCGCGGGTGCGTTACGACCACGGCCTCGGGAAACTTGTGCCTCCCGAGGCCGTTGCGCACCCGCGCACCCGCGCACCCCCCGTTACCCCAACCTCACCACCCTCCCCGTCCTCGCCGACTCGTACAGCGCCATCATCGTCTGCACGTCGCGCATCCCCATCTCGCCCGGCACGGTCGTCGGCCGGTTGTTGATGATGCAGTCGGCGAAGTCGTCCATCTCCGTCGCGAACTGATCGATCTCGGCGGCCGCGAGCTCCTTGCGGTCGCTGCGCCAGCCGCGGATCCCGCCGTAGTTGAACGCGGGGGCGAGGCCGAACGAGCCGCGGTCGGCGTACGCCGTGGTGCGGTTGAAGCCGTTCACCTTGTACGTCGTCGTGCACGACGCCGAGATGCCGTTCGCGAACTTCAGCTCGTACGTCATCGACTCCTCGACTTCCTTGAACTTCACCGGATCCGTCTTCGTCGTCATCGCGGCGACGGCGATCGGGTACTGGCCGGCGATCATCTCGGCGGACTGGATCGAGTAGACCCCGACGTCCATCAACGGCCCGCCGCCGGCGAGCGCGTGCTTGAGGCGCCACTGCGTCGGGTCGCCGATCGAGAAGCCGAAGCCGGACTCGATGAGCCGCACCTCGCCGAGCTCCTTCTCCTTGGCGATGCGGAGCATCTCGAGGTGGTGCGGCTCGAACCGGCAGCGGTAGCCGATCGCGAGCTGGCGGTTCGCCGCCTTGCATGCGGCGATCATCTGCCGGCAGCGCTCCGTCGTCACCTCCATCGGCTTCTCGCAGAGCACGTGCTTTCCCGCCCGCGCGGCCTTGATCGTGTCCCGCGCGTGGAGGGAGTTCGGGGTCACGATGTACACGACGTCGACGTCCGGGTTGTCGGCCAGGCGACCGATCGTGTCGTAATTGTAGATGCTCCGGTCGGGGATGCCGTACTTCGCCTTCCATTGTTCGGCCTTCGCCGGCGTCCCGGTCACGATGCCCGCCAGGCGGCAGAGCTTCGTCTTCTGCAGCGCCGGCGCGATCTGGTTCGTGCTGAGGCTGCCGAGCCCGTCCAGCGCGTAGCCGAGCTTCTTCTCCTGGCGGACGGTGGTGGGCGTGGCGCGATGCGCGATCGAGGGAATGAGCGGCGCGCCCGCGACGCTGAGTGCCGTCATGCGCACGAAGTCGCGACGTGAAGTCGAAGCCATACGAGTCATCCGAGGTGTTGAGTGGTCGGCGGGCAAGATCGGCCCGCGATCGCGGCTCGGCAAGGGCGGGCGCGATGCCACTCGCGCCGGCAGCGGTATCGAGCGCCGACCAAGCGGGGGAACGGAAACGGCCGGATTCTGAACTGCGAAACTGCCGGATCTGCTCCTCTCCGGGTCGGATTGTGTACCTACGCGCACCGCTCCTCTCCGGGTCGGATTGCGTACCTACGCGCACCGCTCCTCTCCATCCACGGCCACGAAGCGCTTCGTTGGCTGCGGCGCAGTGATCACGCCACCGCACGAGACTGATCCGGTCGGTTCCGATTTTCATCCGGGTGGTCCGGGGTCCCGCCGTTGGGACGCCGAGCGAACGGTCCCTCGGCGACCGGCGAGGCTCCCTTCCACGAGGTTCGTTCGATACTTTGGCCTCCGCCTCTCTCGGAGCCTCGCTCATGCACAGACGCACGTTCGTCCACACCCTCGGCGCCGCGTTGATCGCTCCGGCGATCGGGTGCGCCAGCTCGGGTACCGCCGCGTCGGCCGGCGGCGCTGCCGTCGGCGGCCGGCGCCTCAAGCGCATCGGGCTCCAGCTGTACTCCCTCCGCGATGCCGGCCGCACGAACCTCGACCAGACGCTCGCCGACATCCGCGCCGCGGGCTACGACGACGTCGAGCTGCTGATGTCGAACAACAACTTCAACACGCCGGCGGCGCAGGTCCGCGCGATGCTCGACAAGCACGGCCTGCGGGCGCCCTCCACGCACATGGGGTCGCAGTCCATCGCGGCGGCCAACCTCGAGCGCACGCTCGACGAAGCGAACGTGCTCGGCCACCGCTACCTGTTCGTCGCCAGCCTGCCGGGGGACGCGCGTCGCTCCCTCGACTCGTACGTGTCCTGGGGCGACCGGATGAACGAGGCCGGCGCGGTGGCGCGCAAGCGCGGCATCTGGATCGGCTTCCACAATCACGGCGACGACTTCGTCGTCCTCGACGGCGCGGTCGCCTACGACAAGCTCGTCGAGCGCACCGATCCCGCCGTCGTCCGCCACCAGCTCGACACGGGCAACGTCGCGATGGGCGGCAAGGACCCGATCGACTACATGAAGCGCTACGGCGACCGCTACTGGTCGTTCCACATCAAGGACGTCCCGTCCATGCGCTCCGCCAACGACGCGGAGCTCGGCAAGGGGATCCTCGACCTCCGAGGCGTGCTGGCGCTCGCGGCGAAGGACATCGACGAGAAGCTCGTGTACGTCGAGCAGGAGAGCTATCCGGGCGCGCCGATCGACAGTGTCAAGCGCGACTACCAGTGGATCTCGGCCTTGCGGTTCTGACCCGGGAGGCCACTACCGGAGGGCCAACGGCGCGAACCCGGAAACTGCCGGATGGTTCGGAAGAAGCCGGATCAATACCTCTCTGGGTCGCGGTGCCACTACCACGGCACCGCTCCTCTCCATCCACGACCCCAAAGGTTCTAGGTGGCTGCGGCGCATGGATCTCCGTGCCGAGCTCGAGGCTCATCCGGCAGTCTCCGGAAGATCCGGGTGATCCGTGTTCGCGCCGTTGGGACGCCACTCGAATTCTGTACGCCGGAGCGATCACCACACGAGGCTCATCACCAGCGCCGCCGCGAGCCCCATCAACCCGACGATCAGCTCCATCGCGCTCCACGTGAGGAAGGTCTCTCGGATCGTCGCGTTGAAGTACTCCTTGAACATCCAGAAGCCGCTGTCGTTGAAGTGCGAGAACATCAGGCTGCCGGCCCCGGTGGCGAGCACCATCAGCTCGGGGGGCACTGCGGCGTTCGCGGCGGTCGGCGCGAGCACCCCCGCGGCCGTCATCCCCGCCACCGTGGCCGAGCCGATCGCGGCGCGCAGCAGGGCCGCCACGCCGAAGGCGAGAAGGAGCGGGTTGATCCGGATCGTCGCCGCGCGCTGCGTGATGTAGTCGGACACGCCGCCGTCGCGCAGCACCTGCGAGAACGCACCACCCGCCGCGATGATCAGCAGGATCCCCGCGATGCTCGCCACGCCGACCTGCAGGCTCTTCATCATCGCCTCCATCGGCCGCCCTCGGCGGATGCCGAGGAAATAGAGGGCGAAGAACACGGAGATCATGAGCGCGACCGTCGCGTTGCCGAAGAACTTCAGCGACGTGACCAGCGCGCGTAGACCCGGATCCGTCACCACCTGCGCGAGCTGCGCCTTGTAGTCGGTGCCCGGCCGGAAGGGATCGACCGCCGACGTGCCGAGCGCGATGTCCACCACGGCGTTGGCCAGCATGAGGATCACGGGCACGAGCGCCGCGAAGAGGCTGATGCCGAAGCCCGGCAGCGCCTCGCGCTCCATCGGCGCCACGCGCACCAGCCCCTCGGGCGGCGACATCGCGCGCACCTTCACCACGCGGCTGAACAGCACGCCGCCGACGAGCGCCGCCGGCACCGCCGCGATGAGACCGACGAGCAGCGTGCGGTTCACGTCGGCGTTGTACAGCAGCGCGAGGAACGTCGGCGCGGGATGCGGCGGCGTGAACCCGTGCGTCACCGACAGCGCCGAGGCCAGCGGCAGCCCGACGTACACGAGCGGCAGCCCGGTGGACAGCGCCACCGTGTACACCAGCGGGATCAGCACCAGGAACCCGGCGTTGTAGTGCATCGCGATCCCGACCAGCAACCCCGTCGTCGCCATCGCGAACTGGATGTGCTTCCGGCCGGTGATGTCGATGAACCGCGTCGCGATCGCCTGCGCCGCGCCGCTCTCGTCCAGCAGCCGGCCGAGCATCGCCCCGAACACCAGCATCAGCGCCACGTTCCCCATCGTGTTGCCGATCCCGCGCAGGATCGACTGCAGTGCGCCGAGCAGATCCATCCCGTTGAGCAGCCCGACGACGAGGGAGGTGATGAGCAGCGCGAGGAACGCATCCAGCTTCACGAAGAGCAGAAGCGTGAGCATCAGCGCGACGCCGACGGCGACCCAGAGCAGGGGCATGGAGGGCGGTGAGTTGGTGAGTGCGATGGCGCGTTCGTTCGAACGAGCCCACTATGCAACTCGCCAAGTCACCAGTCCGCAACGGGTCTGTACGAATTCGCCAGAGCCCCCTAGCTTCGATCCCTCGTTGTAAGACTGGACCGCAGCTCCCCTCGGAGGATCCCCATGTCGTACGCCCGTCGCTCGGGCATCGCGCTGGCCGTCGCCGGTTCGGTGCTCACTCTCGCCGCGGCCGCGCCGCGCGTCTTCTCGCCCGGCTACACCTACCGCATGCGCATCACCGGCCAAGTCACGGAGCCGAACGGCAAGACGAAGGACTACGTCGTCCTGTCCGGCCGCGCGATGGTGACGTCGAAGGGAGGGCGCCTCGACATCGACGAGGCGTCGAAGGAGCGCGGCGCGATGGCCGACAAGGGCGGCTACATCCTCTACGATCCGACGTCGATGATGATCGTGAACCCGAAGGAGAAGCAGATCCTCAAGTTCACCTTCGAGGACCTCGAGAAGGGGATGAGCGCGCTCGCCGCCAACATGCCCGGCATGCGCATCTCGATCACCGACGTCGCCGTCGGCTTCGAGAAGCTCGGCCCGGGCGAGCCGGTCCTCGGCATGGCGACGACGAAGTACCGCGTGACGCAGGACTACAAGATCGCGATGAAGGTCGCGTTCATGAACCGCAACAGCACCGAGCACATCGTCCAGGACTACTGGATGGCCGACGAGAAGGCCGGCTTCGCCAATCCCTTCGCCCGCATGGGCAGCATGCGCCCCGTGGGCGGCGGCGCGTTCGCCGAGCTGATGAACAAGACGGCCGACGCCGTGGCGAAGATGGGCAAGGGAATCCCCGTGAAGACGATCACGTCCACGACGTCGACGAGCGACAAGGGCGAGAAGACGACCAGCGTCTCTACGATGGAAGTGACCGAGCTCAAGGCCGGCAACGTGGACGACGCGCTCCTCGTCGCACCCGCCGACTATCAGGTGATGGACATGGGCGCCCAGACCAAGGCGATGGCCGCGCAGATGGAGCAGGCGAAGGCGGCGCAGGCGGCCGAGGCCGCGCAGGCCGGTCAGCCCGCCACGGAGGGGCAGATGCCCGACAGCGCCCCGAGCGCCAAGGGCGCGGCCAAGGAGGCCGCCGCCGAGGCGGCCAAGGAGGCCGCGAAGCAGGGAGTCCGCAAGGGACTCGGCGGGCTGCTGCGGCGTCCGTAGAACTGCGGCGTGAATCGGTGAATCGGTGAATCGGTAAATCGGAAACGGCCTCGGGATGCAGAAGCGTCCCGAGGCCGTTCCAACCGATTCACCGATTCACCGTCTCACGCCACCGCGGCCATCGGCTGCTTCCGCATGCCCGCGTAGAGCAGCGTCAGCCCCACGAGCACCACGCCGACGGAGGCCGTCGCCGCCTGGGCCGCACCCGCGAGCTTCGCTGCCGCCACCGCGACCTCCCAGTTCGACCAGATCAGCGCGACGAGCGCGAGCCCGAGCACGATCAGACCGGCCCCCGCCATGATCAGCGGGCGCGACACCTTGTTCGTGTCGATGATCGCGTCGACGTTGGCCATCTTGAAGTCGCGGCCGAGCACGAGCCAGAAGATCAGGAGGCTCAGCGGGTGCATCAGCCCCGCCCAAACGAACACCACGCTCTGGTTCCCCACCCACTGGATCGACAGCGCCGCGAGCAGCGTGAGGAACATCCCGCCGAGGCCGCCCGTCGTTGCGCCCAATCCGACCACCGAGCCGGTGACCTTCGACGGGAACAGGTCCGTCGCCGACGTGAACAGGTTGGCCGACCACGCCTGATGCGCCGCGGTGACGACGCCGAGCAGCACGAGGCAGAGGGTGAAGTTGTCGGTGTAGTAGGCCAGGATGGCGAACGGCGCGCACACGGCGGCGATCCCCATCGCGGCGTAGCGTGCCGTTGCGATCCGCCAGCCGCTCTTGATCAGGTGCCCCGAGAGCCAGCCCCCCGCGATCGAGCCGAAGCTGGCCGCGGTGTAGATCGCCGTCAGCAGGTACGCGCTCCCGAGGATGTTCTGCCCGCGCTCCTTGGCGAGGTACGACGGCAACCAGTACAGGTAGAACCACCACACGGGATCGGTCAGCAGCTTGGCGAGCAGGAAGGGCCAGATCTGCTTGAACCGCAGCAGCGTGGTCCAGTGCAGCTTGAGCTTCTCCTCGTTCTGCGCCTGGTCCGACTTGATGTGGGCCAGCTCCTCCGGCGACAGGTTCGGATGGTTCTCCGGCGCGTGGAAGCCGATCTGCCAGAAGATCAGCCACAGGAAGCCGATCGCGCCGATGATGATGAACGCCGTCTGCCAGCCGAACGACGTCGCCATCAGCACGGTGACGAACGAGATCATCACGCCGACGTTCGTCCCGGAGTTGAACACCCCCGTCGCCAGGGCGCGCTCGCGCTGCGGGAACCACTGGCCGATCGCCTTGATCGACGCCGGGAAGTTCCCGGCCTCGAAGGCGCCGAGGAAGAACCGCGCGACGGCGAATCCCATCGTTCCGCGCGCCAACGCGGTGACCATCGACATCACCGACCAGCCGATGAGGGCCATCGCCAGCCCGAACTTCACCCCCTTTGCGTCCATCACGCGGCCGGCAAAGGACGGGAACGCCGCGTACGCAGCCGTGAACGCGAACTGGATCCAACCGTAATCGGCCTCGCTCCAGTTCATCTCGCGCTCGAGCAGCGTCTTGAGGACGCTGAGCGACTGCCGGTCCACGTAGTTGATCGTGGTGGCGAAGAAGAGCAGCCCGCAGATCCACCAACGCAGACCGGGGATGTACCGCCGTGCGGGGGCCGGTGATGTCACGGGAGCGCGCTCTGAGGCCATGGGGAGTTTGTTCGTTTAAAAAACGTGCGCGGAAAGCAAGAGACTGCCCTCGTCAGGGTCAAGATCGGAATGTGCGCTCTGGCGCCCGCATTGCGATAGACCGGAACTGCCGATCATCTTGCCGACCCGCGCTCTGGCGCGGCGATGCCGCACGTCTCACCGCGACCCCCCAGGTCCCATGCCCGCCACTCGTCACCGGCTGCCGGTCCGGACGCTCTCGACCGCCGCCCTGCTGTTCTCCGCCAGTGCGCTCTCCGCACAGCAGAGTCCCCAGTCACCTGCCGCGGGCGCGGCCGCGGCGCCCGCCAGCGCCGGCACCTGTACCTTGGCGCGCCCGCGCGCCGGCACCCGCGTGCTCGTGTTCTCGCGCACGAAGGGCTTCCGTCACGCCTCGATCCCCGACGGCGTCGCCGCCGTCACCGCGCTCGGTGCCAGGCACGGCTTCGACGTCGAGTCGACCGAGGATCCTACGGTCTTCACCGACCAGTCGCTGCGAAGGTTCGCCGCCGTGGTGTTCATGATGACCACCGGCGACGTGCTCGACGACGCACAGCAGGCCGCCTTCGAGCGGTACATCCGCGCCGGCCGCGGGTTCGTGGGCGTCCACTCGGCGACCGACACCGAGTACGACTGGGCGTGGTACGGACAGCTCGTCGGCGCCTACTTCAAGAGCCACCCGAGGGTGCAGGAGGCGCGGCTCGACGTGCGCGATCGGACCCACCTCAGCACGAAGTGTCTGCCCGAGGTCTGGACGCGACGCGACGAGTGGTACGACTTCCGCGCCGCGCCGCCCGCCGAGGTGAAGGTGCTGATCACGATCGACGAGAAGTCGTACTCGGGAGGCCAGATGGGCGCCGTCCACCCGATGGCCTGGTACCGCGTCTTCCAGGGCGGCCGGACCATCTATTCGGAGATGGGCCACACGCACGAGAGCTGGAAGGAGCAGGCGTACCTCGACCACCTCGCTGGCGCCATCCTGTGGGCGACCGGGCGTGATTGATGCCGATCTCCGTCGGAGTGATCGGTACGGGCTGGGTCGGCGCGAGCGTCGCGATCTCGACGCTGCACGCGGGCTTCGCGAGTGAGCTGCTGCTCGCCGACGTGCGTCACGAGGTGGCCGAAGGCGAGGCGATGGATCTCGGCCACGGCGCCGCGTTCTACACCACCGCGACGGTGCGCGCGGTCTCGACCCAGGAGATGCTCGGCACCGACGCGCTCGTCGTCGCCGCGGGACGCGGCGGCAAGCCCGGCGAGTCGCGCCTCGACCTGCTGCGCGACAACGCGAAGATCCTGCGCGAGCTCGGCGCGACGCTGCGCGAATATCAGGGGCTCGTCGTGGTCGTCACCAATCCAGTGGACGTGCTGACCTACGTCCTCGCCAAGAGCTCCGGGCTCCCACCCGAACGCGTCATCGGCACCGGTACGATGCTCGACACGGCGCGACTGCGGCAGGTGCTCGGCGAGGAGCTGCGCGTCGATCCGCATTCGGTCCACGCGCAGGTCGTCGGCGAGCACGGCGACTCGGAGGTGGTGCTGTGGTCGAGCGCGCACGTCGGCGGCACGCCGCTGCGCCAGTGGCCCGGCTGGTCCACGGAGCGCGAGCAGCCGATCGCGACCGAGGTGCGCACGGCCGCCTACGAGATCATCAAGCGGAAGGGCGCGACGAACCACGCGATCGGCCTCACCACCGCGGCGCTGCTGCGCTCCGCCCTGCGCGGCGAGCGGCGCGTGCTCACCGTGTCGCGCGTACAGACGGGCGCGCTCGGCCTGCGCGACGTCGCACTGTCGCTCCCGACCGTGGTGGACGTCGGCGGCGCGGTGGACGTCATCCCACCGACGATGGACGACGCCGAGCGCCGCGCGCTGGAGCACTCGGCCGAGGTGCTTCGCGCGGCCATCGCATCGCTCGACTAGCGTGACCCGACCAGACCCCGCGCCCGCTCGCCGTCGATGACGCTCCGCGTGGGGGTCATCGGCTGTGGGCGGATCGCGCGGGGGATCCATCTGCCGGTGCTCGCGCGGCTCACGGGGGTGCGCGTCGCCGCGATCGCCGAGCCGGACGAGGAGAATCGTCGTGCCGCGGCCGCGATCGCGCGTGGCGCGTCAGTGTACGCCGACTACCGCGATCTGCTGCGTGCCGGAGGGATCGACGCGGCGGTGATCTGTGTGCCGCCGCATCTCCACGGGCCGGTGGCGGTCGCGGCGTTCGACGCCGGGCTGCACGTCTACGTCGAGAAACCCCTCGTGCCGTCGCTCGTCGAGTCGGTACCCCTGCTCGACGCGTGGCGACGGGCGCGAACCATCGGCATGATCGGCTTCAACTTCCGCTTCCATCCCCAGATCACGAGCATCCGTCAGCGAGTGCGCGACGGCGCGATCGGCACGCCGCTCGGGGTCCGCGGCGTCTTCTCGATCCTGCCGAACGAGCTCCCCGACTGGAAGCGCACGCGCTCCACGGGCGGGGGCGTTCTGCTCGATCTCGCGTCGCACCACGTGGACCTCGTCCACTACCTGCTCGGCGACGAAGTCGTCCGCGTGTACGCGACCTCGCGCTCGCTGCGCGGCGAGGCCGATCACGCCGCGGTGCAGCTCGAGCTCGCGTCCGGAGTGATGGTGCAGCTGTTCGCTTCGCTGGGCGCGACGGACGAGAACCGCCTCGAGATCCTCGGCACGGAGGGGAAGCTCGTGATGGACCGCACCGAGCTCCTGCGCGCCGAGCACGTTCCCGCCACGGAGCGTGGCGCGCGCGCGCGGCGTCTCGTGCGCGCGCTGGCGGCACTCGAGCCGCAGCGCGTGCTCCGCTCGCCGGGCGCCGAGCCGTCGTTCGCCGCCGCGCTCGAGGCGTTCACCTGGAGCGCCGCGGGGAACGCCTTCGCCGGCCCCGATCTCGTCGACGGCGTGCGCAACCTCGCCGTGATCGAGGCGGCCGAGCGCTCGCTGGTCAGCCGCGCCGCCGAGACGCCGCGCTGGCCGGAGACCATCGCCACGGTGAGCGGCGCTCGCGCAGGCCGCTGATGCGCATCCTGCTGGTCAACGACTACGCCACCCCGACGGCGGGGGCGGAGCGCATCACGCTCGACCTGCGCGACGGTTTTCGCGCGCGCGGGCACGAGGTGCGGGTCTTCGCGAGCCGCGCGCAGCTCATCGCCGGCGTCTCGTTCGCGGACACGACCTGCTGGGGCACCACCACGCGCGTCCAGACGCTGACGTCGACCGTGAATCTCTCCGCCGCGCGCGCGCTGCGGCGTGAGCTCCGCGACTTCGCCCCCGACGTCGTGCAGGTGCAGATGTTCCTCTGGCAGCTCTCGCCGTCGATCCTGC